>JABDPF010000044.1 GCA_013042915.1 Lysobacterales bacterium
TCGTCTTCAACGTTTCCGCCACCGATGATCGGTGTTCGATCGACCCGGTTCAGCCGGGAAATCTTCAGCGGCGGCACGGCCGAGAACTCGTCCTCGAGTTCTTCGCTGATGCGGTTCAGGTCCACCGCGCTTTCAATCACGGTGGGCGTGATCATTACCAGGGTCTCACTGCGCGCGCCCGACTTGGTGCGTGACCCGAACAGCGGGCCGATAAACGGCACTCGGCTCAGAAACGGCACGCCGCTTCGGCCCTGCGAGTCCTGCTCGGAAATCAGCCCGCCGAGGAACACGGTTTGCCCGGACTGGACGGCCACCTCGGTGGAGACGGTCTGGTTGTTGATGGGCGGGTTGCCGCTGGTGGAGATATCCGGGTCGCGTGCGCCGGGCCGACTGACATCCTGCTGGATATTCATGTAGACGAGGCCGCCGGGGTTGATTCGCGGCGTCACGTTCAGCGTGACGCCCGTGGACACGTATTGCGCGCTGCTCACGACGTTGTTGTTGCCCGTTGAAATCGACGAGGACTGCACCGGCACCTGCGTGCCGACCGTGATCGACGCCGTCGCGTTATTGCGCACCAGCAAGGAAGGCGCAGCCAGTGAGCGAACGTCGGTTACCGAATCGAGCGCCGAAATGGTGGCCTGCACAAACGGCATGCCGTCACCCAGCGGCGTTGCCAGCGTGGTCAGGAGGTTGGTCGGGCTGCCGAAGCTCGCTGACTGCACGTACTGGCTGATGTCGCCGATTTCCGGGTCGATCAGCGCCGGGTTGTTGGTCAAAAACCAGCTCACGCCGAATTGCAGGTCTTCGTTCAGCTCGACGTTCAGCACCTGGGATTCAATCAGCACTTGCAGGGGCTCGATGTCGATGCGCTCGATGGCCGCCAATACGGAGTTGTATTCGGCCTGCGAGGCCTGGATCAACAGCGAGTTGGTCTCGACGACCGAGGTGATGCGGATTTCGGTGTCGCCCAGGTCAAGCGCTGAACTGCTGCCTCCCGGCCGATTCTGACGCTGATTCTGGCTCTGCTGGTTGCCGCCACTGCCCAGGCGGCTCTGGTTGAAATCGTTGACTGACCCCACCGAGGCCGGCTCGAGGCCGGGGGCCAGGGCGCCCCCTTCGCGGCGCCCGGTGGATGTTCCGCCCTCGCCACCGAACAATTCGGCCAGGTAGCCTGCCAGCACGGGGGCTTCGAGATTTTTGACCCGGTACACGAAGAGCTGCTTGCCGGCGCCCGCGGCGCCGCGGTCGAGAATCTTGATCCATTCCTCAGCCTGGTACAAGTACTGTTCGCGGTAGGTGATGACCATCACCGAACCGAGCCGCTCCAGCGGCAGGAAGCGAAACATCCCGGCCAGTGGCGACTCGGCCTGGGAGCCGAAGATGCCTTCCAGCTCCACGATGATCGACTCGACATCGACCGTCTGCAGCGGGAAGATGCCCACCGACATCCCCTCGAGCCAGTCGACGTCAAAGATGTCGATCGTCCTGAGGTAATTCCTCAATTCCTCCGGCGTACCGGCCAGGAAAAGCATGTTGCGAAAAGCGTCGGCGTTCAGGATCGCGCCCTCGCGAGCGTACGGCTCCAGAATCTTGGCCATCTCGGTTGCCGAAATGAATTCGAGCGGCACCGCCCTGACCTCGTAACCCCGGGCCTTTTCGGCGCTGCCCATCACCGGCGTCAGGTGGCCCTTGACCGCATCGGACAGGGGCAGGACGTTGTAGCGCCCTTCGCTGTAGACAAGGGTCGCGCCGTTCCAGCGCAGCAGTAGTTCGAGGATCGGCATCAGCTGCTCGCGGGTCACCGGCTTGGACGTCGAAAAAGTCACCTCGCCCCCGACACCCGGTGCAATCACGAAGGTTTCCTGCAGAACCTCGCCCAGCACGGTGTGTACGACCGACTGGATGGATTCGCCCTCGAAATTGAGTACGATTTCCCCGTCTTCGGCCACCGGCCGGGGCCGGGGCTGCGCTGCCGATTCATCGACAAACACGCCCGTACCCTCGTAAATCTCGGTATCCGTGATTCCCGGATCGGGCTGCGCCAGGTTCTGGATGATCACGTCCTGCTCCGACGGCCGCTCTTCTGCGGCCAGCCTGCTGCCCACCGTGCTCGGCCGCTCCGGCGTATAGGGCGTTGCGCAGGCTACCGTCACCAACGCCACGGCGCTCATAACGAGCAGCCGGGACAGGCGCCGGCGGCCGGAAGATGTGCCCTTAAGTTCCTTATTGTTCACTGTCATTGTTTTCCTGCTCGTTTTCCGGATCTTCCTTACGGGTGGTGATCATGGACTGGATCGCATCCTTGTAGCTGATTTGCGGCGTTTCCGGAGGCGGCCCCCCTTCTTCCGCCGCCCGGCGCAGTTCCTCGCGCCGCTGCGCGATTCGCTGACGAATCTCCTCCGCCCGCGTCATCGGCTTCACATCCCCGGGCCCGCTGCTCGCCGAATCGGCTCCATCTTCAGGCGCCTCCTGGCCGGGTGGTGGTGCATCGATTATGGCGTCATGGATCTGCAACACGAGCTTTACTCTCTTGCCCTCGGCCGATTCCAGCAGCGCGCTGCGCGGTTCGATGCTGCTCAATTTCCAACTGCCGAAGTCGCCGCGCAAGGGCTGGCCCTCCAGCGCCACCAGGGATTCCGTTTCCCCTTTCAGCCTGAGCGTCGCGATCCGCACGTCCGGCGTGATGACGACTCCGGCCAGTTCGACGTCCGGGGCCTCGACGTCCTCCTGCTGTGCCAGCGGGTCATCTTCGCCGTCGAGCACCTCACCACCGATCACCGGCTGCCGGTTCTCGTTGAATACGGGGCGGTCGACGATGATCGCGTACTCCTCGATCGGCCTGGCTTCCTGCAGTTCGGGTACTTCGCTGTCGACCGCCTGGCCCTCGGTGCCCTCCGCCGCCTGGGGGGCGGACGGCGGCAACAGCCACACCGCGGCAAGCAACAAAAGCACAATGAGAAGGCCGGCCGAAATACCGCTCAGCACCTTACCCAGCGGATTGTCGTTGAGCTGACTGATCACGGCGCGGTCCTCAGGTATCCCGACATGTTGAACCGGATGTCCAGCAACACTTGCTGCTGCACCTGCTGCCCGTTGCGCGACGTGCGACGGGATCGCGGCTTGATCACCGTGACCTCCTCTGCCAGCACCATCGGTACGCCCGTTTCCAATGAGTACAGGATCTTGGTCAGGTCCTCGATGCCGCAGCGCATTCGGGCATTGACCGTGACGCGCTGATAACGCTCTTCGACACGCGGGCGAACGGGCTGGCGGCTGACGATCTGGCAGGTGTCCTCGGTCTGGATGCGGATCATCTGGTTGAGCTGTTCCGACATTTCGGCGGCCGCTTCGTTGAAATCATCACCGGAGAGAAAGAGTGATTCGTCTGAACGGCGCTCCTGTAATTCCTGCAGCAAAGCCTCGTAGCGATCGCGGTTCGCCGCCACGCGTTCGAATCGTCCGAGCTGTTCGGAGAGGCCGGCGATTTCTTCGCCGTAGGCGAGGTGTCGCACGATAAACCAGTGAAAACCGACCAGGTACACCAGGATCACCGCAATCACCAGCAGCAGGATGGCGGTCAGGCGGCCGCTGCCCTGTTCAGGAACCAGAACCATCGCCGCCTCCCGTCGCAATCTGCGCGTTGATCTCGAAAATCTCGAGGCCACTGCGGGCGTCGAGCCTCGTCGAGCCCCGGAATGCCGCCGCCGAGAGATAGGGAGATTCGTTGACGAGTTCGATCAACTGCTGGGCGTTGGTGGACTTGCCCTGCATCTGGACGCTCGTGCGGCCGATGACCAGGCGGTCCAGGTAGGTGTCATCGGGCAGAAACCGGGTGATGTCGGCCAGCAACTCCACTGCAAGCGGAGACTCGGAGCGCCGCAGCGCAAGGAACCCCGCGGCCTCGCTCGCTCCCTCGATCTGCGTGCGGATACGGTCCACTTCCATGGCCTCGCCGCGCACCTCGGCGATCGCCTCCTCGAGTTCGTTCACCTGGTGGCCGCGCAGGCCCAGGGACAGGGCCATCACCAACACCAGGAGCACCGCGGCCGCACCGCCCAATGCCCAATTGAGGCGGGACTTGCTGTTCACCACCCGGTGGCGTTTCTCGGCTGGTAACAGGTTGAGACCAAGGGTTCGCGTGTCTTCACGAATATCGACACCGGCCGCAAGAAGCCCCCGGCCGGCCAATGTCTTCTGCGCCGCGTCTACTTCGCCCCGCGGGACCACGAAGAGCTTCAGGCGTAGCTGGCCGCCCGAGCCCCCGCGTTCCAGCACCTCCCAGTCGAAATAGACGGCGGAAGCCTTGAAGGGTGTCTGGCGATCCATTTCGAATGTCAGGACCTGGGCCAGGTTCTGCTCGGCCGCGGCCGGCAGCGTCACATCGCGGGCCAGCACCTTGTCAGCATCGAGCAACAGGAAAACCGGGGCCTCGGTCAAATCGTTTTCGATTCGAAGGTCTTCGACCTGTTGTCGCTGCAGGGCCGCATCCTGGCTGAGCGGCAAGGAGGCGAGTGATTGAAGCCGGCGGTTTTCGTCGACGCCTATTTCCAGCTGGCCGGCGTCTTCACTGACCGCCACGCGGCGAGTGGCGTGCTGCAGCTTCTGCTGCCAGGATTCCGGCATGGCCAGGCGCAGCTCCTCCCACCACCAGGATAAAAACTTCCCGACCGGGCCGGTGCCAACACGGCTGCGCAAATCCTGCAGTTTTTGTTGTAATGCATTTGCCATGTTTTACTCAGTGATGAAACCCTTCGCGCCATCGCAAGACCCGGTACGGCCGGCCGTCCGAACTTCCGCCGAGACGAATGGTGGCCTCGACCTGGTCCCAGATGCCATTCGGCATGGTCGCCTTGGCGAGGATACTATACGTGAGCCCCCGCCCCCGTGCCATGGCGACCTCGCCGTTCGGAAGGCTCAAGTTCAGGTCGCTCAATGACTCCTCAGAGTGCCTGTCGTCCACGAAGTTCCGGGCATCTTCCTCTGTCATGTCAGGAAGCGCCATCAATGCCTCCAGGGGTGCGTAAGCCGGGTCGGGTTCTGCGCCCCCGCCGTGGACGGTGATGCCGGGCGCCAACTGCATGTAGAGATTCCAGCTCATTCCAAGCACCTGCAGCAGCTCCTCGGTCATCAGAAACCTCCGGTTGGCCGGTCCGATACCGAGCCCAGCTGATTCGTAGGCCGCCAGCTCCGCGCCGTTGGCACGCTCGATCTCGTCGATGTCGGTCCAGTCCTTGATGGCGGCCGCCAGCAGTTCTGCATCGTTCACGGGAACGCCATTGTTCGACAGCAGGTTGATGAAGACATCCTCACCGGCGGCGTTGATATTGAGCTTGCCACGCTCGTCGGTTACCTGGACCTCGACCTCGATGCCCTCGAAGCTGACGAAGTAACTGCGACCATCCGGGACGAGCCGCGTCGTATCGTCCGGGTCACGCAGTGAGAGCACGGCAAAATTCAGGCCGGCCTCCGCCGCCAGGCGCGCCTGCGTGCCCGAAAGCACGGTATGGGCTTCGAGCTGGTCCATTCGCGCGGTCAGCGTGTAGGCGCCGGTCGAGATCGTGACCAGCAGGAGTATCCACAACACAAGCACCAGGGCTACACCCCGCTGCCGCCTGGCTCCTGGCGAAACCCCTTTTTGGCGTAATTTGCGCCGCGACGTCACTGCTGTTTTCCCCGCTTGTTCATCAACTCGCGAATCGTGGTGGTGTAGTCCTTGCTCATGACGCCTTCGTCGTCGCCCAGCGCATTAGTGCCGTTCACACGCACGGAGGTTGCAAGCATCGGCCAGTGGATGTACACGTCCTCAATGAACTCCACTTCAAACGACACTGCAGCCGGCAGGATGGCGCCGTCGTCCCAGCGGTCCGACCACTGAGTGATCTCGCCGTTTTCATCCTCTCCGAGAAAGCTGAAACCCGCGCTCGCGACTTTGTCCAGCAACAAGACGGGTTCTCGTTCATAGAGGTATTCGTCCTCGAAACCCTGCAACAGGGCGTGGCGAAGCACCAACTCCATTCCTTCCTCTCCCCGCACCAGTTCGAGTTCCTGCACCTGCGGACCACCGAAACCCAGGTATCCGGGCATCGGCGCGACGTAGCGGATGCGCTGACTCTCGCCGGTGAACACAATGCGGATATCCTCGGTCGGATCCACCTCGAACGAGAGCGGCAAGAGTTGCGTGAGTTGCCTGCGCACGAACTGGTGAGCCATCCGGATTCGATTGGAGTCGTCAAGGATGGCCTGTCCTTTCTCGGTGGCCTGGGTGGCCGCGCGCAGGCCGCCGTAGGCCAGGGCCAGGAGCATGCTCATCAATGAAACGGCCAAGAGCAGCTCTACCAGTGAGAAGCCCAGGGCCCTGTGGAATGTTCGATTGCCGATCATCACGGCGCCTCGTTCATGCGGCCAGCGAGCAGCGCTTTGACCGTCGTAAACCGGCGCACCTGTTCGACCGGCGGCTCACCCCAACTGACGTAGAGGTCGACCTGCATCAGGCCGATACCGATCAATTCGGCCAGCAGCACCGGATCAGTGTTTTGCTCACCGCCTTCGTATACATACATCTCAAGAGTCCAGCGGTACTCCTCGTCCTCACCCGACAACTGCAGGCCCGATTCGAGCGGGATCACGACACCGACCTGGTCCATTACCGACTGGGCCAGCAGAGCTGCCTCGGTAAAATGACGGGCGCGAACCGTGTTGCGCATCGAGCCGGAGAGAATTTCGAGCACGACAGCAAAGCTGAGTGCGAACACCATGAACGCCAGCAGGAGTTCCAGCAGCGTGAAGCCGCCGTCACGGCGCGGAGCGCTTGTCAAATGGTCCGCTCGAGTTTTCATTCTTCCACCTGCGCCATCGCGGCTTCGCCCGTCAGCCACGTCACGTTCACCTGATACACGCGACCGTTGGCCTCCAGTCGGACATTTCCGCCCGTGGAACCCCCGTCCGGGTAAAAGCGGATGCCGCCGGCGGTTTCGGAGGTCAACTCGGAGCGTGCCGTGTTGAGCTCTACGTTCATCCCTTCGGGTAACGTCACCGGGTCGCGGTCTGCGGCGGTGTAGCGCCTGGTTTCGGTATCGAGTCGAAACACCTTCTCAGACTTTGACAGGATGGCTTTTGTGCGGGTGTAACGCAGACCGGCGGTTACACCGCGCGCCGCCGTGCGCATCTCGGCCCCACTGATACTCTGCGAAATCGACGTCCCGACCAGCGTCAGCATGAACGCCACAATCACCAGCACCACCATCAATTCAACCAGGGTGAAACCCTGCTCGCGGCGCCGGCGCGCGCGGCTTTTTTGTGTACGTTGGGAAAACGAAGTCATCGAGTTCATCCCGTCGGACGGCGCCTACGTAGCGGCCAACACCGAACGAAAGAGACAACGAAACGCGACCGGAGATGCGGCGCGGATTCGCTCCTCAATCCCAGTTGTCGATGTCAGCGTCGTTCTCTTCACCGCCCGGTTGTCCGTCTGCCCCGAGTGACGTGATGTCGAACTGCCCCTTCTCACCTGGATACTGGTACACGTATTCGCGGCTCCACGGATCTTTCAGGATAGACCGCTTCACGTACGGGCCGTTCCACCCCGACACACCACTATTATTGTCGACCAGCTGGTCCAGGGTATCGGGAAAGGCATTGGTATCCATGTAGTAAGTTTCGACGGCCATGGACAGCCGGTCGATTTGCGACGAGGCGGCCTTCACCTTGGCTCCCTCGGCCCTGCCGATGATGTTCGGCAGCACAAGGCCACCGATCAAGGCAAGGATGATCAATACCAACAGCAGCTCGACCAGGGTGAAGCCGCGCGCGGCCGAGCGGGCAATCCGCCGGCCCTCGTTCCTGTTACTGATGTTCAACAACATTTCCTGACTCCTGTTCTTTCCATTCCCCGTGGGGTCAGCCCACCAGGTCATTCACACTCAAAATCGCCACCAGCACCGACAGCACAATGGTTCCGATCAGTACCGCCAAAAGCAGCGTCACCACCGGCGTGAAAATCGCAAGCAAGCGGTCAATGGTTGTGCGGACTTCGTTGTCATAGGTGTCGGCGACCTTCATCAGCATGACGTCGAGCTGGCCGGTCTCCTCACCCACGCTGATCATCTGCAGCGCCAGCCGCGGGAAGCGCTCGCCCTTGGCCAGGGCCCGGGCCAGCCCTCCACCGGTTTTTACCTCGCGCGTCGCGTCGCTCACGTCCTTGCGCAGCACAGTGTTGCTTATGACATTGCGTGCGATTGAAAGTGCCGACAAAAGCGGTACACCGTTGGTCAAAAGGGTGCCCAGGGTCCGCGTAAGGCGGGCCGTTTCCATCTTGCCGACCAGGTCGCCCACCCAGCGCATGGACAACACGTGCGTATCCCAGCGAAAGCGCTTTTCCGCATCGGCGAGCATACGGCGGAATTGCCACACGGCCAGGATTACCAGCAAGACGATCGCCCACCAGAAGTTCTGTAGCACCGTGCCTACCGCCAGCACCATCCGGGTAATCAGCGGCAGATCGCCGCCCAGTTCTTCAAAAATCGGGGTGAACTGCGGGATCACGTAAACCAGCAGCAGCACCAGCGAACCCGCGGCCAGGAAGAGCAGCAGCACCGGGTAGATCAACGCCGAAATCACGCTGTCCTTCAGATCTTTCGAGCGGTCCAGATAATCGGAAAGACGATCCAGAGTGACATCCAGGGTGCCGCCAACCTCACCCGCGCGCACCATGTTGACGAACAGGCGGTTGAACGCGCCGTGCTGCTCTTCCAGGGCGTCCGACAGGCTGCCGCCCTCGCGCACCTTGTCGCGAATCTCGGCGACGGTGCGCTTGACGCGATCACCTTCGGCCAGGTCCAACAACACTTGCAGTGAGCGATCCAGCGGCAAGCCGGCGCCGAGAAGGGTGGAGATTTGCTGCGTGAATTCACCCACCTCGCGGCTGTTCATTCCGCGCCGGCCGAGGCTGAACCCGCCCAGGCTAAATCCACCGGCGCCGGACTCGCGGGCCTGCAGCGGCACATTGCCCGCTTCCTGCAGCTTGAGGACGACCATGTCGACGGACGGCGCTTCCATGGTGCCCTGCACGGTCTCGCCCGAGGGCGCGACGGCTTTGTATTCGAACAACGGCATCAGGCTTCCTGGGTCACGCGGAGGACTTCTTCAAGCGTGGTGGTCCCGTTGAGGCACTTGTTCAGACCATCGTGATACATGTTTCTCATACCTTCGGCCACTGCCAGGTCATGGATTTCACCCGATGTCGCGTGCTTCATGACCAGTCGACGTATCGGGTCGCTCATGATCAGCAATTCGAGAATCGAGGTACGCCCACGGTAACCGGTTGGGTTAGCCTCCGTGGCCACCGGGCGGTAAAACGTGTAGGCCGCCTGGTCCACCACGTGTTTCAGGCCGATTTCTTCCACCATTTCCGGCAGCAGTTCGTAGGGCTCGCGGAATTCCGGATCGAGCGTCCGCACCAACCGCTGGGCGAGGATCGCGTTGACGGTGGATGTCAGCAGGTAGTCCTCCACGCCCATGTCGAGCATACGGGTCACACCGGTCGCCGCGTCGTTGGTGTGCACCGTCGACAGCACCAGGTGGCCGGTAAGTGCAGACTGGATGGCGATTTTCGCGGTTTCCAGGTCACGCATCTCACCGATCATGATCACGTCCGGATCCTGGCGGACGATGGCGCGCAGGGCGTGCGAAAAATCGAGGCCGATGGAAGACTTGGCCTGGATCTGGTTGATGCCCTCGAGCTGGTACTCGACCGGATCTTCGACCGTGATGATCTTACGCTCCGGCGAATTCAAGGCGCTGAGCGCGGTATACAGCGTGGTCGTTTTACCCGATCCCGTTGGTCCGGTGACCAGGATAATGCCGTGCGGCATCTCGAGCTGGTGGACGAAGTCCTTACGGATACTGTCGTCGAATCCCAGGGAGTCGAAATCCAGGATCACGCTTTCGCGGTCCAGAATTCGCATCACGACGCTCTCGCCGTGCGATGTGGGCACCGTGGAGACGCGCAAATCGAGCTCCTTACCCCCGACGCGGTGCATGATCCGGCCGTCCTGCGGAAGTCGCCGCTCGGCGATGTTCAGCTTGGCCATGATCTTGATGCGGCTGATCACGGCCGCGGTCGATTTGGCCGGCGGCGCCTCGACCTCGGACAGAACACCGTCGATGCGGTATCGGACCTTCAGGCGGTTCTCAAACGGCTCGATGTGGATGTCCGAAGCGCGGCCCTCGACCGCCCGCTGCATGATCAGGTTCACCAGCCGGATGACCGGCGCTTCGGACGCCAGGTCACGCAGGTGTTCGACGTCTTCGAGATCGCCGTCCTCGTCGCCGCCTAGGGTATCGACGATCTGCCCCATTGCACTGCGACCACCGCCCATCAGCTTTTCGATGCCGTTCTCGACTTCCGAGGCGATGCCCACGCGGGGAACGATGTTCTTGCCGCTGGCCATGGCCAGCGCGCGGCGGGCGAATTCGTCTCGCGGGTTGGCCATGACCACGGTGAGGTCACCGTTGGATTCGGCAATGGGAAGGATCAGGTTCTGTTTCAGGAAGCGTACCGACACGTCCGGCAGCTCAGGCGCCTGGTCGGGTAGGTCCGCGGTTCTCACCAGCGGCATATCCAGCATCGCCGACTCGGCCTCGGCCACGTCGCGCTCAGACACCAGTCCCAGGCGCACCATCAGCGAGACGAGATCACCGCCATGCTGATCCTGGTAATTGACCGCCCGTTTGAGATCGGTTTCTTTGAGGCGGCCGTCGGCCAGAAGTTGGGCGCAAACCGGTTCGCGGGCTGTCGCTTCCCCCAGCGCTGGCGCCATTTCGATCTCGGTCTGTTGCTGGCTTGTCTGCACGCGTCTCGTCCCCGGATTCTGCTTCGCTTAATCGCTCATTATAAAGCACGCAAGCGATTTTCAGCTTGCATTGGAAAGACAACCTGAGCGACGGCCGGTTCCCCTTTGCAAGAAATCACTCGTTTCGCAACTCGTCCACGCTCCAGCCGACGAACTGCTCGACCAGCGGCCGATTGGTCAGCACCCAGACGAAAATCGGCGCCAACGCGGGGAAGATCAGCGTGCCCAGCTGATAGCCCATTGCAATCGTGCTGTCCGAAATCCCATGGCTGATGATCACCGCGTGGGTTTGCTCACCGAAATTGAAAGCGAGCATTTTCAGGGACTGGAAGACCACGCCCCACACCTGCACGCCGAGGATGACGGCATAACCGATCAACATGATCACCAGCTTTCGCAGCCAGCTCACGTCCGAACCCATCACCAGGCCAAACAACAAAGGCAATCCATAGCTGAACACCAGCGGGTTGACGATGAAGCCGAGCGGCTCTGTGGTGCCGTCGCGAAACGTGAACATGATGTTCGTCTCGACCTGGAAAATAAAGTGCTGGTTCGGTTCTTCGATGATGCGCAGGAAATCCTCCTGCAACAGCCAGGAGAGGATGTAATCCGCGCCGATGCGGGCGGGGGCGCCGTGGAAGGCGGAAAGGTAAAACCACAGCATGAAGCCGAACAGCATCCACATCGATGCCAGGATCAGCAATTCACTGAGTTTGAGTTCCTCTTGTGCGTGTGCTTTTTCTGTGTTCAATGATCTCGGTTCCTCTGTCTCTTAACCGTTCGACGCGATCCGCCAACGGGTCCTATCAACCTAACCAGCGCCGTGCGTTCTGGAACATGCGTTGCCAGGGAGAGTGGTCGCCCCAGACCCTCGGCGCCCAGGAAAAATTGACCCCCCGGAGCGTGCGTTCTGGATGCGGCATCATGATGGTGACCCGGCCGTCGCGGTTGCACAATCCCGTCACACCCCCGGGCGAGCCGTTCGGATTGGGTGGATAATGTTCGGTCGGTTGGCCCGTGCCGTCCACGTAGCGCAACGCCACCAGGTTCTCTGCCAGCGGCCGGCCGGCGATTTTCGCCCTGCCCTCTCCGTGTGCCGACACGACCGGAAGGTAAGAACCGGCCATGCCCTGCAGAAAGATCGAGGAGGACTCCTCCACTCGCACCAGGCCGAGACGCGCTTCGAATTGCTCGGACCGGTTGCTGACGAAGTCCGGCCAGTGCTCGGCGCCGGGGACCAGTTCGCGCAATGCGGCCAAGGTCTGGCACCCGTTGCACACCCCCAGGGCAAACCTACCCGGATCGCTCAGAAAACGGCCGAACGGTTCGCGCAGCTCCGGGTGGAACAGCACCGAGTTCGCCCAGCCGCGACCCGCTCCGAGCACATCGCCGTAGGAAAACCCTCCGCAGGCGACAAAACCTGAGAATTCGTCCAGCGAGCGACGACCCGCACCCAGATCGGACATGTGGACATCGACGGCTTCGAAGCCGGCAAAATCGAAAGATGCCGCCATTTCAACGTGCCCGTTCACGCCCTGCTCGCGCAGGATGGCGACCCGTGGGCGGGCGCCCGTGGCGATCATCGGGGCCGCGGGATTTTCGTCGAGCGCGAAAGACAGCCGAGGCTTCATGCCGGGCTGCCGCCAGTCGCAGATCCATTCCAGTTCCTGGTCGGCGCACTCCGGGTTGTCACGCAGCCGCTGCACGGCATGGCTGGTCTCGGACCAAAGCCGTTGCAATTCGGCCAGCGACTCGTCCAGCACGGTTTGTCCACCTGACGTCAGGTGTAAGCGATCGCCCTCCACCGGTCGGCCGATGGGCCGCAGGACATCCCCAAGACCGGAGGCCTGGAATGCGGCGATGACGTCAGGGCCATCCGTGGCGGCCACCTGGATGACAGCGCCGATCTCCTCGTTGAACAGGAAGGCGTTCAGGTCGTTCGGTTCAATGTCCAGCGAAATTTCGAGGCCGCAGCGCGCGGCAAAGGCCATTTCGCACAGGCATGCGGCCAGGCCGCCGTCCGAGCGATCGTGGTATGCACGTATTTTTCCGGCGCGATTGAGCTGCTGGACGACCGCGAAAAACGCCTTCAGCTTGTGCGGTGATTCGAGATCGGGAACGACCTTGCCCATTCGCCCGTGCACCTGGGCCAGCGCGGACCCACCCAGGCGATCACGGCCCTCACCCAGGTCAATCGCGAACAGACGGGACTCGCCGCACTCGAGGTCGATTTCGGGTGTCAGGGAGCGGTTTACATCGGTGACCGGGGCGAAAGCGGAAACGATCAGCGAGACCGGAGCCCGCATGCGTTTATCGTCCCATACCGTTTTCATCGACAGGGAATCTTTGCCGACCGGGATCGCGATTCCAAGCTCCGGGCACAGTTCCATGCCGACGGCCCTGACGGTGTCGAAAAGCGCGCCGTCCTGACCGGGTTCACCCGCGGCCGCCATCCAGTTCGCGGACAGTCGAATGTCACCGATGGATGCGATCGCCGAGCAGGCAATGTTGGTCACCGCCTCCGCGATGGCCATGCGGCCAGAGGCAGGGGCGTCCAGAACGGCCAGGGGCGTGCGTTCGCCCATGGCCATGGCCTCGCCTGTGTCGCTGCGAAATCCACTCAGGGTCACCGCGGCGTCAGCGACCGGCACCTGGTGAGGACCGACCATCTGGTCGCGAACCACGAGCCCTCCTACCGAGCGGTCACCGATGGTGACCAGGAAACTCTTGCTGCCAACGGCCGGAAAACGCAGTACGCGGCGCAGGGCGGAAGGAGTCTCCCATTCAGAAGCGTCAAAGTCATCGCCCTCGAATCGTTTGCGCTCCACGTCGCGCGACATGCGTGGCGGCTTGCCCAGAAGAACGTCCAGCGGCATGTCGACCGCCTCGTCGCGCAGCAGGCGGTCGGCGAGGCGCAATTGCCGCTCGGCCGTGGCCTGGCCGAGCACCGCGAAGGGACAGCGCTCGCGTCGGCACATGGATTCGAACTCATCCAGGCGTTCCGGCGCGATCGCCAGCACGTAGCGTTCCTGCGATTCGTTGCACCAGATTTCCATTGGCGACATCGCGCTGTCGGCGCTGGGAACTTCGCGCAGTTCGAGCATTCCGCCGCAGCCCCCGTCATGGAGGAGTTCGGGCAAGGCATTGGATAATCCACCGGCACCGCAATCGTGAATCGACAGGACGGGGTTGTCATCGCCCAGCGCCCAGCACGCATCGATGACCTCCTGGCAACGCCGCTGCATTTCCGGGTTGCCCCGCTGCACCGAGGCATAATCCAGGTCTTCCTGACCCTGACCGCTGCCGACCGAGGACGCCGCACCTCCGCCCAGGCCAATCAGCATGGCCGGGCCGCCGAGAACGATCACGTGGGCGCCGGCGGGAAGCGGAAGCTTGTCGACAAATTGCTCGCGGATGGTGCCCATGCCCCCGGCGATCATGATCGGCTTGTGGTAACCCCACAGCTCACCGCCAAGCCTGTGTTCAAACGTGCGGAAGTAGCCCGCCAGGTTGGGGCGTCCGAACTCGTTATTGAACGAAGCGGCGCCGATCGGGCCCTCGATCATGATATCCAGAGCGCTGGCGATTCGGTCCGGTTTTCCGAAATCCTGCCGCCACGGCAGGTCGGCTCCAGGCAAATCCAGGTGGGAGACCGTGAACCCGCACAAACCGGCCTTGGGCCGAGCACCCCGCCCAGTAGCTGCCTCGTCGCGGATTTCCCCGCCTGAACCCGTCGCCGCACCGGGAAAAGGAGAGATCGCAGTGGGGTGGTTGTGGGTTTCGACCTTGATCTGGAATGGCAGGTTCTCCTGCGTCCAGCCGTATCCGCCGGTGCGGGGATCGATCATCAGGCGATCACCGTGTGGACCGGCGATGACCGCAGAATTATCGTGGTAGGCGGACAGCACCCCGCGCGGCGACTGCGCATGCGTGTTGCGGATCATGCCGAACAGGCTGTGCTTCTGCTCGGCCCCGTCAATGGTCCAGTCGGCATTGAAAATCTTGTGGCGACAATGCTCGGAGTTTGCCTGCGCGAACATCATCAACTCGGCATCCGTCGGATCCCGCTCCATCTCAGCAAAGGCCTGGACGAGGTAGTCCACCTCGTCTTCGGAGAGTGCCAGCCCCATGTCGCGATTGGCCACTTCCAGGGCCGCCTTGCCCTCGCGCAGCACCGGAACGTGAACCAGCGTCCTTGGCTCGCTGTGCGTGAACAGCGCCAGGCTGTCAGCCAGACACTTCAACACGGACTGCGTCATGCGATCATGCAACACGGCGGCGACATCTTCACGCTCGGCCTCGCTCATTCCGGCCACGTGGTAAGCCACCCCACGCTCGATCCGAAGGATCTCGTCGAGCCCGCAGCGGCGAGCGATATCAGTCGCCTTGGACGACCAGGGAGACTGGGTACCCAGTCGCGGCACGACCAGGATCAGGCCATTTTCCTCCAGTTCCTCAATGTGCTTGCCTTGCAGCAACTTCTCCAGCGCGTCCAGCTCTTCATTAGCCGGAGGACCATCGGACTCAACGAGGTACACGAACCGGGCCTGCAGGGCATGGCTCGTCGCCACAGCGGCCTCGATTCGGCGCAGAAGTTTGCGTTTACGAAAATCGGAAAGAGCGGGTTCGCCCAGCAGGCAGGTGAACGCGGTCAAGGCAGTACTCCCAGGTTGCGTTGACGGCAGGCAGGGCGCCTGCCGTTCCATTTGGGGCCATAGTTTAACCCACTACGACGACTTGCTGGCCCCTTACTTGCTCTGGGAGAGCCACGCCCCTGCACTCACTCGGCAGGGGCTTCCTCGGACATTTTCTCGAGGCGGGCCCGGAGTTGCTCGGGTGGAACATATCCCGGAATCAGCTGACCGTCAGCGGTGAGTAGCGCCGGCGTGCCGCTGACGCCCATCGCCATGCCCAGCTGGTACTGCTCGGCGACCGGATTGTCGCATTGAATCGGATCCATTTCCTCGCCGGCCTTGGCGCTGGTCATGGCCTTCAGCTGGTCGTCGGAGCACCAGACAGTGACGGCTTTCTCGTAAGATCGCGAACCGATACCGGCGCGCGGAAACGCCATGTAGCGAATGGCAATGCCTGCCTCGTTATACTCGTCGACTTGCTCGTGGAGTTTGCGGCAGTAACCGCAATCGATGTCCGTAAACACCGTCAACTCGTAGGCCGGCTCCTTGGGCGTGAAAACGATCTGCTTGCTGGCGTCGATTTCGTCCATCATTTCCTGCCTTAATTCCGACTTGGCGCCCTCGGTCAGGTCTTCGCGGGTTTCCAGATCAATCACCCGACCCTGGATCAGGTATTTGCCGTCCGAGGTTGCGTAGACGATATCGCCGTTGACCTGCACCATCAGCATTCCTTCGATGGGTGTTTCGGAGATCGCGATCGAGGTGGCGTTCGGCGCCAGCGCCCGAATACGCTCCTCGACGGTGCTGAAATCGTCCTCGGCCATGACGGACGAGGATACCGTCAACGCCATTCCCAAAATTGCTTTAGTTAAATGCCTCATGGCAACCCTCTTGTGCGTGCTCCGCGAACTTGATTTTCAGTTTCGGCGAAACGATCCGGATAATCAAAAGACGCCGATGGCGCCGTCATTTACGTACTGACCGCCCTGCCGCGATTTCGTTCAACCGCGCGGGTGGTGCTTGCTGTGTATCTGTTTCAGCCCCTCGCGGGCGATGTGAGTATATATCTGCGTCGTCGAAAGATCACTATGCCCAAGCAGCAGTTGCACCACGCGCAGGTCTGCGCCGTGGTTCAGCAGATGGGTGGCAAAGGAGTGCCGAAGCATGTGCGGGGAGACGTCCTGAGAGATTTCAGCCGCCTTGGCGTGTTTACGGATCGCGTGCCAGAAAGCCTGACGGGTCATTCCGGCTTTGCGCTGGGTGACAAACAGCAAGGGGCAACGGGTCCCTTTCAACAATTCGCCCCGCGCCTCGTCCAGGTAACGCTGTAGCCAGTCCACCGCAACCTCTCCCAGCGGCACGAGCCGCTCCTTGCCGCCCTTGCCGGTGACCCGGATGACGCCCTGGTTCAGGTTGAGATTGGCGACCTCCAGGCCTACCAGCTCGCTGACGCGAAGGCCGGTCGCGTACATCAGTTCAAGCATCGCGCGGTCTCGCAGGCCCAGGGGTTTTGCGACGTCCGGGCTGGACAGTAGCTGCTCCACCTGTTGCTCGCTGAGCGCCTTGGGCAGGCCCCGGCCCAGCTTGGGGCTCTCGATGAGCGCAGACGGGTCTTTCGTCACCAGCCCCTCGCGCAGGGCCCAACGGTAGTACTGCCGAATGCCGGAGAGGTAGCGGGACAGGGACCGTGGGCGGCGACCCGACCGAACCTGCAGCGCCAGAAAAGCCAGCAGGTCTTCGCGGCTCGCCGCCTGCAGGCTTCGCCCTCGCCTGCTCAGGAATTCGCTCACACGGAGCAGGTCGTAACGGTAGCTCTGCAGGGTATTCTCGCTGAGCCCGCGCTCGGCCCAGGCCGCGTCAAGGAAGCGTTCGAGCGTCGTGTCGTCGGTGGCCGTCACGGATCAGGAGCGGCGCAAGCGCTCCTCCCGCAGGTGATTCATCCACTGGCGGGCGGCGTCGCGCGTGCCCTCGTAACGCGAGGCGCGGCCCCAGTCGGTGCTGGCCGCGTCGAACCGGTCCATGTTGAAATTCGCCATACCGCGCAGAAGGTGCGCTTCGGCCGTCCGGCGATCACCCAGCCCGCCTTTTTCAAGCGCGTCGTTCAGGGCCCCGAGGGC
>JABDPF010000047.1 GCA_013042915.1 Lysobacterales bacterium
GCGACCCGTCGAGCCCGGGCAAGCGATAGGGCATTTGTGGCACACTGGCCGACAATCAGAAAAGTGACCTGGATTTCCACAGAAACGTCATGTCCGATCAAGGAATTCTGTTTGTACTGCTGGCCGTCGTATTCGCTCTGCTGATCTGGGGGCGGTGGCGCTACGACCTGGTGGCTTTCGGTGCGCTGATGGTGGCGGTCGTGGCCGGTGTCATCCCGGTAAACCATGCCTTTTCCGGCTTCGGCCATCCCGCGGTGGTCGTGATCGCGCTGGTACTGATCATCAGCGCCGGCCTTTCCCATGCCGGCGTGATCGAATGGCTGGCGCGTTACCTGGTCGTCGCCTCGCGTTCGCTGGCCACCCACATCGGAATCATGTCGGGCTTCGCGGCTGCCTTGTCGGCGGTGATGAACAACGTGGCCGCCCTGGCGCTGCTGATGCCGCTGGACATGCAGGCGGCCGTCAAGTCCGGGCGCAGCCCAGCCCTCAGCCTGATGCCGCTGTCGTTCGCCTCGATCCTGGGTGGCATGATCACGCTGATCGGCACGCCTCCCAATATCGTGATCGCCGAGTACCGCGGCACCGCGCTGGGCGAACCTTACCGGATGTTCGACTTCGCGCCGGTGGGCCTGGCTGTCGCCGCGGTCGGTGTGGCCTACGTGGCGCTGATCGGGTGGCGCTTGATCCCCGGCGCCCGCGGTGAGCACGATACCGCGAAGGAACTGTTCGAGCTGGAGAGCTACGTTGCGGAAGTCACGGTGCCGGAGGGTTCGCCGGTCATCGGAAAACGCGTGCGCGAACTCGACGACGCCGCGGCGGAGCACGGCGTCGGGATACTGGGGTTGGTGCGCCGGGGCGCCCGGCAGCCCGGCATGGCGCGCCGCGTAGAAATCCGTAAAAACGACGTACTGGTGCTGAGCGCGGCGCCGGGTGGCATCGAGGGCCTGGTCGGAGCGCTCGGCTTGAAGTACCAGCGCAGCAAGAAAAACGAGGGTGGACGGCTGTCGCAACGGGAAACCGCCCTGGTCGAGGTGGTCGTCCCCGCCGGGGCCCGGATCGAGGGCCGCTCGGCGCGTTCGATGCGCTTGATGTACCGCCACGGGGTCAGCCTGCTGGGCGTCTCCCGACAGGGCAAACGGTTTACCGATCGTGTGCGTGAACTGGAAATCAAGACGGGTGACATTTTGCTGTTGCTGGGTGACCCTGAGCAGCTCGAAGACATTGTCAGCTGGCTGGGCGTCCTGCCGCTGGCCGAGCGGGGGCTGCAGGTCACAGAGCGCGGAAAGGCCGGCCTGGCGGTCGGTATTTTTGCCGCCGCGGTGCTGCTGGCGAGCCTGGGCGTGGTGTACCTGCCCGTTGCCCTCGGTGTGGCGGTCGTACTGATGGTGCTGGCCGGAGTGGTCCCGCTGCGCAAGGTCTACGATTCCATCGAGTGGCCGGTGATTGTGTTACTGGGCTCAATGATCCCGATCGGCGTCGCGCTCGAAACCAGCGGCGGTACGGCGCTGATTGCCTCTGCGATCAGCGGTGCGTCCGACAGCGTGTCGCCAGTCGTGGTGCTGGCGATGCTGATGATCGTGACCATGACGCTGTCGGACGTAATGAACAATGTGGCAACCGCCGTGATCGCCGCACCGATTGCCGTCAGCGTCGCCGGCAGCCTGGGGGTCAACCCGGACGCCTTCCTGATGGGCGTGGCGGTGGCGGCCAGCTGTGCGTTCCTGACCCCGATCGGACACAAGAACAACACGCTCGTCATGGGCCCGGGTGGATACCGTTTCGGTGATTACTGGCGGATGGGATTGCCGCTCGAAATCATCGTGATGCTGGTCGCCGTGCCGATGATTCTGTGGGTGTGGCCGTTGTAGGGTTCAACTCAGATGAAAGGCCTGGGCCTGTTCCATGGCCAGCAGGTACTCCTTTCGCCAGATGCCGCCGCCGTAGCCGACCGGCTCTCCGCCGGAACCCACCACCCGGTGGCAGGGGATCACGATCGCGATGCGATTGTCGCCATTGGCCCGGCCGACGGCGCGGACCGCCTCGGGCTGGCCGATCGTCTCCGCAACCCGGGCGTAGCTTCGGGTCTCACCGTACGGAATGCCGCGCAGGGCGTTCCAGACAGACTCCTGGAACACCGTGCCCGGCGCCTGTACCGGTACAGTGAAAGCGCGCAGGCTGCCATCGAAATAGGCGTCCAGCTCAGCTCGTACCGTTTCCATCAAGGGATGCTCACCGGGCAAGAAAACGCGTCCCATGTGGCGGGACAGCCGTTTCAGTTGGGTGTCCAGCATGCGACGCTCGGCAAATTCAAGGAGACAGAGGCCACCGTCGTGCACGCCGACGATCATGGAGCCCAGCGGCGTGGCGACGCGGTTGATCCAGATCGAAGACTCCCGGTCAACGGCCGAAGGCGGGTTTCCAAATACCTGGGCGAAGGCCTCGCGAAATCCGCTCTCGGACTCGAATCCACTGGCGAGAACGGCCTGCCCGACACCCTCGCCGAGCTGGATTTGCCTCAACGCCGCGCCCAGCCGCCGCAGCCGCGTGTAGGCATGGAAGGTGAGTCCGTGGTTGGCGACGAACCAGCGACGTACCCGGTCCGGGTCGAGGCCGAGCATTTCGAGATCGTGGTCGTGCCAGCGCCGGCCCGGGTCGGCTTCTACCTCGCTCATCAGCGGAACCAACCAGGGCGGGTCAGCGATTCCGGTAAGCAAAGGGCTGCAATGGCGGCAGGGCCTGAAGCCCGCTGCCAGCGCCTCGCGTGCCGATTCGAAAGGGCGGGTTCCCGGCCCGCGCTTCGGCGCCTGGTCGCAGTCGGGCAGACAGAAGCTGCCGCTGGCGATGTCCGCCCTTAAAATCACCCGATCTCGTGGCGCATCACCCTTCCGTGGTGACCCAATTTTTCCTCGCGCCACTCCAGCGCTGCGCGAATGCCTTCGGTCCGCAGAATGGCATCGAATTCTTTCGAGGCGGGGGTTTCGGTGGTTTCAATCGCCAGTTCGAGTTCCAGGGCGTGCTTGAGCGCCTCGCGCATCGATCCGATTTCCATGGCGGTGTTGACCGCCTGCTTGGAGATCTGCACGGCCAGGCGGTCGTTGCGGGCAATTTCAAGGGCCAGTTCGCGAGTCCGTTTGACCAGGTTCTTTTCCTGCACTGCGCGGTTGACCAGGCCCCAGTCGACGGCCTGCTGCGTGCTGATGCGATCGGTGCCCGTCAACAGGATTTCCTTGGCCCGCTTCGGCCCGCAAATGTAAGGCAGGAGCATCGTGATCACGCCGCTGCCGTACAGCACCTCGGGCGCACCAAACCGGCAGTCATTGGCCGCCAGGGTCAGATCGCAGGCAAGCGCCAGTTCAAATCCGGCACCGATGCAATAGGTGTGCACCGCTGCGATGGTCGGCTTGGGGCTGTCCCAGAATCGCAGGGTCATCTCGAAGTGGTTCTTGAGGCTGGCCTTGAGTTGGGCCATGTCTTCTTCGCTGGAAGGATCCTGCTCGACGCGAGGTGCGAGGTCGAGCCCGGCGGAAAAGGCGCGGCCTTCGCCTTTCAGCACGACGACCCGCACGTCGTCGTTGACTTGCGCCCGGTCGGTCGCGTGTTTGAGCTCCTCCACCATTTCGGGATTGATGGCGTTGAGTTTTTCAGGACGATTCAGGCTGATCCAGGCGATCGGCCCTTCGGTTTCGTATCGTATGGTTTCGTAGTTCATGGTTTCCTGCCAGTGACCGCACGGGTCAGCGTGCTCAGTTTTCAGGGGATACCCCAAAGATACCCCAACCGCGTTGCGGGGTGTACCGCGCCAGATCAGCCAGTACGAAAGTTTTCGACATCCATGCAAAGTGTGTAGGAGCCAGGCGAGTCGCGAAACGGGGTAGAACAGAAGCGCGACTCACGTCGCTCCTGGAGAAACATTTTACTTGCCGGGCGCCAGCCAGGGTGTAGCTAGAATTTCGCCGGGGGCGTCTGGCGGCGCCGCGGAGGGTCCCAGAATGCCTTGTCAACGACGCGCGCGCGGGCCATCACGCGGTGCCACTTGAGTTCGCGCTGGTAGTAGATCTCGACGTCGAGTTCTTCACCGCTTTCGCCGTGCGGCGTTTCAACCGACGCCAGCGCGATGCTGGCCTTGGCCGACGGTGACCACATCGCCGATGTGACCGTCCCGATGACTTTTCCGTCGCCGCCGAACACGTAGGCGTCCTTCGCCGGCTTGTTGCCCGCGATGTCCAGTTTTACCAGGCGGTAACGCGAACCTCTCTCGTGCTCTTCGAGCAAGGCGCGGCGGCCGGTGAACAGGCCCTTGTCGAAGTTGACCAGCCAGCCCAGCCCGAGCTCGAACGGCGATCGCGTATGGCTTGGCCTCACGGCCTCCCAGGCGGGCAGGAAATCGATGCCGGCCAGGATGAACCCGGCCTCGATTCGCAGCAGGTCGAGAGCCTGGCTGCCCATGGCTCGAATACCGTGCAGTTCGCCTGCCTCGAAGAGGCGGTCCCAGAGGGTCTCTGCGTGATCGGGATCAACCCACAACTCGTAGCCGAGATCACCGGTGAAACCGGTGCGGGACACGGTCAGAGAAGCCCCTGCGAAATCAAAAGTCGTCAGCCCAAAGGGAGTAAGGGTCTCGACACCCGCCAGCCCCAGGGCGTTCAACACCGCGAAACTCGTCGGGCCCTGCAGGGCGAGCCCGGCCACGTCATGGGTCTCCTCACGCACGTCCACGTCGAAACCCTGCGCGCTGGTCAGGAACCAGTCGATCTGCCGCTCCTGCGAGCAAATGCGGTAGTCGCCTTCATCGAAATGGAAGATCGTGCCGTCGTCCAGCACGCGTCCCTGCTCGTTGCACCAGACGCTGTAGCCCACGCGTCCGGGTTTGATCTTGGCCACGTCGCGCGTCACCAGGCGGTTGAGATAGGGCAGCGCGTCCGGACCGCTCACGCGGTGCTTGATCATTGGTGTTAGGTCGAACACACCGCAGGCGTTGCGGCCGGCGAAATACTCCATGTCGGCGCACCAGTAAGCCGGCACGGACAGGTAGTCCGACCACCGGCTCCATTCCTTCATCCGGTTGTGCTGCGCCTGGCGGGAGTGGAAGGGGCTGGGAAAGGCGGCATCCCGGGCGTGGTTCCGGTGGTCGAAATGAACGGTTCTCATTTTTTTGCCCCTCCCAGCACGGCGCGTGCCGCGTTGCGGCCGGCGCTGCCCATGACGCCGCCGCCGGGATGGCAACCCGCGCTGCACAAGTAAAGTCCGTCGACCGGCATCCGGTACTGGGCGGCCCGCGGTGCCGGGCGAAGCATCAGGAACTGGTCGAGCGACAGCTCGGCGTGATGCCAATGACCGCCGGTGGCTCCAAACAGGTTCTCGATATCCGGGGGGGTCAGCAGCTCCGATCCGACGATGAGGGGCCGGATGCCGGGCGCATAACCTTCCAGGGTGTCCAAGATCGCCTCGAGAAAGGCCGGTTTGCCCGCTTCCCAGCCACCCTCCAGCCGGTAAGGCGCGTATTGCACGACGGCAGAGAGCACGTGACGGCCGGAGGGCGCCAGCGAGGGATCGACGACGCTGGGCAAGATGATCTCCATGGCCGGTTGCCTCGAGAACTCGCCGTACTTGCACGGGTTGAAGGCCCGATCGAGATAGCCCGGGCCGGGAGCGATCAGGAGCCGCTGATCGAGGTGTTCAGCGGCCAAACCGCTGATCTCCGGCAGGCCGTCCAGCGCCAGGTGCAGCTTCGCCGTACAGCCACTGGTGCGCAGACGATGAAATCGCCGGGCGGTTTCGGCCTCCAGGTGACGTGCGCCGAGCAGCTTCAGCATCGTTGTCTTCGGATCGGCATTGGAGACGATGGTGGATGCGGCAAGCCGCTCCCCGTCATCCAGCTCGACACCCGATACGGTCAAGCCGTCGGACTCGATGCGCTGCACGCGGACCCCCGTGCGGATCGTGGCGCCCGCGGCGGTTGCGGCCGCGGCCAGGGCATCGGTAACGGCGCCCATCCCTCCTTCGACCACGGAGTAGCCGTTTCCCGCGCCACTTCTGCGGTGGAGTGCGGTGAAGACCGTGTTGTTGGACCGTGGTCCGGCAAACGCACCGAGCACCGCGTCGAAGCCTAGCGCTCCCTTGAGCAGCGATGAATCGAAGTATTCGTTCAGCAGATCGTGGATGTTGATGCCGGCGATGCGCAAAAACTCCCGCATGTCGTCGCGACCCATGCGCCGCAGTCGCCACGCCAGCGCGCCGAGCGCCAACAGGTCTTCGCGGCGATTCGTGATTCGGGGCGGCGCCTGGCTCCTGAGCGTACCGAGGTAGGCAGCGAACTTCGACATGCGGCGTTGGTATTCGGGCCAGGCGGCACGGTCCCTGTCACCCAGGCCTCCTCCTTCCAGGCCGTCTGGCGCCATCAGCAGATGCTCGCCCCCGGGGTCCAGGGCCACGGTTTGCAGTTCCGTCGCGGCCAGGCGCAGTCCATGGCTCGCCAGCGACAAATCGCCGGCGACGGATTCGTCCAGCAGGTACAGCAGGTGGGCGCAGGAGGCGCGATAGCCGGTAACGAACTCTCGCGTGGCGGCCATGCCCCCGACACGTTCGGCTGCCTCGATCACGGTCACCGGCCTGCCCGCGCGGGCGAGGTACGCCGCGCACGCCAGGCCGTTGTGGCCGCCGCCGATGATGAGAACCGCGCCGGTGTTAGTCATCGAGCCAGCCCTCGGGAACCGTGTTGATGCGGCGCAGGTCACCCAGGATTTCCCGTGCCGCATTCGCACCGGGTGCGGCCATCACGCCGCCGCCGGGGTGGGTCGAGGAGCCGCACAGGTACAGCCCCTTGACCGGCCCGCGGTATTGGGCGTAGCCGGGCAGGGGACGGTTGAAACTGAGTTGGTCCATCGTCAGCTCGCCATGGAAGATATTCCCCGAGGTGAGACCTATCTCGTTTTCCAACTCGCGCGGGGTGCGGACTTCCATGTGCAGGATCAGGTCCTTGAAACCGGGGGCATATTCTTCGATTCGGTTCACGACGTTCTGACCGAAAGCGGCGACCTGGGCGTCGGTCCAGTCCTTTCCATCGACCTTTGGAGGCACGTATTGAACAAATACCGACATGAAGTGCTTGCCGGGCGGAGCCATGCTCGGATCCGTCATCGTGGGGATGAGCAAGTCGATGTAAGGGTCCTTGGACCAGGTACCTGCTTTCCAGTCGTCGTAGGCGCGCTCCAGTCGCTCCATCGTGTCTACGAAATGCAGGTCGCCGCGCGCCAATTCGCTGCCCTCGGGAAGTGCGGTAAAGCGCGGCGGACCGTCGAGTGCGATGTTCAGCTTGCCGGACGAACCGCGAATTTTGAAATGACGCACCCGGTCCAGGAATCCGGCGTCGAGGTCTGAGGCTTCCATGCATTCGAGGAACGTGTGGGGAAGGGTCAGCCCGGACACGATGACATCGGCATAATGCTCGTCGCCGTTTTCGAGCGCAACGCCCACGGCCCGGCCCCGCTTGACGATGATGCGGCTCACGCCCTGGCCGATCTGAACGCGGCCGCCAAGATCGATGAAGCAGTCGTGCATCGCTTGGGCAACGGCCCCCATGCCGCCACGTGCGAAACCCCAGGCGCCCATGCTGCCGTCGACGTCGCCCATCGCGTGGTGCAGCAGCACGTAGGCCGTGCCCGGCGACATCACGCCCATGGCCGAGCCGATGATGCCGCTGCCGGCATGCGAGGCCTTGATGAGCGGGTGCTCAAAATACTCATCCAGGAAGTCGGCGATGCTCATCGTGTAGAAGCGCATGGTGTCGTAAATCAGGTCCTCGCCGAGGTCCAGCGCGGCCCGCGCGGTGTACAGGAGTTCCAGCAGGTCGCGAGGACGGAAGGAGGTTGGGTCGGGCGGGGTGCGTAGCAGGAACTGGCGGATAAAGCGGGCCTGGCGCATCACGTCACGGTCGAAGCGCTCGGTGGCGTGGGCGTCACGCTGGCTGTGCCGCGCGACTTCGCGCCGGGAGATGTCCGGATCGACGTATCGACCGATGTAGTCTCCATTCTGCGAGAACGTGGCGCCGCCGCCGTAAGGAACGATTTGAAGGCCGTACTTGGCCAGCTTGAGGCTGCGGTAAACCTCGGGCCGCAACAGGCTGGCCACGTAGGAACAGTTGGAGTATTTCCAGTCCTTGCGATAGGTCTCCAGGCTGACCGTCGCGCCGCCGATGTAGTCGTTTTTCTCGACGACGAGTGTCTTCATGCCGGCCCTCGCGAGAAAGGCCGCGCTGGTGAGCGCGTTGTGACCGGCGCCGATGACGATTGCGTTGTATTTAGTGCTCATCGGGCAAAGCGGGGTATCATCGAATTCCCTGGGACGCTGTGGGCTAGGTTCTCATATCCGAAACCCCGCCGAAAGCACTAATTCGGCTCGTCCTTTGAGCTATGCAACAGGAGGCATGCCGCCGCATGACGGAAGAATACGACGACATCATTCTCGCCGACCTTTCCGACGAGGAACTCATCGAGCAGATGTACGACGATCTCTACGACGGCCTGGCTGACGAGGTGGCCGAGGGAACGCAGATTTTGCTCGACCGCGGCTGGGAGGCCAAGCGCATTCTCGACGAGGTGCTGGTGGCCGGGATGACCATCGTGGGTGTGGATTTTCGCGACGGGATCCTGTTCGTCCCGGAGGTGCTGATGGCCGCCAACTCGATGAAGGCGGGTATGGAGCTGTTGAGGCCGATCCTGGCCGACACCGGCGCCAAGCCGATCGGAAAAATGGTCATCGGCACGGTCAAGGGCGATATCCACGACATCGGCAAGAACCTGGTCGGCATGATGATGGAGGGCGCGGGCTTCGAGGTGGTGGACCTGGGAATCAACGTTGAGGCCGAGACGTTTGCCGCCGCGCTGATTGAGCATCGGCCGGACATACTGGGTATGTCGGCTCTTCTGACCACCACCATGCCCTATATGCAGGTGGTGATCGACACCCTCACCGAACGCGGCCTGCGCGATGATTTCACCGTGCTGGTGGGAGGTGCGCCGCTGAACGAGGAATTCAGCCAGGCGATCGGCGCAGACGCGTATTGCCGTGACGCCGCGGTGGCCGTCGAGACGGCACGCCGCTTTGTCGAGGGCACGGCCTGAGTGATGGCGACCGGCCGCGTGATGGTCATCGCCTGTGGCGCCATCGCGCGGGAAGTGCTTCGAATCCGCGACATGAACGGCTGGGATCACGTCGAGGTTCAATGTCTCCCGGCAGGGCTGCACAACACGCCCCAGGCGATCCCGAAAGCGGTCAGCGACAAAATTGAGCAGGTCCGAAACCAAGCGGACACGCTGTTCGTCGCGTACGCCGATTGCGGGACGGCCGGCGCCCTCGATCGTGTGCTCGAGCCCCTCAACATCGAACGCTTACCCGGTGCGCACTGCTATGAATTTTTCGCCGGGAGCGAGGCCTTCGGTGATTTGACGGACGAGCAGCCGGGAAGTTTTTACCTGACTGATTTCCTGGTCCGCCATTTTGAGCGCCTGGTGATTCAAGGGCTCGGCCTGGACCGCCACCCGGAGCTGGCCGGGCAGTATTTCGGCAACTACCGACGCGTCGTGCACCTGGCGCAGGACGGGTCCCGCTCCCTGCGCCGGCAGGCAGCCGGACACGCCAAGCGGCTTGGACTGGATTTTGACTATCGCCAGTTCGGGGACGGGCCCCTGGCTGCCGCACTCACGCCCGTGCTGGAAAATGCGGGCCCGGCCACTGACAATGGCCCATCAGCTTCATTGGAAAAAACGCCATGACGCAAACCGTCATCAGCTCAGCCAGCCGTGAGGTCGTGATCGGATTCGAAACCCCGTTCACCGTGATCGGCGAGCGCATCAATCCCACGGGCCGTGCGTTGTTGGCGGAGGAGCTCAAGGCTGGAGACTTCAGCTGTGTCGAGGCCGATGCACTGGCCCAGGTAGCTGCGGGTGCAACCATGTTGGACGTGAACGTGGGTGTGCCACTGACCGACGAAGCGGCGCTGATGGCTCAGGCCGTCACCCTGCTGCAGTCACTCACCGATGTTCCGCTGGCAATCGATTCTTCGGTTCCCGAGGCGCTGGAAGCCGGTCTCGAGGCCTATCGCGGGAAGGCTCTTCTCAATTCGGTTACCGGCGAAGAAGAACGGCTGGAGATGGTGTTGCCCCTGGTGCGCAAACACGGTGCCGCGGTGGTCGCCATCTGCAACGACGACACGGGTATCTCGCCGGACATCGACGTACGCTTCGAGGTGGCGCGCAAGATTATCGAGCGCGCCGCCGACCACGGCATTCCCGCTTCCGACGTGGTCGTCGATCCGCTGGCCATGCCCGTGGGGGCGATGCCGGGCGCCGGCGTCCAGGCTTTGGAGCTGATCCACCGGCTGCGCACGGAGTTGAAAGTCAACACGACCTGCGGCGCTTCGAACGTGAGTTTTGGTCTGCCCAACCGGGCCGGCCTGAACCCTACCTTCCTGGCAATGGCCATTGGGGCCGGCCTGACCTCGGCGATCACCAACCCGCTGGAGCCGACGCTGATGCAGGCCGTAAGGGGTGCTGATGTGATCATGGACCACGACGCGCAATGCCAGGCGTGGATTCGCGCCCATCGCGCGCCCGCCGCACGAGACGGTCGCCGGCGCGGACGGCGTCGAAGCCGGGGCTGAAACGGAACCGCATGGCCAAGCCGGTTGATGCACAGGTGGTGTTCAGCCCGTCCGGTAAACGCGGGCGATTTGCTGCGGGCACCACCGTTCTTGAGGCTGCCCGTGACTTGGGCGTGGATATCGACTCGATCTGTGGCGGAAGGGGCCTGTGCGGCAGATGCCGCGTGGAGCCGGTCGAGGGGCGATTCGCCAGGGATAACATCGTTTCCTCACTCGAACACCTCGGGCCGCTGACCGACACCGAGCGAGAACGTCTTTCGAAACTGCCGGGGCCGCCGTCCAGCAGGCTGGCCTGCAGGGCATCGCTGAGCGGCGACGTCTGCATCGACGTTCCCGCAGCCAGCCAGGTTCACCAGCAGGTCGTGCGCAAGGACTGCGAGAACCACGACATCGTTCTGGATCCCGTCGTCAGGCTGCATTTCGTGGACGTTCTACGACCCGATATCGCGCGTCCCGAAGGCGATCTGCAACGGTTGCTGCGCGCGCTGAAGGATGAATGGGGCCTGCAGGGGCTCGTCTGCGAGCCGGGTGTGGTGAGGGAACTGCAGTCCGTCCTGCGGGAAGGCGCCTGGAGCGTCACCGTGGCCGTGCGCAACGACAAGCGTATCGTCGGTGCCTGGCCCGGGTTTCGCGACCGGGTGTACGGTGCGGCCGTGGACGTGGGATCCACGACGATCGCCGTTCACCTGTGCGAGTTGACCCGCGGCGAAGTGGTGGCGAGTGCGGGGGCCATGAACCCGCAAATACGGTTCGGCGAGGACCTGATGAGCCGCGTCTCTTACGCCATGCTCAACCCGGGCGGGGCAGAGGAACTGACAAAGGCCGTTCGCTGCGCCATCCGGGAGCTGCTTGACGCCACGGTACAACAGGCCGGGATCGAGGCGGGGCAGCTGCTGGAAACCACGCTGGTCGGCAACCCCGTCATGCACCATCTGCTGCTCGGACTCGACCCCGTACCGCTGGGTTCCGCGCCGTTCGCGCTGGCGACCGACGCGGCCGTGGACCTTCCGGCCGCGGTGTTGGAGCTCGGGCTTGCCGCCGGCGCCCACGCCCACGTGTTGCCCTGCATCGCGGGCTACGTTGGGGCGGATACGGCCGCTGTTCTGCTGGCCGAGACCCCCTGGCGCCACGAAGGCGTAAGCCTGATTATCGATGTCGGCACCAATGCCGAGATCCTGCTCTGTAGTGGAGACCGTGTCCTGGCGGCGTCCAGCCCGACCGGGCCAGCCTTCGAAGGCGCACAGATCGGCAACGGCCAGCGAGCCGCGCCCGGTGCGATCGAGCGGGTTCGCATCGATACCGAAACCCTCGAACCCCGCTTCACGGTCGTTGGCAGCGAACGGTGGTCTGACGAGGATGGATTCGAAGAATCATTGCCACGGGCGGGGATTACCGGGATCTGCGGCTCCGGCATCATCGAGGCCGTCGCGACGATGTACCTGTCGGGCATCGTGCGGCCTGACGGCATCATCGACGGCGCGCTGACCGAGCGTTCGGGACGTGTCGTACCAGACGGCCGCACCTTCGCCTACGTGCTGCACGAGGGTGCTCCCCGGATCACCGTCAGCCAGGCCGATATCCGCGCGATTCAGCTGGCCAAGGCGGCCCTACATGCCGGTGCCCGGCTGCTGATGAACCGCATGGGTGTGGATACCCCTGACCGCATTCGCCTGGCGGGCGCGTTCGGCAGCCACATCGATGTGCGCTACGCCATGGTGTTGGGTCTGTTGCCTGACTGCCGTCTCGAAAGCGTCTCTTCCGCCGCGAATGCGGCTGGAACGGGCGCCCGGATTGCCTTGCTCAACCGTTCCAGCAGGAACGGTATCGAGCGCCGCGCGCGGGAGATCGAAAAGGTCGAAACCGCTATCGACCCGGACTTTCAACAGTTCTTCGTCGAAGCAATGGCAATTCCTCATGCCACCGACCCATACAGGCGTCTTCGGCGCGAGATGGCGCTGCCTGCGGCCTCCACACGGGTCTTGGCCAAAGGGCATCGAAAACGACGTGAACAGAATTCTCGATAAGCGCGGATGCTGATCAAAATGTACGGCCGGGTGAGACCATACCGCACAACATCTGGACGAAAGGAACCTGCAACGGTTCGACCTTCCTTCTGGGTTCGTGGTCAGCTGCTTGCGGAGCCGAAGTTGGCCCCAAGCGCTCTCCTACAGGGGCTGCGATCCGCGTATCATGTGCGCATGCTCCCGCGCTTGCTGATCATACTGGGGTTTCTGGCCGGCCTGGTCGCCGCCGCGCCGGTCCAGGCGGCCAAGATTCGCTATGAATTCAAAGCCTGGGAAGGGCCCGATCTGCGGGTCTATGCCTCACGCCCCGCGGGACTGGCGCCGGACCGTCCGGTTGTTATCGTCATGCACGGCACCCGACGGAACGCGGACGAGTACCGGGACCAGTGGCACGCACTCTCATCGGAATACGATTTCCTGTTGCTCGTTCCGGAGTTCAACAACCGCGATTTTCCGGGTTCCAACGCCTACAATCTCGGTTTCATCCGTGACAGCAAGGGTCGGCCGAGGCCAGAACAACGTTGGGCCTATTCCGCCATCGAGCCGCTCTTCGACGATGCCGTTCGTCGTTTCGGCATGGCCACGACGGGCTATTCCCTTTATGGGCACTCCGCCGGAGCCCAGTTCGTGCACCGTTTCCTGTTCCACGCACCCGATGCACGGGTACGCCAGCCCGTTGCCGCGAATGCGGGTTGGTACACGATGCCCGATCCCCTGGTCGATTGGCCTTACGGTGTGCGCGGCTCGCGGATCGACGACACCCTGCTGGCGAAGGCAATGAACCTGCCGCTCACCGTCCTGCTGGGTGACCAGGACACCGATCCGCGCCACGACAATCTTCGGAGAACGCCGGAAGCGCTCGAACAGGGCGCGCATCGGATGGCGCGGGGACAGGCGTTCTTCGAGCTGGCAAGATCACGGGCCGAGCAACTCGGCTGGCCGTTCCGCTGGCGTCTCGCATACGTCCCGGGCGTGGATCACGACAACATGAGGATGGCGCCGGCCGCAGTGCCGTTCCTGCTGAATCTGCCCCCGTCAGGCTCTGGCGCGCGCTCCGCCGATGCGCCGGCCGAGCCAGGTGTAGCCGGCAGCTCCGACCAGCAGGTTCGATAGCAGCGTTGCCGCGAACAGGCCGTCGAGACCGAACAGGTGGCGACCGAGCCATGCCAGCGGCAAAAACACGACAATGACCCGGCACGCCGACAGGATCACGCCCGGCATCGGCTGGCCCATGCCGTTGAATGCTGCATTGACCGACATGACCAGTCCGTAGGCCCCGTAGGAAAAGGCGGCCAGCCAGAGATAATGCACCGCCACGTCCTGGATCGGAGCATGGCTGCTATACAAGCCGGTCAGCGGCTTGGCCACCAGGACGAGTGTGACCGCCAGCGCCAGGCCAAAGACCAGGCAGAAACGGGTAATAACCCGCCGCGCCTCGATCAGCCGGTCGAATCGATCGGCGCCGGAGTTCTGCCCGAAAAACGGGCTGGCCACGGCGGATAGGGCGTAGAAGGGAATCAGGAAAATCGGCTCGATGCGCATCGCCACCCCGAATCCGGCCACCGCGTCGATGCCAAAAGCGGCCACCATCGCCACCACGATGGCACTCGAAATCGGGATGATCGCATTGCTCACCATGGCCGGTAATCCGATGTGCATCACGTGTCGCCAGGAAGCCAGGATAATCTCCGGTGGCGCCAGGAGACTGGTGAAGACACGCAGCTTCGCGTTGAGGTAGAACAGCGTGAACAACAGCATTACCGCGTTGGACAGCACCGTGGCCAGCGCCGCGCCCTTGATCCCGAGCTCGGGCGCACCCAACCAACCGAAAATCAGAATGGGGTCCAGCACGAGGTTGAGCACGGCGGCGGCGGTGATGACCTTGGCTTCCAGCGCGGTATTGCCACGCGCACGGATCGAGGCCAGCGTGGTCCACAGCACCATGTCGAGCGGCACGACCCAGTACCAGATTCCCATATAGTCGTGCGCGAGGGGCAGTAATTCCGATGTTGCACCGAGCAGCGAAAACACGGCATCGATGGTCGTGATCCCGGCCAGGGTCAATGCGAAGCCGATCGCCGCGGCCAGCATCAAGGTGTCGGTGGTCAGTCGCCGTGACCGCTCGGCCTCGCCACGACCGACGGCTCGCGATACGCAGGAGGCCGCGCCCGCCTCCAACCCGATGCCGATGCCGTAGGTCAGCCAGATCAGGGGCAGGGCGAACGCAACCGCTGCGAGCGGCGCCTCGCCCAGACGCGAAATGAAAAACATGTCCGCTGCGTCGAATGAGAAAATAGCGACCAGTCCGAGCGCAAATGGCATTCCCTGGCGCCGCAGGTGCGGGCCGACCGGCCCGGTCGTCAGGTCGTGTTTATGGGTATTCGCCACGCGGATTCCTCGACAAGCACGAGGTCAGTATGCCGCCCAGTATAGGTGAAGCTCCGGGGAGAGCCGAATCGGGCCTTCAGCGTGGCGTTCGAGGGTTTTCGGGGTTCTCGTCGGGATCTTGCTCGGGTGGCGTGCCCCTGGCTGAGCCGTCGCCCATGCCCTCGAGTTTTCCCAGATCCTCGATCGCGATAATGCCGCGCATATCGAGCTCGGCCTCGCTTTCCTGGGATGGTTCAGCCTGGGATGGTTCAGCCTGGGATGGTTCAGCGGGCGATGAGGATTGTGAATCAGGTCGTTGCTGCCCGGCCGGCGCTGCCGAATCGCCGTTCGGGGGGGCTGTGGATGGTTCGCCGGCAGGAGGTTGCCGCGATTGTCCAAGCCCTTGCTGCCGCGCCATCAGGAAATCGAGCGCGCTCTCGGAGACGCCCTGGGTGCTGGGGCCCTCGTCCTGGCGGTCGCTTTGGGGTTGATAGGTCCCAGCGCTGCGATCGGCCTGATCGCTGCTGTTCTGGCCGTCCTGGCCGTCATCCTGGCCTCCGCCCTGAGCGCCGTCGCCGCCGCCTTGCTCGCCTTGTTGGCCTTGTTGGCCTTGCTGGCCACCCGACTCGCCAGACGGGTTTCCGGGTCCAGCGACGGGGCCGCGGTAGGCGCCGAAGGCTTCTGCTTCACGGGCGTGGTATTTCTCGATCTGCTCATCCCAGGCGGCCTGCTCGCGCTCGAGCAGATCAGCGTCGGCTTGGGCCGCCGCGGTGGGCTCATACGGGTATTCTTCCAGCGCGTCCCCGGGCTTCCAGTCGGGGTTGTCCATGATCACGTCCACCAGTTGATCGCGGATGTTCTCACGCGATTCGGGCGGCAACGTGTCGATCTTCTCCAGCTCGCGCGACCAGCTTCCGGCGGGGTCGGTATACGTGGGGTCACGGTAGCGCGCATCTTCGAGTTCCATACGCCGGCGGTACGCCTCGTCGCTTTCCTCGACTTGCTGGCTCGAGCCGTCCTGGTCGCCGGTGACCTTGGGGTCCTGGGCATTCGCGACGGTCGCGATCAGCGCAGCAGCCAGCATCAGCAGGGTTAAGGTAACGCGTTTCATCGGGTCAATTATGCATCATCAGGCTGAACGCCCGGTGAAGAGCTCAATCCTCCACGGCGCGCACCACACGGAAGCCGGTGAAATCGTTGCGGTCTCCGTTCTTCAAGTTGAACCGCGCCGGCAGCCGGATTTCACGACTGCCGGTGAACCACGAACCGCCCCGGGTCATTCGTGAGCTGCAGATCCCGCGGTTCCAGGCGCTGCCATCCGTTGGTGCATCCAGGTAGGAGAGGTTCATGCAATCGCGCGTCCATTCGGCGACGTTGCCGATGGTGTCGTGCAGGCCGAACGCGTTGGCGCGCAGTGCGCCAACCGGCAGGGTCTGCAGGGCCGTAGAATCCGAGCAGCCGTCGTGCTGCCAGCGAAAGCCCGACTCGCCGCCGGCCACGTTGGCGAATTCGCACAGCGCTGCAGGGCTTCCGCCCTGCCAGTCGCCGTCCTCGCCGGCGCGTGCCGCATACTCCCATTGGCTTTCGCTGGGCAGGCTGTAACGCTGCCCCGTCAGATTGCTGAGCCAGGCGGTGTACTCCCGTGCGTCGTTCCAGGAAACCATGATGACCGGGCGGTTGCCCCGGCCCCAGCCGTTGTCGCCGGGTGTCGATGTGCAGCCGCCCGCCGCGACGCAAAGGTCCCATTGCTCGAACGTGATCTCGAAGACACTGATCGCAAAGGGCATGTCGAACGTCACCATTCGGCGGGGGGTTTCTTTTTTCAATGTCAATGGGGCGTCTTCGTTCGCCCCCTGCCAGTACGATCCGGCCGGTACGACCGTCATGGTCGGGCAGTCCTTGCAATCTCGGAATGACTTGCCCGGTCGCAGCGTGAGGCCGTCGATGGCCTCCAGTGCCTGGGCAACGAAGGCGCCACCTGGAAACGCATCGATATAGGCCTGGTAAGCGTCCTTGTCGTGTAATTTGCCGGCGGCTTCAAAGGCACGCCGGTCATCGGCTGCGCGCTGGATCAGGGCCCGCAGATCGCGAGCTTCGTCAACGTGCAGGCCACCGGGCCAGTCCGCCAGGTACCGGTCTACCGCCCCCAGCGTTCGCGTTCGGCGCGCCGATTCCCAGGCCGCATCGTCCTGGCGAGCAGCCTCCTCGCGCTGGCGCTGCTCGGCTTCTTCGGCGAGCTGAATTTCATTCAGCAGCAATTCGGCATCCGCCGCGTGAAGCCCCTCCGGAAAAGTTTCGAGATAGGATTCGATCGCGCCGCGCGAGCTTTCGGCCTGTGCACGGCCCCAGGCCTGGTGGTCGAGACGCTCGAGGTGCACTATCGCCTGGTCGACATGTATGGACTCGGGGTATCTCTCGACAAATTGCTGGTAACCGTAAGCGGTATCGGCATTCAAAGCCGCGCGCCAAAGCGCTTCCTCTGCGGGCGATCGCCGGGCTTCCGGGGCCTCGGTTGGTGCCGCAATCGTCGGCCCCTCCGCATCTTCTTCGCCCAAAAACAGGTAGCCCAGGGCGGAGAGAAGCAACACGGCGAATACGGCCAGGAGCAGCATCGGGAGCCACTCCCTGCCTTCCGGTTCTTCGCCCGGTATGGAATGTCCCGTGCTTTCCAGCGCTTGTCGAAACGCCGCGGCGGAGGCCGGGCGCCTGGCAGGATCCAACGCCAATCCCGACTGAATGCTGTCCGGCAGGCGGCCCAGGCCGGGCTGGTCGGCCAGTTGATCAAGCGCCGGCAGCGGATCGGTTTTCCCCGTGTCGAGCGCTGCCTGCCGCTCGCTCGCAGGCGTCGGCAAACGCCCGCTCACGCAACGGTAGAGCGTGGCCGCCAGGCCGTATATATCCGTCGCCGGCCCCACGGATTTCCCGACTTGGGACTGTTCAGGCGCCGCGTAGCCCTCGCTGCCCAGCGAGGCTTCGTTCGCGGCAGCGCCGAAATCCAGCAGGATGGGCGTGCCCTCACGCGTGATGAAGATGTTCGCCGGCTTGATGTCCCGGTGAACCACCTTGCGTTCGTGCAAATAGACGAGGGCATCCAGCAAGGGCCGCGCCAGGGCCATCACTTCCGCGCGATCCAGCGCGCCACCACGGCGTAACAGCGCGTGGAGGGGCTCGCCTCGATACCAGGGCATCTGCAAGTACGCCGTGCCGTTCGCCTCGAAGAAGCGTTCGATGCTTACGACGTTCGGATGATCGAGGCCCGCTGCCACGGCGCCCTCTGCCAGGAACGCGGCCAGCCCGGACTCGAATCCTGCGCTCGCCTCTGCATCCTTCGCTGCGACACGGCCGTCTTCATCGCGTGTTGACAAGGCTTTCGGAAAATACTCCTTCAAGGCGTGCAGTTGGTTGCTCGCGGTATCCGTGGCCAGGTAAGTAACGCCCCAGGCACCTTGGCCCAGCACGCGGTCGATGCGCAAATGACCGAGCCGGGTGCCCGGACGCAGTGTGGCCAGGTCACTCATCTGCCGCCCGTTTCCCCAATCGGCGCCAGCTCGAGTGTGAACCGGGCATCGCCGAGCACCAGCGTATCGCCGGCCTCGACATAAAAAATTTCGCCCTCCATGCACGGCACGCCGTTGAGCATGGTTCCGTTGCTGGAGCCCAGGTCCGTGAGGGTCAGGGTGTCCGCGGTGCCGTTCAGCGCCGCATGCCGACGGCTGATGGCGGCGCTGGCGATCCGCAGATCGACGTGACCGCGGCCGATCACGAGGTTGATCGCGTCCCGGTTAACCGGGCAGGAAATACTCAGTGGTCGCCCGTCTGCGAACCGGCCCTCGAGGCGGAGTTGGCTGTCTGCCGGCGCGGTGTCGAACTCGCTGGCCTCGCCCGAAGCCGGCGAAACGGGGGTCTGCATGGCCTCGCCCTGCTCGGCGTGCGCCGCGGTCGCCAGGCGCCGTCGCCAGAAATGCAGCGCCAGGCCTGCCGCGATCAGCGCGCCGGCCAGGATCAACCAGCCCCAATAGCGACCCGTGTCGTCCCGCGTTGTCTCAGACATCGGTGGTGGCTCGGGCGACGTGTCGGTCTCGATGGGAGGCAGGATTTCGAGGTCGAAAACCTCATCGGCCTCCGGCGTTGCACCGGCCGCGTCATCCATCTCGGCCCCTGGTTCCTCGGGTGTCGTCTCGGCCTCCGGTTCGACCGGGGGCGTGGATGGCTCGGGAGCAGGCTCGGCTTCGACTTCCTCCGGCGCATCGGTCGCGGTTGCCTCGTCTGCTTCGGGAACAGCGCTTCGATCGATGCAGGCGGACGGTGCCGGTGTCACGCCCAGCCGTTCCATGGCGTCCAGGAGCGTGGTGCGCCAGCGGTAGCGGGTGCCGGGGGAAGATGCCATGGTCTGTATGTCATTGGCCACGCTGAAGGCGGCCACGTTGCCACAGGCATCCAGCAGCGGCCCAGTTACGTTTGGCAGGGAGTTGTCGCCCGATACGGCCGGCTCTGCGTTCTCGCCGAACACGGTGACGGTCGCGGCAACATCGAGCGGTGCCGCGCCCTCGACGATCTGTTCGGCCGGAGGAAACGCCCTCAGTCGGACGGGGTCGCCGTCGGACATGCCGGAGTCGGCGAAGGGCGCGGGGCTGCGCCTCAGCCCATAGACATCGAGCACCTGCAGGCCGACCATCGGCAAGTCGCGTGCGATGCGCGCGGTGCGGCCGTTGCCGACGATATCGGTGCCACCGTCCAGCACGACGATCTCGTCGCCGGCCGAAGCGAACCCTCCTGGCACCAGCACGAGCCCGGATTCGGACAGCACCAGACCGGTAGTGGGTTCGACATGCGTACTGGAGACCAGGCGCAAGACAGGAACGATATAGGGGGGAACGTCACCATCCTGCGAGGCCGCGAAAACACCGTCGCTGGTGTCCACCGTCTGTGCTCCGGCTGTCGTCACCGAAAGGCAGAGGCACCATGTCAAAAGCAGGGCGCGAGGGGACGGCAGGGGGAAAACGGTCATCGAACCGGCGCTCTCAGGGCGAGTACAAACGGTTGATCAGATTGTCCAGGGTGTACTGGCCGGCCCTGTTCAGCGCGGTTTCTTCGCGCCCCTGGACGATATTCTGAATGAACACCAGGATGGCGGCCATTACCAGCGCCAGCAACGTGGTGGAAAACGCGACACCCAGCCGTTCGGTTACCTGGTAGAGCATATCCGCGCTCTCGACGTTGGCCCGGTCACCGGCGTAGTTCAGCGCCATCATGATGCCGATCACCGTGCCGATGAAGCCCAACGAGGGTATCAGCCAGGTGATATAGCGGATGATGTTGTAGCGCAGGTCGATTTCGTGCAGGTAGAGCTCCAGGGACGAATTGAGCAGCGCGTTGGTCTGGTCGGCCGAGTGGCTGATGTTAAAACCGAGCACACAGCGCTCGATCAGGCGCGGCACGAAGCAGGTTTCGCGGTACTTGCTTGCGCGCACCTTCTGGTAGATCGGCGTCAGGTCTTCGCCCGGGCGCAACACCGTTTCCTCGTCTTCGGGCAGGTAGCCCCGGTCCACCTGGCTGGCCTCCAGGCGGCCAGCGCGCCAGCGTATCGACAACTCGCCCAGCCCGGCGAAGAAAGCCAGCCAGAGAATGTTCTGGACCGTGAATGGGAAGGTCGAGCGGTTGATGTCGAGCAGGATGGCTGCCGCGGCCGGCGGTAGCATCTTGGACAGCAGGGCAATCACCACGACGGCGGTGAGCAGGCTGACGATCAGGGTGATGGTTCTCATAGACGCGGTTCAATCCTGTTTGAATTCTTCGATGTCGCCGGTGAGCGGATTACGCCTGGGATTTTCAAGGACCACGCGGGGCCTGGCTGCCTCCCCGGTGAACGATTCGAACACCAACGGCTTGCCGCGCACGTCGTAGCCCTCGCGAAGGCGGACCCGGGAGCGCTGGTCGAACAAGTCGACGAGGCGATCGAGCACGACCTCTTCCTCACCGAACCGGATGCGGTCCTGCGTGCCCAAAACGACGCGCTTGACGCGCACCCAGCGGCCGTTTCGATGCAGGAAGCTGCCATTGCTAGAATCGTTGTCGAAAACGGCCAGGTACCCCTCCTCCGTGACCTCGACCGAGGCGTGCAGGCGGGAGACGGAATCGTGTTCCAGCCGCAGTTCACAGCCGGTTGCGCGACCGATGCGCTTGCTGTCCTTTTCGTTCACGCCGCTATGATACATTGTATTGTTCGGAGGTACGGAGCCCATGATTTTTAAAAAAGACAAGCCGCCCGAGAAGACGGCCACGCCTTCGCACGCACCGCGTGGTCGCGGAACGTCGCCCGGCGCCAACCCACTGGCCCGCCGATTCGCAGATGAAGGAGAGCCCGATACCATCGACCTTCACGGTCCAGCAGGGTTCCCTGATGATCAAGGCCATGACCCGGGAGATGACGAACCTGACACACGGGTAGCTTCGGCGGCACCCGCCGCTGCGCCCTCGAAGACCTGGGCCGGCATCGTCAGCCACGATGCCGAAACGGGCAAATTTTATGCCCTGCCCGGCAGCGCCGAGGCTCCGGTCACGCTGGACGACGAGCCGATCACCGCGCCCACCGAGCTACGGCGAGGCGACCGCATTGTCATCGGCGCGGCTGAATTCGAATTTCTATCCTGACAGGGCCAGGAACCCGCCTCCGTTGGCGCGCGCC
>JABDPF010000052.1 GCA_013042915.1 Lysobacterales bacterium
ATGTCCCTGACCGTATCGGCGATCACGGCGATCACCGAAGTAACGATCGGCAGCAGCATCATGGTGGTGGAGGTGTTGGTCATCCACATCGACAGCAGCGCCGCGGTCAGCATGAAGCCGCCGACCAGCGAGCGGCCATCGGTACCGGACGCGGTCAACAATACGAGTGCAATACGCCGGTGCAGGTCCCAGCGCTGCATGGCCAGAGCGATCATGAAACCGCCCAGGTACAGGTAGATGATCGGATTGGCATAGTGCGACGCCGCTTCCCTTATGGACATGATGCCCAGCGGCGCGAACAGGAGCAGCGGCAGGAACGCCGTGACCCCAACCGGCCGCGCCTCGGTCGCCCACCAGATAGCCATCCAGGCGCCAACCGCGGCGGTGCGCCAGGCGGGAGCGTCCAGCCCGCCTTGCGGGCCAAGCATCAGCATCAGCACAAAGGCCAAAGGACCGGCCCATATGCCGATATCCTGGTAACGGGCTCGGGCGGCGCGGATTTCCACGGGTGTGAGTGTGCCGAGAAGATCACCCGGGGAGCGAGTGCTCCCCGGATAGCTTCATAGGCAGTGGTTTACCAGGCCATGCGAACGTCGAGGTAGTAAGAACGTCCGAGGTCGCTGTGCGCGTCGGAGAAATAGCCGAAGTAGCGGTCGGCCAGCGGCGCGCGTTCGTTGGTCAGGTTACGTACCCCAAACCGGACTCGGGTATCGCCCTCGAACACGTCGAAACGGTAGTCGACATAGGCGCTGAAGGTGCTGTGCGAGGGGATCACCCAGCGCGTGCCGTCGTTCAACGTCAGCGAACTCTGGTAAAAGTCGCTCAGGTAGAACCACGAGAGCGCGGCGCCCCAGGAATTGTAACGCCAGTTCACACGGGCGTTCATCTTCTGTTCCTGGTTGCCGTCACGACGCAACAGGTCATCGAAACCTCGTACCGGGTAACCAGCCGGAATCACGCCCGCGTTCTGAGCGTCAAGCAACTGCTGGGCCGCGTTGCCGGGCTTCTGGTCATAGCGGGTGTAAACAGACCCTTGCCAGGTCGCACTCCAGTCGCCGATATCCGTAGACAGGTCATAGTAAACGCCGAAGTCGAAGCCTTCGACAATGCGCGTGTCCAGGTTGGCGTAATTGTCATCGACGAAATTGGCGCGTCCGACCGGGCACAGTCCCACCGACTCGTAGATCGCGATCTCATCGTCGTCCGGATCGATACGGCCTACCGCCGGGTTGCTGACTCCGCAGGCGCCGTTCGACTCCAGCGCGAACAACAGGTCGAGCATCAGGTGGTTTTCCTCGCCGAACAGCCCGATCGTGTCCTTTTTCTCGATTCGCCAGAAGTCGATGGTCATACTCAGGTTTTCGATCGGGGTCAGCACCACGCCGATGGACTGGTTGTCGGACTTCTCCGGCTCCAGGTCTTCACTTCCCCGTGCCCGGCGCTGCATGTTGTAGCTGCAGTCCAGGTCCTCAGCGATTTCGAGCGGGCTGTTATCCTGGGCATATTGGCACAACCAGTCATCGTTCGTGTTGGAACGGACGACAAGCGACTCGTTAACCGTGATCAGGTTCGGCGCGCGGAAGGCTTCCGACCACGACCCGCGGAGCATGAACCATTCCGTGGGACGCCAGCCAAAGGCGATCTTCGGCACCGTAGTGCTACCGACATCGGAAAAGTTCTCGTAGCGCAGCGCCAACTGGATATCCAGCGTATCGAACAACGGGATCGCCAGCTCAGTGAACAGCGAGGTCACGTCGCGGCTGCCGCTGTTGTCCGCGGTCGGGCTCGAATTGGCCACGTCGGAGACGAAGGGGAAGGTCGTGCCGTCACGGTAGGTGAACTGGATCGTACCGTCGAGGCGCGGATCACGGTCATCCTTGAACGACTCCTCGCGATACTCCGCACCCGCCAAAAACCCGACTTCATTTCCGCCCCAGATTGAAAACAGTGCCGGGTTGGAGACTTTGAAATCGATCAGCTTGAGGTCGGTTTTGTTGTCGCGGTAAACGTCGATCAACGCACGCTCGAGGTTGGTGTTCTCGGCATTGTCGTCCGCCCAGGGGTTGTAGGCCGCCTCTGTCGGGTCGTAGAGCGCCTCAAACATCAGCGTGTTCGAGACCCGGTTGTGGGTCACCTCGTCGCGCTGTGCCTTGGAGTACAGGATCGCGCCGTCCCAGTCCCACAGGCTGTCTCCGAATGTCCCGCGGAACCCTTGCAGGATCCGGTAGGTTTTGCCGTCGTGATCCACGATACGCGGCAGTTCGGCGAAACGGTAATTGTCGATCCGCATCTCCAGGCCTTCACAGGGCACCTCCGTCCCGATGACTTCGTCGGGCAGTCGGTTGGGTGAGCCACAAGGGCCTAGCGGGTTCCAGTAGTTCTCGGCCCCCACGTAAAAATCGAAGGCGGACAGGTTGGACGACGGATGCCGGGTCAGATTCGTCTTGAACTCGTACCAGGAAAATTCCGTATAGGCCTCCACACCATTGTTGAACTCGTGGTTCAGGTAGAAATAGGAGTTGAACCGCTGCAGTTCGGAGACCAGGTCGCGGTTGTCGTTCAGGTTGTAACGGTAGGTTCCGCGCCCATCCGGGTAGGCACACGAATATTGATTGACAATCCAGCCACCTTCACACCGCGGCTCGCCAATCGGGAAAGTCTCAAAGTCGCCCTGCCTGTCGACAATTCCGAGCGCAACCAGACCATACGGATCGCCCGACATGCTCTTTACCAGGTCAAACTGGCCCCAGTTGGAATTGGCGCTGTCATTACGGAACCGCGTGTCGCCAAACCAGGGCGAGTCTTCAGGTATCAGGCGCCTGAAATCGGCGTCGGCCCATTTCGGATCGTCCTGTGAGTTGACCCGTTCACGATCATAGTAATAGACGAAGGCGCCGACACGGGTACGACCGCCATTGAACAGGTCACCCCACTCGATGGTCACACTGGCATCGTCACGTGGGATATTGTCGAAGGTCGTGTAGCGCGCGCGCACCGCAAAGCCCTCATAATCGTCCCGCATCACGGTGTTGACCACGCCGGCCACGGCATCAGCGCCGTAGATGGCGGAGGCGCCGTCGCGCAGAATTTCCACGCGATTCAGACCGAACACCGGAATAGACGACGAATTGGCCGTGTTTACCGGCACGAAACTGCCACCCACTTCCTCTGTCTGGAACGTGGACGAATTGACCACGCGGCGGCCGTTCATCAGCACCAGCGTGTTACCGGTGCCGATATTCCGGAGGTTGAAGGCGCCGATATCGCCACGCGCCGAGTTCACGCCGCCGGCAATATTTTCGGCTTCGCTGAAGAAATTCTGGCCCTGCTCGGGAATCGCGTTGAGCAATTCGTCGCCGGATTCGATACCGAAATCTTCGATCGCCTGTATGTCCACCACCGAGACCGAGAGTGCGTCGTTGATGGCCGCGCCCTTGATCTGTGAGCCAGTGACGATTACTTCCTCGAGTGCGCCAGCTTCCTGGTCCGGCGTCACCTGGTCATTGCTTGTCTGTGCCAGGGCCAACGGCGCGAACAACGCTGCCTGGATGGCCAAAGTGAGCGTATATAGCCTAGGTTTTCTCATCACGACTGCTCCTCAATTTTTTTCCGGTTGCCGGAAATGACCCAAAGTATTTCCCCAAATACTTGCGACGGTTGGAATCAACCAATCACCGCAAGCATATCATCCAAAGTTTGCTGCTGCCGCCAGCAGTCCAGGCTCGCCAAACCGTCGGGGTTCATGACCACACCGTACACCGCGGGTGTGGGTAGGGCGTTGTAAACGAACGGGTTGGAAAAGTAATAGGCGCCGGTGTCGTGCAGAACGACGTGGTCGCCTGGCTCGATCAATGGCAGCGATCGGCCGATGCCCACCAGATCGCCCGCAAAGCACAGCGGACCCGCGATGTCCTGCTCGACGGCCGGGCCCGACTTTGTCCTGCCGTCGGGTCCATGGGCAGAGATCCGGATCTTCCAGTGATCCGGCATAAACACGGTGCGAGTCGCGACCTGGGCACCCGAATGCGTGATCGCAATGTGCCGCCCGCCGGATACCTTGGTGTACTCGACCCGGGACACGATGAACCCGTTCTTGGCGAACACGCTTCGGCCGAACTCGGTTTTTACGCGGTAACGGCCGTCGAACAGCGAGGGTGCCTGCCCTTGCAGCAACTGCGCGTAGTCGGCAAAGGTCGGCGTGACGTCATCGCTTTCGAAGTTCACCGGCAAACCGCCGCCGATATCGATCACCTCGATCCGGCGGCAACCCGATTGATGGTTGATTTCATCGGCCAGTTCGACGACTTTCTTCACACCCTCGACCATCAGATCGAGGCTGCAACCTTGCGAGCCAATATGGGTGTGCAGGGAATTCAGCCAGCCATGTGTTCGATAGCACTCGACCAGCGCTTCGCGGTTACCCTTGTCGTCGAGGGCAACACCGAATTTTGACGACGGGGTCGCGGTACTCATCGCGCCGATCGTTCCCGCCCCTACCTGCGGATTGATGCGAAAACCGGTGTCGGCCGGGGGGTCATCCTCGGTCCGAAACCGCTTGACCCGTTCGAATTCCTGAAAGCTGTCGATGTTCAGGCCAATACCCGATGCCATTACTTTCTTCAGCACCGAGGGCGTCTTGGCCGGCTCGTCAAAGACGATGTCCCGAGCGTCGAACCCGCAGCGCACGGCCTGCTCCAATTCTCCCGGGCTGGCCACCTCACACCCCATCCCCTCGTCGCGAACCAGTTGCAGAGCGCGCTGCATCGTGTTCGCCTTCGCGGCAAACATGTGTTCGAAGTGCGTGGGGAACGATTGCTTCAGGCGTTCAATGGTTCGCTCGACGCCTGTGGTATCCATGAACGCGGCTACTGGCCGTTCATCGTCCAGGGCGCCCGTTTCAACAGCCACCCGGATCGTGCGCTCACGGAAACCCTGGTCCATTCGGTCATGCTATCCGAGCGGCTTCCGTGAGAACCAATGACAACCCTTACACGACCCATAACCTGAGGCTATGAATACGGGCGAATCAGTCGATGAATTCCCGCACCACCCGCCCCAGATGGACCATGAAGTCTTTTGCCAACAGGGACAGCGGCGCGGTTTCGGAGTGAACGGCGGAAATACTGAAGGTCAATTCCGGCCTTAAGGGCCTCATGTTGACGTCTCCATGACCACTGGAGCGTGCCGTGATCTCGTCGGCCACCGTGATGCCCGCGCCATGGGCGACCAGGGACTTGGCCACTTGGTAGGTCTCTGCGTGCGCCACGGTATTCAGCGTGACCTTTCTTGATTTGAAGTGGGTCGACAGGAGCCGCCCCAATGGTCCCCGGCGATCGAGGCTGATGAACGGGTGATCGGCAATATCCTCCATACCGAGGCTGTCTCGTTCTTTGAATGGCATATCCGGGGGGGTGAGCACGAAGAACCGACCAACGGCCAGTTGCTCGCTGGCGATACCCGGCACCAGGCCGGGGTCAAAGACCAGGCCGAGATCGATCCGTGACTCGAGCAATGCGCGACAGATTTCACCGTGGTGGAGGGTCTCGAGGGAGAAGAACACGCTCGGGTGCTGCTGCCGATAGTTCGCAACCGCAAGCGGCAGCACGTCGATACCGAACGCGGGGGTGGCCGCAATCCGGATTCGGCCGGTTTCGGCGGTGCGGAGATTCTCCGCCACGTGGCGCATCCTCTCCAGGCTCTCGTTTACTTCGTCGACGTGGGCGAACAACTGGTCCGCTTCGGGGGTGGGCACCAGCTTTCCCTTGATCCGGTCGAACAGGCGGTACCCCAGTTGCTGCTCCGCGTGCGCGAGAACCTTGCTGACCGAAGGCTGGGAGACGTTCAGCATCTCGGCGGCCCGTGTGACCGAGCCGCATGAATAGACCGCATGGAAGACTTCGATATGCCTCAGGCGCACGCCCCTACCCCAAGCCGTAAAGCACCAGTATAACCCCAGGTTATCGTTGCTTGGGCACGACCCTGTCAGCCGGTCAGATCGACTGCCTGATGCGGGCGATTACCTCGTTTTCCTTTTCGCTGGAGGGCCAGCGGCGCGGGTTGGCTCGCCGTTCCTCGGGTTGCTCATGCCACCAGGACAGGGTGTCAGCCGCGGTTTCGGCCAGTGACCGATAGTGCAATCCGGCAGCCATCGAGGCCGCGTTGTCGAAGAAAAGAGAGCCCTCGCGCGCCGACATCATCGGCTGGTTGATCTCGTATTCCTCGACGAGATCCTCGGTCGGCCAGTAAAACGTTACGGGCTTATCGGTCATGGCGCGCAAGCCCCACATCAAACCCTCCCGGGTGAACGGTGCAGCCGGGCCCGCCGCGTTGTAAACCCCGGCCGTGTCGTTTTCGGCCAGCGTTACGATCCACGGGCACAGGTCTCGAGCGTCGACCCACTGCGCCGTCACCCCCGGTCGCGTTGGCGCCAGTACTTCTCCGCCGCGGTTGACGCGGTCCACCCAGTAGGTGAACCGATCGGTGTGGTCGCCCGGCCCCACCACGTAGGTTGGCCGAACGATGGTGGCCTTCTCGCCCAGGGCATCCTGCACGATCCGGTCACAAACGGCCTTCAGCGGGCCGTAGGTTTCGCCGTTGACCTCCTCGACGGTCGGGTCTTCGAGATCCGCCAGTTTCGCGTCTTCCGGGAAGACTTCGGCGCCGATGCCGAAATCGTAAACGGCCACCGTGGATACGTAGAGATAACGCTGACAGCGGTCTTTGAGCAGTTCCACGCTGTCTTTCACGTGGCGCGGAACATAGCCCGAGTTATCGATAACCACATCCCATTGGCGCTCCCCGTGCAGCGCGGACAGCCCGGAGTCGATATTGGCATCGCGATTACCCATCAGTTCCTCCACCTGGTCACCGTACATGCCGGTATTCGACCCGCGGTTGAACATCGTCACTTCGTGACCTCGCGCCAGTGCATAGCGAATCTGGTGGGGCCCCAGGAACCCGGTACCGCCCAGGAAAAGGATTTTCAGCGGCTTGTCCGCACCCTCGACGGCCCTGAGACCTGCCGCGTAGAGCGCCATGGCGCCGGCGGTGATACCGATAAATTCTCTGCGGGTGGTCATGTTTGATCTCCTGTCATCGAGTCGTGTGTCAACGTCAGCGCGTTATCCTGCGTAAATTTCCGTTCCAGGGCAACCGTCAGTGCGCGGGCGCCTTTGGTTGGAACGAGCGCACCTCGTTGCCCTCGCAGGGACTGCTGGGCACCCGGCGGGACAAAGTCAGCGAGACCGCGGCCATGGCCGTGCCGCTGAGAAATACCGCCGCCGGGGAATGCAGCCAAAGCAGGCCGAACAGCACCGGGATGATCACCGCGGCCACGTGATTGATCGTGAACGAGACACCGGCCGTGGCGGCCATGTCAGCAGGGTCGGCGATCTTCTGAAAGTACGTGCGAATCGCGATGGCCATGGCGAACAACACGTGGTCGAGCAGGTACAGCAGGACGGCTACCGAGGCGTTCTCCACAAAGGCGTAAGCCGTGAAAATCAGGATCAGCCCGCTGTATTCAAGCGTCAGCATCGGCCGTTCGCCGAAGCGTCCGATCAACCGCCCGATTCGGGGCGCGGCCCAGGTATTGATCACGTGGTTGATGAGAAACAGCAGGGCGATGTTGGCCGCCGAGAAGCCGAACTTCTCGACCATCAGGAAACCCGCAAAAACAATGAAAATCTGCCGTCGCGCCCCGCTCATAAAGGTCAGCGCATAGAACAGCCAGTACCGCCGGCGCATCAACAGGTGCTTTCGTTGCGGGACGGCCTGCGGAAAGCGCGGAAATGCGATGGCCGCGAACAGCGCCAGCACCACAACGGCCGTCCCGGCCAGCAGGTAAAGCAAACGGTAGTCGAACCCGAAGCGCGACATGCCCAGCCATACCGTTCCGAACGCCAGCAGAGCGGCGACCGAAGAGGCCGCAGACAGGCGCCCCATGACTTCCGGCGCGCGTTCCTTTTCAATCCACTGGAGCGTAAGCGACTGCTGTACCGTGTAAAAATAGTGAAAACCCGTCGACATCAGCACGGTGGTGAAATACAAACCGTATTCGGTGGGCAGAAAGCCCGTCAGCGCTACGCCCAGGCCCAGCAGGGCCACCGCGACGAGGGCGAAGGCCTGCTCCCGGATAATCAGCAACACGAACACCGTGGTGAACGCGAGGAATCCCGGCACCTCGCGCAGGCTCTGGAGAATTCCGATCTCACGCCCGGTAAACGCCGCCACCTCGATCGCATAATTGTTCAGCAGCGCCTGCCAGACAGAAAACCCCAGCGTCGCGGCCACGCCGAGCAGGATCAGCAGATGTTCGGGTCTACGAGTCATCGCGAGATTTTACAGCGTTGTCCGACCACACTTGTACAAATGCAAGGAGGCGCTGACCGGTGCTCCCGGTAGCGCCTCCGATGAGCGAAGCGGGGACCGCCCGGTCGTCAGGCGGCCTCGGTCTGGATGTCGTGGTGAATCGCCTCCGCAGCGCGCTTGCCGGCGCCGGCGGCCAGGATCACGGTGGCGGCCCCGGTAACGGCATCGCCGCCCGCGTAAACGCGCTTGACCGAGGTCTCGACCTGGCGCTCGTCGACCAGCAGGCCGCCCCAGGAATGGGTCTTCAGGCCCGGCGTGGACTTGACCAGCAGCGGGTTGGGCCGCGTGCCGATCGACAACACGACGTTATCGACCGGGAACACGAACTCGGAACCCTCGATCGGGATCGGGCGCGCACGCCCGGACTCATCCGGTTCGCCCAGTTCCATCTTGACGCACTTCAGGCCGGTGACCCAGCCGTCCTCGCCCAGCACTTCGACCGGGTTGGTCAGCCAGTGCATTTCCACGCCTTCCTCGATCGCATGCTCGTATTCCTCGATGCGGGCGGTCATTTCTTTTTCGCTGCGGCGGTAAACCACCATGGCGTGCTCTGCGCCAAGGCGCAAGGCCGAACGCACCGCGTCCATCGCGGTATTGCCGGAACCGATGACCGCCACGCGCTTGCCGACTTTCAGCGGCGTTTCCGAGCGCGGGAACTCAAAGGCCTGCATCAAGTTGATGCGGGTCAGAAACTCGTTTGCGGAATACACGCCATTCAGGCTCTCACCCGGAATACCCATGAACTTGGGCAGGCCGGCGCCGGTGCCGATAAACACCGCCGCGAAACCGTATTCCTTGAACAACTGGTCCATGGTGACCGTCTTGCCGATGATCACGTTGTTCACGAACTCTACGCCCATGCGTTCGAGCTGCTTTATCTCCCAATCGAGAATTTTATTGGGCAGGCGGAACTCGGGAATGCCGTAGCGGAGCACGCCGCCGGGGGCATGCAGCGCTTCGTAAACCGTTACGTGGTAACCCAGGCGCGCCAACTCGCCGGCGCAGACCAGGCCGGAAGGCCCTGAGCCGATGATGGCGATCTTTTCTTCGCGCCAGGGTTCCTTGACCTCGTCGGTCTCCGGCTGCGCCATCTCCCAATCGGAAACGTAGCGTTCCAGGTGGCCGATTGCGACCGGGCCGAAGCGTTTGGTCATGTGGCAGTTCATCTCGCACTGCGACTCCTGCGGGCAAACACGGCCGCAGATAGCCGCCAGCGGATTGGCGTGGCGAAGGATTTCAGCCGCCTTGGGCAGGTCATTGGCCGCCACGGCGTGCATGAATTCGGCGATCGGCACGCGCACCGGGCAGCCGTCCACGCACACCGGGTCCTGGCAACGCAGGCAGCGCTCCGCCTCGAACATCGCGTGGGCGAAACAATAGCCCGCGTTGACCTCCTCGAAATCGTGCGCCCGCTGACCGGGCTCTCTCACCGGCATCGGAGTTTTATCAACGCGTTTGACAGGCATCAGGCAGCCTCCTCTTCGTGGGCGGAGCGCTGGCAATCAGCGGCTTTCTGCTCCTCCTTCACATACATCTTGCTGCGCGCCACCGCTTCGTCGAAGTCCACGGTATGGGCGTCGAAAAACGGCCCGTCCACGCAGGCGAACTTGACTTCGCCACCTACCGTGACGCGGCAGCCACCGCACATCCCGGTACCATCGACCATCAGCGGATCGAGCGAGGCGGTGCAGGGTACACGCGCCGCCGCGGTGGTCTTCTCAACCGCGCGCATCATGGGCATCGGACCAATCGAAATCACGAAATCGGGGTAGCCCGGGGGGCTGCCGTCGATCATCTGCTGAAGGCGCTCGGTGACGAAGCCCTTGAAACCGGCGGAGCCGTCGTCGGTACAGATCTCCAGATTGTCGGTCACCTCGGCCAGTTCATCGGCGAGAATCAACAGGCTTTTTTCGCGGGCACCGATGATCACGGTGGTTTTCTCGCCGCGTTCGCGCAATTCCTTCATCAGGCACAGCAGTGCGGCGGAACCGAAACCTCCGCCGACGCCCACGATGTGTCCGCCACTGGGGATTTCGGGGGCTTCGCCGAGCGGGCCGACCATGTCGAGGATGTGGTCACCCACGCCGAGTTCGCCGAGCCGCCGGGTGGTCGCACCCACCTCCTGGACCACGATGGTCAGCAGCCCGGTTTCACGATCGTATTCGGTGATGGTCAACGGGATACGCTCACCGCCCTCGCGCACGCGCACGATGACGAATTGCCCGGCCCGCGCCGCCTTCGCGATTAGCGGGGCATCCACCCGGTACAGGCTGGTGATGGGAGTCAATTGACGCTTTTCGATAATTTGAACCATGGTCAGAGCTCCGGGTGATCGTGCATGGCTTTGATGCGCCGCCAGCGACGTGTGATTTCTTCCTCGATGGCCGCGAGTCGCTCCTCGTTGCCCTCGGCCATCAGGTGCTTGGTTTTGCCCATCTGGCCCAACCAGTCGGTGATCTTGCGCTGGCGGCCCAGGACTTCGGGGTCGTAGGTGATCGTCGTTTTGCCCCGTTCCACCTCGTAAATCGGGAAGAACAGCGAATCGATGGCCACCTGCAGGACGTTTTCTGCCGCGTCATCGGTGGTGGTCCAGTTCAGTGGGCAGAACGAGAGGATCTTGCCGTAGGACAGGCCTTCGTGCCTGGCGTACCACTGGGCCTTGGCCGCCTTGCGCATCAGGTCCTCGGGATAGCCTTCGCTGGCCGTAAACACGTACGGAACGTGTGCGGCAGCAAAAATCTGTGGCGTGTCCTTGTGGTGCGACACCTTGCCGCGACGGCTTGCGCCGACCTGGCTGGTCGAGGTTCGATGGCCAAGCGGCGTTGAATACGAAAGCTGGGCGCCGGTGTTCATGTAGCCCTGGTTGTCGTATTCGATGATCATCATGTGGTGGTTACGATGGGCCGCACCCAGTGCCGGACCCATTCCGATGTCCATGCCACCGTCACCGCTGACCATGACGAAGGTAATTTCGTGGTCGAGATCTAGCTCCCCGCGCCGGATCAGTTCGTGGTACATCTCGACCAGGCCGGACAGCGTGGCGGCACCGTTCTGGAACAAGTTGTGAATATAGGTAACCCGGTGCGAGGTCTTGGGGTAGCCGGTGGTCACCACCATCGCGCAGCCCGTCTGGAACAACACGACGATGTCGCCTTCCAAAACGCTGAACACCTGGTGCAGCACCGGAAAGGCGCCGCAACCCGGGCAGGCCCCGTGTCCCGGGGCGATCCGGCCCGGCACTTCGGCCATGGCCCACAACGGCTTGAGCTCCACGTCGAGCTTGCCGGTCTCTTCGTTCTCGGTGACCGTGGCCATGCCGCGGGACACCTCGGCGTGCTCGATCGGCGGAAGACCTTCGGCAAAGGTCAGCTCGGGCGTGCCGGCAAAAGTGCCGTGGTAGGCAAAATCTTCCTCGAAGCGTCCGGTTTCGAGGGCGCCGAGCGCCAGGTCGAAAAACGTCTCGGCGTCCGAGTCGTCGAAATCCTTGCCGCCCAGGCCATAGATTCGCGTGGCGACGCGAGTCCGGTTGTCAGGGTCCAGCTGGATTGCCGCGCGCACTTCGAGCGAAAGGTTGCCACCGTCCGCGCCGTAGGAATCCGCTCGGTCTCCAACCACCAGCGTCTTGACGTTCTTCAGGGCCTCGCGCACGAGGTCGGCCGGGAAGGGGCGCAGTACGTTCAGCGACAATACGCCGACTTTCTTTCCTTCCTCGCGCAGCTTGTCGGCAACGGCCTTGGCCGTCTCGGCGGCGGAATTGAGCAGCACCACGGCGGCCTCGGCATCGTCCATCCGGTAGCGGTCGGCTACCGCGTAGCTCCTGCCGGTGAGTTCCTCGAGTTCCGCGAATACCTCCGGGATGACCTTGCGCGCGGCTTCCATTGCCATCGAGTGCTGTTTCTTGTTGTTGATCAGATCCGGGTCGTTCATGTACGGCCCGAACGTGACCGGGTGCTCCGGATCAAGCGCGGTATAAGGGGTTTCCGGCTCACCCAGGAACGCCTTTAACGCGTCCTCGTCGGTGACGGTTTCCACGCGCCGCTTCTGGTGGCTGGTGAAGAACCCGTCGTAGGCCACGATGACCGGAAGCCGCACGTCGGCGTGCTCGCCGATCCGGATGGCCGCCAGGTTCATGTCGTATACCGCCTGCGGCTCACGGGCCATCAGGATGACCCAACCCGTGTTGAGTGCGAAATAGATGTCGGAATGGTCGCAGCGGATGTCGAGGGGGCCCGATACCGCCCGGGTCGCGACATTCAAAACCATCGGCGCGCGGGTGCCCGCTTGAACAGGTAATTGTTCTAACGCGAATAATAAACCTTGCGAGGAAGTGGCGTTGAGAACGCGACCGCCACCGAGCGATGCACCGTAGCAGATACCGGCCGCGCCGTGCTCACCATCGGCGGGCACCATCATGATCTCGTGCTCACCGTCGGCCTGCATGCGCGACAGGGTCTCCGCCACTTCAGTGGAGGGCGTGATCGGGAAATAACCCATCACGTGGAAGCCGATGTCTGCGGCCGCCTTGGCCGCCGCCTCGTTACCGCTCAGAAAATCGGTTTTCTGGCTGACCGGGCCACTTGCCGGCGCCCCGGTTCTTTCTTGCTGGATAACTGCCTTGGCTTCAGTGGCCATTCTGTGTTCCTCGTTGTGAATCTCTTATGGTTCGATAACCGTCTGTCGTGTCGATCAGGCCGCGCTGGACTCTTTTTGCGAGAACAGGGGCACGCGCAGGCTGTCGGCCAGGCCCGGAGTCTCAACCACGCGGACCAGGGCTTCGGTCGGGCAGGTCTCCACGCAGCGCATGCAGCCCTTGCAATACTGGTAATCGACGCCCTTTAAACGAATCTTCTGTTCGCCGTCCTCGTCTGCCTCGTGAGTCCAGGCCAGGCAAAAGTCGGGGCAGACCGTTGCGCAGAGCCCGCAGTGAATACACTTGGCGCCCGCGAACTTCGGCATGTAGCCGGTGCGCGATGTGGACAGATCATTGGAGATGGTGTTTCCCGCATGCGGGATCACGCCGCCCAGCGGCGCGGTCTCATAACCCAAAACCGGCATGGGCCGAATCACGGGAAGATCATCCTCGCCTTTCGCCACGCCCTCGAGTTCCTCGTATTCGCTGGCGCCGCGCGCGAACGCCCGATCGTTGGCGGCCGCGGCCTTGGGGTTGCGGGTCCGGAACTTGGCGGTCAGGCGTTCGAGCACCTGTGCGCCGTCGAGAAAGGGAACGATCTCGCACAGCGTGCCAAGCACGACCGCATTGGCGCGTGAGAATTCCTCCATCGCAATATTGGTCGCATCGATTCGGATGATGCGGGTGCCCGCAGGCACTTTCTCCAGCAGCTTGGGAACGTCGCCGGCCATGCCGTTATAGATCAGGATGCCGCCCTTCTTGAGGCCGGCCAGGGTGATCTCCTGCTTGGTCAGGGCATCGTGGAAAACGACGATCACGTCCGGCGTATCGATCGGGGCACTGGTGCGAATCGGCTTGTCCGCGGCACCCAGTCGAACGTAGGAACGAACGACGGAACCCTTCTTCTCAGAACCATAGGAAGAGAAGTGGGACCCGTTGAGGTTCATGTCCAGCACGGCAGCCGTTGCCAGGATTTTGCCGGCCGAATTGGCTCCTAGTCCGCCGATGGATTCGAACCTTATTTCGAACAAGCCGGCCGGATCAGGCAGTACACATTCGTTCATAAACTGACCTGTTTGTTGCGGTTTTGGGCAGGTTGAAGTTACCACCCGCAGGCTGACGCTAAGTTGCGTTAGGTCAAGAGAAAACTGATGCCGCCGGGCTTTGCGACGATTAGATGCCGAATTTCGAATGAATTCAGAGAAACCCGACCCGTGCGTGGCCGGGCCGGGCGTCGACACGCGCTTCGGCAGCGCCTTCAAACCGGGCCAGGACGGCTGCGGCAACGCTGACCACCGGGATGTGCACATCGTACAGATCGGCCGCAACGAGCGCCCCGACCACCAGGATGGGATCGGGCTCGACCAGCACGATCGCTGAGGGGTGGGCCTGGAGCCGGGCCGACTCGAGCAGGACACTGGAAGACGAGGACGAACCGCGGCCTCCTGGCATCAGGAGCACGCGGCCACCGATCTGCAGCCCACACTGGGGATGGTTCTCATCGGTCACGCGTCCGGTATGCGGGTCGAAGCCGCCCCAAAGGCTCAGCGGATGCGTCAGCAAGGCCAGCGGACCGCTGGCCTCTCCGGGCACGAGGCAGACCGCAGGAAAAGATGTACCGCGGCTCACCCGACAACCTCCCCTTTCTCGGCACAACGAACGCATCGCTCCAGCGACATCAGCACGGGGCGGCGGTCGATGGTGGCGGGCGCGTAGTGCGCCCACTTGGCGGAATTCGTGACCACGACGCCCGCGGCGGGCATCCGGGCGGGCAGCAGGTACGTGCAGGTATCCATGATGATTTCGATCCCAAACGCATCGATGGCCTCGAACCACGGGGCGACCTCGGCCTCGGCGCGCACCTCTCGAGACGTCGACACCAGAACCCGCACACCCGGCGCGGCGTGCCGGCCCGCCACCATTCCGGCCAGGCGCCGAAATTCGTCCAGGGAGAAGTGCGGCGTGCCCACGCACATCGCGGCAACGGGTGCGCCCTCCCTCGCCGCACACAGGCGGCGGGGAACACCCCGCACCTCGCTGGCGCTGATCACGCAATGTTCCGGTGACGTGGATCGCCCACCCATGGCCTCATCGAGATCAGCCGCTTCCGGGGTGACACCGACCAGGTGGAACAGCGCCACGGCTCCGGAGGACGCGGCCGCCGCACCCAGGGCCTTGAGCTCGTCCTCGGTGCTGTCACCCGGCGCGCCGACGATCGCTGCCACGCGGCTTGCAGCGTGTTCGCCCAACAGGTAGCCGACGCTCGCGAAATACAGGTCCCGCTCCATGCGGCAGCGCCCCGGCGACGGAACCTCGATGATCAGCGTGGCGTGACGGTTCTGCCCGCAGTGCAGGCCCGCCAACGGCACCCTGCCCGTGAGCGCGGCGCAGATATCGGTGAAATCGCCGTACCGGTCGGTGCGTGCACCCAACACACTGTTGGCGAAAACGATAGCGTTCGATTCCGCCCAGGCAACGTGCTGGCCAAGCCCGGGCCGCCGGCTTCTCTGGTACGGGGCGCAGGTCATGGTCGGCAGGCAGCCCAGCTCCAGGTAGCCCTTCACCATTTCTTGCTGGATGGCAAACGTCTCGGCCGGAACGTCGCTGCGCTCCGGATGATCGAGGTCAAACGCCGCCACGTTGAGGGTCGTGGGCACACGTACCTGCCGGTGGTCATCCAGTAGCGAGCGGACGAAATCGAGGCCAGAAGCGCCGTGGTACAGGCAGCTGTCGATGTGCGCCGAGACGATGTCGATGAAACACTCCGCACCCAGTACCTCGCCGTAACGCAGAAGCAGGTCCATCGCGCGTTGCGCCGAACCACCGAACTCGCCGGACAGCAAGGCCTTGTCAATCGCTTCCAGTCGCACCACAAAACCAGGGTCGGAGTAAACTGGAAGCAGTTTACTCCGACCGCGACGGTGCCGGTTATGAAAATCGATCGAATCGAACTTTTTCACCTGGCATTTCCGCTTGAAAAACCGTTTTACCCCGCCTGGATTCCCGGCTATCCACAAACGGTCAACCGCTTCACTTTGGCGCGCATGACCACCGACGAGGGCGTGCAGGGACTCGCTGCCGGCGCGGCGTTCAGCTCCGAACGCGCGGGCCTCGGAGACCTGCTGGGCCCTTACCTGATCGGGCTGGACCCGTGCGATATCGAAACCGGGCGCCAACGCATCCGCGAGGCCAGCTACCTGGGCTGGCGAAACTACTGGCTCGAGGCCGCCTTCTGGGACATCAAGGGCAAGGTGGAAGGAAAACCCCTGTGGCAAATGCTCGGTGGAGACTCCGACAGGCTGTCCGCTCAGCAGCGCCTACCGGTGTATGCCTCCACGGGCGAAATCCACCCGCCGGAACAGCGGGCCGAAGAGGTGCTGGCACTGGGCGAACAAGGCTTCGATACCGTGAAATTGCGGGTTCACGATTTCGATGCCGAGGAGGACATCAGGCTGGTCAGGACCGTGGCGGAAGCCGTGAATGGCCGTTTACAGATCGGCGTCGACGCCAACCAGGGCTGGCGCGTCGCGCTGATCGACGATGCGCCGTTGTGGGGTCTCGACCGAGCAGCCTACTTCGCCGACGCCTGCGCCGACCTCGGCGTCGCCTGGCTGGAAGAACCACTGGACATGCACGCCTGGGACGACCTGGCCGAACTCAGGCGCCGCTCACGTGTACCTGTCGCCGGCGGAGAACTGAACGACGGCTGGCACGAGTTCCGCGTGATGCTGGAAAAAGGCTGTTTCGATATCTACCAACCGGACGCCACCTTCGGCGGCGGCATCAGCGACGCCAAACGGGTGCAATGCGCCTGCGCCGCGCAGGGCCTGCACTTCGCTCCCCACACTTGGTCAAACGGCTTCAGCATGGTGGTGAATCTTCACGTGCACGCGTCCGGCGCCATGGACCACCCGCTGGAATACCCGATCGAGCCGCCCGGCTGGACCCCCAAATTCCGCGACGCCCTGCTCACCGAGCCGGTGCTGGCCGACGAAAACGGCACCGTCGCCATCCCGACAGCACCCGGCCTCGGCATCGAGATCGATGAAAATCAGCTGAAACGGCACGGAGAAAAGTTTTTCGACTTGAGCTCGAAGGGGCTCGCCATCAAGACCATTCGCGAGAAAGGCCTGTTCACCGCACTCCGCCTGGCCCGCAAGAAGCGCCGCCGCTGAGTGGAACCGAATGCGCGGCCCGCGCTGCGAAATTCCACAGGCCCTTGTCTGCTTCAACATTGCGGTATCATTCGCGGATGGACGGATCGGGGATCGTGACCTTCGACAGCGTGCCCGACGGCGACGTGATCAACTTCGGGATCGGGCAGCCCTCGCCCGATCTCCTGCCGGTCAAACTGATCCAGGAAGCCACGGCGGATTTCCTGGAAAAAGCCCACCCGCTGGAGCTGAACTACGGCGAACGCCAGGGCGACTCGAGATTTCGACAATCACTGGCGGACTTCCTGTCCCGGCACTACGAGACGCCGGTGACTGCCGAATCGCTGATCGTCAGTGGCGGCAATTCACAGGCGCTGGATTTCGTCTGCAGCCAGTTCAGCCAGCCCGGCGATACGATCTTTATCGAGGAACCGAGTTATTTCCTGGCTCACCGGATTTTTGCCGACCACGGTTTGAACGTGGTGGGCATTCCGATGGATCGGGACGGCATGCGCATGGATGTACTCGAAGAACAACTCGAGCGGCACCGCCCTGCCCTGCTCTACACCATCCCCAGCTACCACAACCCCTGCGGCGTCACGCTGAACGCCGAACGGCGACGCCAGCTGGCCCGTTTGAGCCGTGAGCACGATTTCGTCGTGGTGGCCGACGAGGTCTACCAGTTGCTCCATTACTACGACACGCCGCCACCGCTCGCCATGGGCACCCTGCTTGACGAGGGCAAGGTGTTGTCGCTGGGCTCATTCTCGAAAATCATGGCGCCGGGCCTGAGGCTGGGCTGGATCCAGGGCTCGAAGAGCCTGATGGAGAGGATACTCGCCTGCGGTGTGGTCAACAGCGGCGGATCGTTCAACCACTTCACGTCCCAGGTGATGCGCCACGCCCTCGACCTGGGCCTGCAACAGGCGATGGTCGATCACCTGCGGGCGGCCTACCGTCGCCGCGTCGATGCGATGGACGACACACTGCGCGAAGAAATCGGAGAAGCCGCGCGATGGGACAAGCCGCTGGGTGGCTATTTCTTCTGGCTCCAGCTTCGTGAGGGCGCGAACACGATGCAGCTGAAAGAACAGGCCACGAAGCACGGCACGGGTCTGCAACCCGGCCCCATTTTTTCCCACGAGAACGGATTCCCGAACTTCATACGCCTGAGCTTCGCGCATTACCGGCGAGACCAGATCCGCGACGGCGTCAAACGCCTGGGCGCGCTGCTTCGCTGAACTGAAAAGCGGTGATTTCGGGCATCAATAGGGCGTCTCTTGACCTGACTCACGGTCGGTGGAAAGAAAACCCCTAAACTACGTCGATGATTCGACCACAATGATTTCATTTTCGACTTCTTTAAACCGATCGACTCCGGAAACCAACGATATGCCCACCGAACGTACCGACATTACGTTGCCCCCTGATTTGAGTCGCGCCTCGGGCACCGGCCCCGTGCGACTCCAGGAACCCGTCTACGTGGATTCCATTCCGCCGTGCAACCACGCCTGCCCCGCAGGGGAGAACATCCAGGCTTGGCTCGACAAGGCACAGGCGGGTGAATTCGAGGAGGCCTGGCGCATCCTCGTCAAGGACAACCCGATGCCCTCCGTTCACGGCCGCGTGTGTTATCACCCCTGTGAGAGTTCCTGCAACCGGGGTCAGGTGGATGAATCCGTCAGCATCCACGCGGTGGAGCGCTTCCTGGGTGACCTCGCCCTGGAAAAAGGCTGGGTTCCGGAAAACGTACCGGAATCGACCGGCAAAAAAATCCTGATCATCGGTGCAGGGCCGTCGGGGCTGTCCGCGGCCTGGCACCTTGCGCTGATGGGCCACCAGGTGGAAATACGCGACGCCGGCCCGATGGCGGGCGGCATGATGCGATTCGGCATCCCCGCTTACCGCATGCCCCGCGACATCCTCGACGGTGAAATCGATCGCATCCGCAAGCTCGGCGTCATCATTACCCTCGACCACAAGGTGGAGGACGTGATGGCGGCCAAGGAAGAAGGCGCATTCGACGCAGTGTTCATGGCGATCGGTGCGCACGTCGGCAAACACGTGGACATCCCCGCCCGCGACTCGGGCGCCATTCTCGATGCGGTCAGCTACCTGGCATCCGTGGAGAAAGGCGATGCTCCGAAGTTGGGCCGTCGAGTGGCCGTTTACGGCGGAGGCAACACCGCCATGGACGCGGCGCGCACGGCCAAGCGCATGGGCGCCGAAGAGGCGATGATCATTTACCGGCGTGACCGCGACAACATGCCCGCGCACGCCTTCGAAGCCGACGAAGCCGAATCCGAGGGCATCAAGATCAACTGGTTGCGGACGATTCGCGAAATCGACAGCACCACGTTCCAGGTCGAGGTGATGGAAATCGACGAAAACGGTCGGCCCCGACCCACCGGCGAGGTGGAAACCCTGGAGGCGGACGCGCTGGTCCTGGCGCTCGGACAGAATGTTGACACCAGCATGCTGGAGAACCTGCCCGGCGTGGAGATCGAGTGGGACGGCGTGGTCAAAGTCGACGACAACATGATGACCGGCGCGGCCGGCGTGTTCGCGGGCGGCGACATGGTGCCGTCCGAACGCACCGTGACGATTGCCACGGGCCACGGAAAAAAGGCCGCACACCATATCGACGCCTGGCTCAATGGAACCACGTGGCGCAAGGACAAAACCGAGCCGACGGTCACCTTCGACAAGCTCCACCTGAACTACCTGACTGACGCGCAGCGCCGCGAGCAGCCGAGCATCAACCCCGAGGAACGCACCGGCGATTTCCGCGAGGTCACCGCGGGCTTTAGCCGAAAAGAGGCGCTTTTCGAGGCGTCGCGCTGCTACTCCTGCGGCAATTGCTTCGAGTGCGACGGCTGCTATGGCGCCTGCCCTGAAAACGCCATCATCAAGCTTGGCAAGGGCAAGGGCTATGCGGTCCGTTACGAGCTTTGCACCGGCTGCCGGGCCTGCTATCTGCAGTGTCCCTGCCACGCCATTGAAATGGTCAGGACGGAGGCGCTGTCATGAGAACCTCGAACATCGGTAAACACGCCCAGGACGACCTCGACTTTAATGCCGAGAAAGTCAGTTTTGACGGCAATGAAGCAGCCGCATACGTCGCGTACCGACTCAGTGAGGTCTGCGCGATCTACCCCATTACGCCGTCTTCCACGATGGCCGAACTGGCCGACGAATGGGCGGCGAAGAAACTACCTAACCTGTGGGGCAATATCCCCACCGTGGTGGAAATGCAGCACGAGGGCGGCGCCGCCGGCGCGGTCCATGGCGCATTGCAGGCGGGCGCTCTGTCGACCACGTTCACGGCTTCGCAGGGCCTGATGCTGATGCTGCCCAACATGTACAAGATCGCGGGTGAACTCACGCCGACGGTTTTCCACGTGGCGGCACGCTCGCTGGCGGCTCAGGGTCTGTCGATTTTCGGCGACCACCAGGACGTCATGGCCGCGCGCACCACCGGTTTCGCCCAGCTGGCCTCCGCCTCGGTACAGGAGGCCCATGACCTGGCACTGGTGGCGCATGCTTCGACGCTCGAGGCCCGCGTGCCCTTTATTCATTTCTTCGACGGTTTTCGCACCTCGCACGAGGTCAACAAGATCAGCCTGATCAGCACGGAGACGATGAACAAGCTGGTCGACCATGAGCTCATCATCGACCACCTCGGCCGGGCCCTCAACCCGGAAAACCCGGTCATGCGCGGCACTGCGCAGAACCCGGACACCTATTTCCAGGGCCGCGAGAGCGTCAACCGCTTTTACAGCGCGGTGCCGGACATCGTGCAACGCAAAATGGACGAACTCGCCGCAGAAACCGGCCGTGCCTACCACCTGTTCGATTATTTCGGCGACCCCGAAGCAGAATCCGTGATGGTTTCGATGGGTTCTGGCGCCTCGACCGTGCGCGAGACCGTGAACTGGCTGAACGCCAACACCGACGGCCGATATGGCGGCATCGTCGTGCGCCTGTTCCGGCCGTTCTCCAACCTGCATCTCTTGGCCGCCCTGCCGAAAAGCGCCAGGCATATCGCGGTTCTAGACCGCAGCAAGGAACCGGGCGCCAATGGCGAGCCGCTCTACCAGGACGTGATGACCGCACTGGCGCAAGCGCTGGCGGACGGCGACATCGACGCCATGCCGCGTGTTTGCGGCGGCCGCTACGGCCTATCGTCCAAGGAATTCACGCCGGCCATGGTCAAGGCCGTGTTCGACAACCTGGTGGCCGATCAGCCCAAGCGACAATTTACCGTGGGCATCATCGACGACGTCACCAGGCTCAGCCTCGATATCGACGATGGCTTCAACATCGAGGACGACGGCGTCGTGCGCGCCATGTTCTACGGCCTCGGCGCAGACGGCACGGTGGGCGCCAACAAGAACAGCATCAAGATCATCGGCGCGGATCCGAACCGCTTCGGCCAGGCCTATTTCGTCTACGACTCCAAGAAGTCGGGCGCACAGACCGTTTCGCACCTGCGCTTCGGCCCCGAACCGATCGATTCGCCCTACCTGCTGCAAACCGCCGGCTTCATCGGTTGCCACCAGTGGGAATTCGTCTACAACACGCCATTGCTCGAGAAGGCGGCAAAAGGCGCGACCCTGCTGCTCAACAGTCCTTATGGTACGAACGAGGTTTGGGACCGGTTACCGGAGAAATTGCAGCAACAGATCGTCGACAAAAATGTTCGATTGTTCGTGATCGACGCATACAAGGTAGCCGGCGAGACGGGAATGGGCCGACGCATCAATACCGTGATGCAAGTCTGCTTCTTCGCGCTGGCGGAGATCATGGAAACCGACGAGGCGATCAAGCTGATCAAGGACGCGATCGCGAAGACTTACGCCAAAAAGGGCGATCAGGTCGTGCAGATGAATTTCGCCGCGGTGGATGCCTCGCTCGAGCACCTTCACGAAGTGAAAATCGATACGAAGAAGCGCAGCGGCATCGGCGCCCGGCGCGTGGTGCCGGAACTGGCGCCCATTTTTGTGCAGAACGTGACCGCCGAGATGATGGCAGGGCGTGGCGACTCGCTGCCCGTGTCCAAGATTCCCGTCGACGGCACTTATCCCACAGCAACCACGCAATGGGAAAAACGCGGCATCGCGCAGATGATTCCGGAATGGATCGAGGACAACTGCATCCAGTGCGGCAACTGCTCTTTCGTGTGCCCGCACGCCACGATCCGCGCCAAGTTCTGCCACGAGAAAGAGCTCGAAGGAGCGCCTGAGGGGTTCCAGTCAGCGCCGATCAGCGCACGCGGATTCCCCGAGATGCGCTACCTGCTGCAGGTCTACCCCGACGATTGCACCGGCTGCACACAGTGCGTGGACGCCTGCCCGGTTCGCGAAGTTGACGAAAACGGTGAGGAGGTCCGCGCTCTCAAGATGGTCGAACGCCTGCCGGTGCTCGAGCAGCAGCGTGACAATCTCGCGTGGTTCGAAAAATTGCCTTACAACGAGCGCTCGGAGATCGATTTCTCCAATGTGCGCGGCGTGCAGTTCCTGCGCCCGCTGTTCGAATTCTCGGGCGCCTGCGCAGGATGCGGTGAGACGCCCTATCTGAAACTGGCGACGCAGTTATTCGGTGGCCGCATGATGGTGGCCAACGCGACCGGCTGCTCGTCGATTTACGGCGGCAACCTGCCGACCACGCCCTGGGCGAAAAATGACGAGGGCCGCGGCCCCGCCTGGTCCAACTCGCTGTTCGAAGACAATGCCGAGTTCGGCATGGGTTTCCGCCTGTCTGCCGATCACCACCGCGCCCAGGCTGAAATGGCCCTCGGCCGGATGCGCGACCAGGTCGGCGACGAGTTGGCAACGGCCATCATCGAGGCTCCACAGCAGGTCGAATCCCAGATCCAGGCGCAGCGCAAGCGCGTCGACGAACTGAAATCCAAACTGGAATCCATCGGCACCGATCAGACCAAGCGATTGCTGGCCATGGCAGACCACTTTGTCCGCCGGTCCGTGTGGATCGTGGGAGGCGACGGCTGGGCCTACGACATCGGCTCCTCCGGTCTCGACCACGCCCTGGCATCCGGCCTGGACATCAACATCCTGATCATGGACACCGAGGTGTATTCCAACACCGGCGGCCAGATGTCAAAGTCCACGCCGCTGGGTGCGGTGGCCAAGTTCGCAGCGGGCGGCAAGCCGATTGGCAAGAAAGACGTCGCGCAGCAGGCGATCGCCTACGGCAACGTCTACGTCGCCCGGGTGGCCTTCGGCGCCAACCCGCAGCAGACATTGCAGGCGTTCCGCGAGGCCGAGGCCTATCCGGGCCCGTCGCTGATCATCGCTTACTCGCACTGCATCGCTCACGGCATCAACATGGAGCACGGCCTGCACCAGCAAAAACGCGCGGTCGATTCCGGCCACTGGCCGCTGATCCGCTACAACCCGCTGGCTCGTGAAGCCAGCGGCGTGCCATTCACGCTCGACAGCCTGCGGCCGACCCTGCCGCTGATGGAATACCGCAAGCACGAAGGCCGCTTCAGAATGCTGTCACGCTCACAGCCCGAAGAGGCCGAGCGCCTCAACGCCATCGCCGAGCAGGCCGCTCGGTTGCGCTGGGATGTCTACGAGAAGATGGCCGCTCGCAAAGCCGAGGAGTTCCCGGGCGCCGCCGGCGTGGA
>JABDPF010000055.1 GCA_013042915.1 Lysobacterales bacterium
AACCCCGCCGCGCGGCGCCATCGTGTAGTGACAAGAAAACCGGGGTCAGAGTAGCGCAGCTATTCTAACCTCATGTCAACACCCGTGTGCCCAAGTCCAGGCCGTGCTGCCGCATACCCCCTTCCAGGGGACGCTCAAGTACATCCATGTGGCGCTCGGTCTGAGCCCGTCCAGGGCTCATACGCCCCTGGAAGGGGGGGTCCGGCAACACGGCCTGGAGTCGGGAAGGTGTTTCGGCGGAAAGTCTAGATATCAAAGAGATAGGTGTACTTGGCTATAAAGCTCCGGTCCGGTTGGGCGCCGCTGTAGCCGTCGTAGCCCTCGATGTCGTTGTAGACGAGGTACAGGCCCGTATTGGCCTTACGCAGCCAGGAAAAGCGGATGTTGGAAGACAGAAAGTCATCCACGTTGCTGTACTGGAACAGGGCCTCCAGGCCGAGCTTGGGGGTGAAGGAGTAGGCTAGCCGTAGGCGCCCGATACGGGTGACGAAATCGCCTTCCGGCAATTCCACGTCGTTTTGGACCAGGCCGATTTCGCTGACGAACTTGTCGCCCCATCGAATCCTGAGAGATGGAGAAATGGCGACTCTGTCACCGCTGTAAAACCCACCGATCGTGGCGGACATCTGGAAACTCAGCCACTTAGAGTCGTCCGTTTGCGCATAGAGGTGGGTTTCGACGGTGTGGTAGGTGCCTGCCGGGATGACCACGCCTTCATAAATCTCAAACGGTTCCTGCAAGCCCTTGTTGACCCAGTTGATCGCGGTGTGCAGCTCCGAGCCGTTTTTCCACTCGGTGTGATTGTCCACGTGCAAGAAGCCCGATTCCTTGAAGCTCCACGGGTCCCAGTAGGCGGTATAGGAAAAGTGGGGTCGCAGTTCCAGCAGGCCCCAGGGGCCATCGGTGAGCCGATAGCGCCGCAAGGCCCGCAGCGACAGGTTTTCATAACCGCCGCTGCGGTTGATGAAGCCTACCTCGGGGTTGAATTGCTCGCCGACGTCCACCCACGACAATCCCAGGGACCAGTCGGGGGAGTCGTAGCTGCCGGCGAGTGACCAGGATTGGTCATCGCCATCCCGTTCCGGTGTGTCGGTTTGCGCCACGTAACCCGTGATCAGCCCGTACTCGCCAATGCCCCAACGGGCATCGGCGCCGAAAGTGCGGTTGTCGTTCTCCCCCGGCAATGCATCGCCGGACACCGACTTGTCGATCAGCACGGCCCCCAACGAGGAGCGATTGGGCAGCTCCTTGTTGATGCGGGCCACGGCAAAGCCGCTGCTGCTGGCCACGCCGGGCAGATCGTCGGTCTGCATGTACATGAGCCCGACATTCGCCCCCAGCAGCGCGCCGGAAAGCCGGGCCCCGGCGTCGATCGGAATGATTTCTCCGTTACCCGACAGGCCGATTCGGCGGCTGAAAAAAAGCTCGACTTGCTGCGACTTGCCAACGGCGAACAGCCCGGCGTTCTCGAGGAAGAACGGCCGTTTTTCCGGGAAAAACAGGTTGAAGCGGTCGAGTGATATCTGCAATTCGTCAGCCTCGACCTGCGCGAAATCGGTGTTGTAGGTCAGGTCCAGGGTCAGCGCCGGCGTGATGCTGTATTTCAGGTCCACGCCAAAGTCGGCCTCGCTGTGCGTGCCTGCATCGCCCGTATCACCGACTTCTCCAAGGGCATAAGGCACGATTTTCAGGTTTCGCTGACTGCCGATTCGAACACCGCCCAGCCGGCCTGCGTCGGCCAGGCGCGTGATGTTGAACTGGCGGCCGACAGGCGACCAGAATGCGTTTTCATGACGCCGGTGGATGCGGCGCTGGAAATTCGCGCCCCAGTCCTGTTCGTCCAGCGAGGGATAGCGGATCGTCGTGAACGGAATCCGGAATTCGGCGCTCCAGCCATAGTCGCCCAGTTCTGTCCTGACCTCCCATACTCCATCCCAATTCAGGTTGAAGCCGCCGCCGGCGAAGCCAAAGCTGCTACCCGAGCCGCCTTTGCTGAGCTGCGCGTCGTACTCCATTGCGGCCGGGTTGGTGCCAAAAACGAATCCGTTCTGTTCGTCGTGGTACGTGTCCAGGACAAAGCGCACGCTGTCGGTTTCGTTGAGGTCACCGTCCCGGCGAGGCTCGGACACCACGATGGACTCGGGCTCTTCGTCATACAGCACGAAGGCCACGTACAGGGCGGCATCGGTATACGCAACGCGCACTTCTGTCTGCTGGCTGGCAGGCCGACCTTCGTCGGGCGTGTTCTGCGTGAACGAGGTTTCGGGAGCCACGGACTGCCAGAACGGGTCGTCCAGCACATCGCCATCCAGCACGGGGCCGGACTCTATGGCGGAGGCCCGGATCTGCGGCCTATCCGCGACTTGGGCGACCGCAATCAGCGGCAGGCAGGCCAGCACCAGGAACGTGGCCGGGGTGAAGCGCATGCGGGCGCACCTTTCGTGTTTGGTCAGGTCGCGAGAATTCTATATCAGTAAATCTTAATATGGCCTGATAAGGGTCAACTCAGAAACGCAAGGATTGGCAGGAGAGGCCGCCGTCCAGTAGGGCGGCTTGGCAGGCGGAGAGCACCTTCACCTCGAAACCCGCCGATTCGACCGCGTCCAGGGTAAGAGGAAAACCCTCCGGCATGAAAACGACGCTGTTTACACGGATGCAGTTGGCGGCGGCTTCCTCGCCGCGGGGGACCTCGATGACCCGGTAGGCGGTGAAACAATCGGTTTCGGCGAGCCGACGAGTGGCGAGCACGGTGTCCGGGCCGAGCAGGCTGCAGTCTGATTTGAAGTGAAGGACGCCCGGTGGGGTTCGGACCGCGCGGACGGTATATCCGAAAGCGGTGAGCAACTCGTCCAGCGCGATGAAGCCTTCGGGGTTGCTGCGCGTCGAGAGCCCGATCAGGATCTCGCGGCCGGTGACGAGTACGTCGCCGCCGTCCAGCGTGCCTCGACCGCTCAGCCAGTGCGTCTCCAGTCCCAGTCGCCGGCAGTCGGCCTCCATCACCAGGGCTTCCCCGCGCCGGGTCGGGGCTCCCGGATTCAAGGCGATCACACCCTCGGGCAGGACCAGCGCGGTGTCCTCGACGAATACCGAATCGGGGTAGTCGTCCAGGGCCGGCAGGGTCACGACGTCAAGACCCGCCTGTTCCAGCGCGCGCACGTAGACGGCGTGTTCTTCCAGGTAGGACGCATGATCCGGCGAACCCCGGTCCTCGGCACGCAAGCCATCGACCACGCAGCGCCCCGGACGCCGGACGATGGCACGCTCGAAGCGATAACCAAACCCCTCGTGATGCATCATGCCCGCACCCGTTCCATGCCCGGATCGTACAAAGGCCGCAGCGAAACCCTGGCGGGATAGCGGCGGCCGGCGATGTCGACTTCCCAGTCGCCGGATTCCAGGAAGGGGGTATCGACCGAATGGCTGCCGTGTATCCAGGCCAACCCTACCGCTCCACCCAGCGTGTGACCGTAAGAGGCAGCGCGCACCTCTCCGACCGGGCGGCCGTCGCGCAAAACGATCTCACCATGGTGCATCAGGGGTTCGGGGTCCTGGACAAGCACCTGCACCAGCCGCTCTGACCACGGTGCTTCGGCCTTCCTTGCAATACTGGCCTGTTTTCCAATGAACTCCCCGGGTTTATCTAGCCGCACGGCAAAGCCAAGGCCGGTCCGATAGGGGTCGTCCGTGTTGTCGATGTCGTGGCCGTAATCGCGATAGGCTTTTTCCATGCGCAGGCTGGACAGGGCCCGAAGGCCCGCGTGCCTCATCCCGACCTTTTCACCAGCTGCGGCGAGAATATCGTAAACGTGCACTGCCTGTTCGGAGGGGATGTACAGCTCGTAGCCGAGCTCACCAAGGTAGGTAATGCGCACGCAAATGACGCGCGCCAGCCCGACATCGATTTCCCCGACGGCGCGGAACGGGAACGCCTCGTTGGAGAGATCGGCCGCAGTCACGGACTGCAACAGTTCGCGCGAACGCGGGCCCTGCACGTTTAATTGCCCGTAGCCCGAAGTGACATCGGTGACGAACGCATGGCGTTCGCGATCGAGATGGCGATGCAGCCAGGCGGAGGTATGCCGGTGCGCCGTGTCGGAGGTGACGACCATAAAACGTTCGTCATCGAACTTTATTACCGTCAGGTCTGCTTCCAGTAGACCATTCTGGTTAAGCCATTGTGTGTAAGTTATCCGGCCCGCTGATCCGTTTACGGCATTTGCGGAGAGGTAGTCCAGGTAGCCGCCGGCATCCCGCCCCTGAACCAAAAACTTGCCCATGAAGCTCATGTCCATCAGGATCACGCCTTCACGGCAGGCACGGTGCTCCTCTTGCCACCAGGGAAACCAGTTCTGCCGCCCCCAGGAGTACTTTTCGATCACCGGCTCGTGGCCTTCGGGCGCGTACCACGCCGGCGATTCCCAACCGCTGACATCCCGGAAATATGCGCCTCGTGCGGCCAGACGATCGTGAAACGGAGAACGCTTCGCGCCCCTCGCGGTTTCCCACGGTTTGTCCGGGTAATGGCACTGGTAAACCTGGCCCAGCGATTCGAACGCTCGGCGTCGGCGATAGTCCGGGTTGCATTGATAGGGATGGAAACGGTCGATGTTGATGCCGGTTATGTCCACGTCCGGGCGGCCGTCGACGATCCAGTGCGCCAACAGGCGACCCAAACCGCCTCCGGTGATGATGCCCACCGAGTTCAGGCCGGCGGCCACGAAGTAATTTCGAACTTCAGGCGATTCGCCGACCACGGGCGCCAGGTCGGGGGTAAAGCTCTCCGGGCCACAGAAAAATTTTCGAATCCCGGTTTCCATCGAGACCGGAACGCGCCCCATCGCGCCCTCCAGGAATGGCGTCATGCGGTCCCAGTCGGGAGGCAGTTCGCCAAAAGAAAAATCGCCGGGGATGCGCTCGACGTTCCACGGCACGCAGTCCTTTTCGAACAGGCCGATCATCAGCCCGCCGGTTTCCTCGCGAAAATACGCGTAGAGAGAGGGGTCCTCCAGGATCGGAAGGTCTTTCATCATCCCCGGAATGTCATCGGTGATCAGGTAATAGTGCTCCGCGGCCTGGTTGGGAATGCACACGCCGGATTTCTCGCCCAGCTGGCGCGCCCACATGCCGGTGCAATTGACGACGGTTTCACAGCGGATGTCACCCAGCGCGGTGCGCACGCCTTGAACTTCGCCATCGCGTATCAGAACGTCTTCGACCGGCGTATTCTGCATCAATCGGGCGCCTTTCATGCGCGCGCCCCTGGCCAGCGCCATCGTGACATCGACCGGGTTGATGCGGCCGTCTTGCGGACTGTAGAAGCCTGCCTCGATACCGTCTACGTCAGCCAGCGGAAACAGACCGGCCACTTCGGAGGGTGAGAGTTCAATCACCTCGTTGCCGTGATAGCGGTTGAATGCCGCAATCCGGCGTTGCTCCTCGAGGCGGTCGGCATCGGCCGCCAGTTCGATGAACCCGACTTGCGCAAAACCGGTTTGCTGGCCGGTTTCCTGCTCGAGCCCGGCGTACAGGTCGCGCGAATAGCGGCGTATCTCCAACATGGTTTCCGAGATCGAGCCGTACGTCGTCATCAGCCCGGCCGCGTGCCAGGTCGTGCCGGAGGTCAGCTGGTCGCGTTCCAGCAGCAGCGTTTCGCAGCCCAAATCAGCCAGGTGGTAGGCCACGGAGCAGCCGATGATGCCGCCGCCGATGACGACGACGCGTGCGCTTTCAGGGAATTCGGGCTGGTTCATTTCGCCGACCGGGAGTCTGGGGGCCAAGCGCCTATTTAATCAGATCGGGCAACGGATTCCACTGTTGGTGTGTCGCGCGGTCGGGCATCCGGAGAAGAGCAGCTGCTCGTGGCTGAGGGGGTGAGCTTTCGCCGTCGGCGAAGAAGCGCTCACAAAATGCCGTTTGCGCCGGGGAGCAGGGAAGCGGAACGCCTATTCGAACAGGTGTTCGGCCCCGGGCACGGTGTGGACGATGCCTTCGATCACCTTTTCAAGTCCGGCCTCGGTACGGAAATCGATGGCCTCGGTGTCGATCACGAGGTAAGGCAGGCCGCACTTCATGATCCAGGGCCGGTAGAGGTTGTTCAGGTTGGCCAGGTAGTGGTTGTCCGGGCTGGCCAGTTCGACTTCCTCGCCCCGGCTGCGACCGATGATCCGCTCTTTGAGCGCCTCCACGTCACTTTCCAGGTAGATGATCAGGTCCGGCTTGGGCTTGTCCTTCATCACCAGGTCGAACAGGTCCAGGTACTTGCGGTAATCAGCGTCAGTGATGTACTCGTAGTTGTTCGAGTTCTTGGTGAAGATCTGGTCTTCGTAAATCGATCGGTCCTGGGCCACGGACTGCCCCTCGCGCAGTAATTCGGTCAATACGCCCAGGTCGAGCAGGCGCGAGAGGAAATAGGTTTCCTGGATCTTGTAGCCCCAGTATTCGGCTTCGCGTTTGACTTCGAGGAAATCGTCGCGGCCCTTGCCGTCCAGTTTCAGGCCCTTGATGCGGTCGTAGGCCGTGACCGCCTCGTAATACTTTTGCAGGTAGCCGTTTTCTTTCACGTAGTCGACGCGTTCCAGGAACGACACGATTTTGCCGTTGCTGCGCGATTCGAGCGCCTTGGTCAGGGTCGATTTGCCGGCGGCAATGTTGCCGGCGATGGAGAAGAGATAGCTTTTCATCGGGTTCGCGGTCGTATTCCTCAGGGTGTGACGGATACTACCGTCTGTTTCGCGTCGGGTCACTGTGCCATATCAACGAAATCTCTCAGGCGGCGGCTACCAGTTTACTGACGATGCCACCGAGTTCATCGGGCTCGAGGTAGCGCGGCACCGGGTACAAGTCGCCCGTTTCCCTGATGGCGGCCTTAACGATACCCGGCACGGCGTCCGCTGCCAGCCCGGTCGGTTCGAGCGACATGCCCATTTCACGCCGCAGTTCGGTTATGCGCTGGACCAGCGTTGCGGCGGCGGCATCATCGCTTACGGTTGCGGCCGCCAGGCCGGAGGAGCGCGCCAGTTCGGCAAGCGCAGGGCGAACCGGCGCGCCGTAGGCCTCGAGAACCTGTGGCAGAACCATGGCGTTGGCTTCACCGTGGGGGGTTCCGCAGACCCGGCCGAGTTGGTGCGCGATGGCGTGTGCATAACCGACGGACGTCCGCCCGAACGCGACGCCCGCGTAGAAGGAGGCCGTGAGCATGGCCTGCCGGGCGTCCATATCCTCGCCGTTCTGATAGGCCCGAGGCAGGTTTTCAAAAATCAGCCGCGTGGCGGTCGCCGCCATGTCTCGTGTAACCGGCGTCGATGCCCTGGAAAGATAGGATTCCACGGCATGCGTGAGTGCATCCATGCCGGTGGCCGCGGTGATGCGCGGCGGAAGGGTGCGGGTAAGGTCAGGGTCCAGGGCGACGTAATGAGGCACCAGCTTGCCGTCGGCCACCGCCACTTTGCGATGGGTCGCGCTGTCGGTGATAACCGAGGCGGGCGTGGTCTCCGACCCGGTTCCGGCCGTGGTCGGGACGGCGAACAGGGGCAGGCCTGGATTCTTCGCTTTCTGTATGCCGTCGTAAAAGGCCAGGTCACCCGGGTTGTTGTGCAAAAGGGCGATCAACTTGGCCGCATCCAGCACCGATCCGCCACCGATACCGATGACGACTTCGCAGGATTCTCGGGTCAAAACGGCCTCGCCGGCCGCGACCTGCTCGAAGTTCGGATCGGGTTCGATGCCGTCAAATACGGTGCATTTCACGCCCGCCTGCGCCAGGGTGCCCAGCATGTCGTCGAGAAGCCCCGAGCCGGCAAGAAACGCGTCGCTGACGATCAGGGCCCGCGTATAACCGAGAAGCGCGAGTTGGCGGCAGAGTTCCAGCGACGAGCCCCGCCCGGAGAAGACCAGGGGTTGATTGCGCGGCAGCAGGCGCAGCAGCCAGGTGACGCCAATGGCTCGAAGTTTGAAATAGAGTGTTTTCAATTTGGGTGACCTATCAACCTGTCCATTACCCCGGCAATTTAGCCCCTTTCCGACCGGCTTGCCAGAGGCTGGCCGACTTACCTGCTCTGCTATGATGACCGCTCGTCATAAAGGCGTGTACGCACAGCCCCAAAATCGTGAATTTCTCTGGAGACATCATCTGGATCGGCTTCCTGGCCAGCCTGTTCGCGGGGCTTGGCACGGGATTCGGTGCGCTCGGCGTATTTGCCATTCGGCGCTTGTCGGAGCAACTTCAGGACAGCCTGCTCAGCTTCGCCGCTGGCATCATGCTGGCGGCCTCGTTCATCTCGCTGCTGATGCCCGCGGGAGAGTTCGCCCAGGCGCAGTATCAACGTGCATGGTTGTCGGCGATGGTGGTTTGCAGCGGCCTGCTGGCCGGGGGCGGTGCGCTGTACCTGGTTCACCGCTACGCGCCGCACGAGCACTTCGTGCTGGGCAGGGAGGGACCTGACGCCTCCACCCTGAGCCGCATGTGGCTTTTCGTCATCGCGATCACGCTGCACAATTTCCCGGAGGGAATGGCCGTAGGGGTCGGGTTCGCCGGTGGAGACCTGGACAACGGCCGCACGCTCGCGGTGGGAATCCTGTTGCAGAACATTCCCGAGGGACTGGCCGTGGCCACTTCCCTGCTGGTGATCGGCTACGGTCGCCTGAAGGCCTTCGTTGTCGCCTTCCTGACCGGTCTCGTCGAGCCCGTGGGCGGCCTGTTCGGAAGCACCATGGTCTCGCTGGCAGAACCCATGATGCCGTGGACGCTGGGGTTTGCCGCCGGTGCGATGGTGTTCATAATCAGCGACGAAATCGTGCCGGAGACGCATCGCGGAAACCACTCCATGCTGGCTACTTTCTCGCTGATGGTGGGCGTCGCCGTGATGATATCGCTAGACATCCTATTGGCCTGACCGCCCCCCCCGAGGTGAGGTTTCGGTATCCGGAATCCTGATCAGACCGGTATCTCGCGCCTGCCTCGAACGACCTTGAAGTAGTAATAGAGCGTGCCGGAAGCGGTCAGTCCCAGTCCCACGATCGACGGCACAAAGGCGGTAATCAGCGTGATTACCAGGAAAGCGAGGTAGATCGCCAGGATGCCGACCAGGCTCCACGGGTAAAGCCAGGCGCGGTAAGGCCGGTTCACGTCGGGGAATTTGCGGCGCATCGCCCAGATCGCCGCGAACACCATGATATTGAAGACGGTGGAGGTGGCCGAGAAGAAATCGATCATCATCTCGTAGGAATTTTCCGCCAGGATCGCGAAGGTCAGCAGCACCGTGGCCCACAGCGCCTGGCCGAGCAGGGCGTTGTTCGGAGTGCGATGCACCGGGTGCAGCCTGGCGAACCAGTCGAAAAACATGCCGTCGCGCGCCATCGCCTGCCAGCTGCGCGCCTTGCACAGGATCTGCGTGCTGACGTTGCCGAAGGTATTGAGCATCACGGCAACCGAGATCAGGATGCCGCCCGTGGCGCCCATGGCTACCGTCATCACCTCGGTGGCGACCCAGGGCGACTCGGCTATTTTCGCCGGGGGCAGCTGGAACAGGTAGGCCGCGTTCGCCCCCAGGTACAGCACCATGACCCCGCCGATGCCAATAAACAGCGACAGCGGCAGGTTGCGCCTGGGGTTCTTGATCTCCTCGGCGATGTAGGTGGCGCCCTCCCAACCGCTGAACGCGAAGAAGCTGTAGCGCATGGCTGCGCCCACCACCAGGATCGTGCTGCCGGTCCAGGCCTCGGGGAACAGGGGGTCGGTGAAGTTGCCGAGGTTGCCGGTGCTCCATGACGTGAACGCCACGCCGATGATGCTGCCCACCGCGGCCACTTTCACGAAGCCGAAGAAGTTCTGCACCATGCCGCTCAGGTGCACGCCGAACAGGTTGACCCAGGTAAGGCCCCAGATGGTGACCAGCGCCACCCCGTAGAGGATGGCGCGGTCGAACGGTTCGCCGTAGACGATCATCCACAGCGCGTTCAGGTATTCGCCAAAAATCAACGCGACGGCGGCGATCGAGGCCGTTTCGGAGACGAAAAACATCGCCCAGCCGCGCAGGAAGGCCCAGAAAGGGTGGTAGGCGACTTTCAGGTATTCGTACGGCCCGCCCGAGCGCGGCATCATCGCCGCCAGCTCGGCGTAGATCACCGCGCCGAAAATCGTGACCAGCCCGCCGAGCACCCAGACCAACCCGAACAGCGAGGTGCAGCCCACCAAGGCCATGATCGGCGCGGGCGTGCGAAAAATACCGGAACCGATAATGCGGCTGATGACGATCGAGACGGCCTCGAGCAGGCCGAGGTCGCGCTTCATCTCCGTGTGTTCGCTGAAGGCCTTGATCTCGGTTTGGCTCATAGGGCCCCGTCGATGCCTGGAAGCGAAGGAGGGTTCAGTGTAGTGGAGGTGCGGAGGATGGCAAGCGGCAATTTTCGCGGTTACAGTGTCTTACTGAGGGATTAACGGGAGAAATTTGCCATGCATCGAAGCCAGCTTGCCGGGTTCATCATTGACTGCCGAACCGGGGATATCGGAGAGGCCGCCGAGTTCTGGTCCAGCGCCCTGGGCTTGTCCAGCGTCGCGGACCCGCGAAGCGATGCGACGCGTTACCGTCGGCTGGAGCCGGGCCCGGGAGGACTGGAACTCGAAGTCCAGCGGGTCGACCACGAGAGCCGAGTGCATCTCGATATCGAGACCGACAACGTCGAGGCCGAGGTGGGTCGGCTCGAGGCGCTGGGAGCGAAACGCGTGGAGTCCGTGCACAGCTGGGTGGTGATGGAAGCACCGACCGGACAGCGTTTTTGTGTCGTGCGTGCTTTTTCGAAAGGGTTCGACGACTCGGCCAGGCGCTGGGAGTGAGACAAGCGCTCCGCAGCGTTCTGCCCGGATCGGGTGCTGCCTGTGCTGAGGTGAGCTAGGTTCTTTCGGATGCCGACGAACGTCACAGCAGATTACAAGAAAGCCGAAGACGCCTTTCGCAAGGCCCGCGAACCGCGTGAGCGGTTGGAATGCCTGCGCGAGATGATGCGCACGATCCCCAAGCACAAGGGCACCGAACACCTGCAGGCAGACATCAAGAGCCGCATCAAGCAACTCACCGAGGAATTGAGTTCACCCAAGAAGGGCGGCCGGCGCAGCGGGCCTTCGCACGTCATTCGCCCTGACGGCGCCGCGCAGATCGCATTGGTGGGGCCTGCAAACGCCGGCAAGTCGAGTCTCCATTCGCGGCTGACCGGGTCGCGTACCGACATCGGCCCCTACCCGTATACGACCAAGCTGCCGATTCCGGGAATGCTGCCGTTCGAGGACGTGCACTTCCAGCTGGTCGATTTACCGCCGATTTCGGGCGATTTCATGGAATCCTGGTACGGTGCCGCGATGCAGCCCGCCGACGCAGTCATGCTGGTGGTCGATTTGAGCGATCCCGACTGTCTCGTCCAGATCCCCGAGATCATGGAGCGCTTGGCAACGCGCAAGATCTTCCTGCATGAAAACTGGCCTGGCCTGGAAACGGAAAAAGAGGACCGGCCGAGCGCGGGTGATCCGTTCCGTCTCGACTTGCCCGCGTTGCTGGTGGCCAACAAGAGCGATCTCGATCCCGATCCGGACGAAGTGATGGTGCTCGAAGAGCTGCTGGGCCTGCGCTTGCCGGCGTATGCGGTATCGGCCGAAACCGGGGCCGGACTCGATCAACTCGGTCCGTTTCTCTTTGACGCCCTGGAAATTGTGCGCGTCTACACCAAGGCGCCGGGCAAACCACCGGACAATGACAAACCGTTCACCGTGCGGCGGGGCGATACGGTCCAGGACGTCGCGCGACTGGTACATCGTGATATCGCCCGTGATCTCAAATTCGCCCGCATCTGGGGTAACAGCGTGTACGACGGTCAGCAGACCGGCCCCGAACACGAGGTCGAAGACGGCGACATCGTAGAGCTGCATTTCTAGTCGAGCGGCGGGATAACGTAGCCCCCCGGCGTGTCGCCATCAGGCCAGGTAGTAGAAAAACACGTAGGCGGTGAGAAGCACGGCGATCCACAGCGCGGTGGTCCCGATCGGCCAGGCGCGTGCGAACACGCCGTGACTGCGGCCTTCACCGCCGGCTTCCGAGCCGAAGTAACGTCGACCGCGTTCACCCAGGTGCTGCCCCAACCAGCCGAGGCCGGAGAGCAGCGCACCCCAGGCGGCACCGAGCACGGCCTGCCCCCAACCCCAAAGAACGGGCAATGCCCGGCGCCAGATCCAGTCGGCGTCCAGGCTGATGGTCTCGGTGCGGCGCATCAGCGGTAGCAGCAGGAAGAACGCCAGGCCACTGAACAGCAGCAGTTGCAGGTAGAACAGCACCTTGCTGGCGGTGTAGGCCTCGTACTCCACGGGGTAGGGAAGATAGGCATACAGCAATTGCGGCGCGACACCGAACAGGATGCAGAGCACCGAGAAAAACACCATCGCCACGGCCATGTTCCAGGGCGCGTCCTTGGGACGCAGGCCGGAATCGCGCTGGAAGAAGACGAACCAGGGGAACTTGATGCCGGCATGGAGAAATACGCCAGCCGAGGCGGCGGCGAGCAGAAAATAAACCCACACCAGGCCCTGGTTGGCCGCGGCCTGCGAAATCATCGTCTTGGTCGTGAAGCCGGAGGTCAGCGGGAAACCGGAAATGGCCAGTGCACCGATGATGCCGCATACCGCGGTCAGCGGCATGGTGCGGAACAACCCGCCAACGTCGCTGCAGCGGTTCATTCCGGTGCGGTACACGACCGCGCCCGCGCTCATGAACAACAGGGCCTTGTAGATGATGTGGGCAAATGCGTGCGCCGCCGCGCCGTTGATCGCCATATGCGTGCCGATCCCGATGGCGCAGACCATGAAGCCCACCTGGTTGACGATCGAGAACGAAAGGATCCGCCGGATATCGTTTTCCAGCAGTGCGTAGATGATCCCGTACATCACCATGAACAGGCCGATGCCGATCAGCACCGGTTCTCCCGGGAACAGCAGGATCAGAGCGAGCACTGCCGTCTTGGTGGTGAACGCGGACAGGAACACCGAGCCGGTCGGGCTCGATTGTGGATAGGCATCCGAAAGCCAGGCCGAAACAGGGGGCGCGGCGGCGTTGATCAGGATTCCCGCCAGGATCATCCAGTGGTCGAAATTGTCGGCCAGCATCGGCCGCACCTCGATGGAGCCCGTGTGCACCATCACCCCTTCGATGCCGACTTTCAGCACGACCCCGCCCAGCAGATGCATCACCGCATAGCGAATGCCGGCGGCGCGGGCCCCCGGGGTGCCGCCGCACCACACGACCACGGTGGAAAACAAGGCCATCAATTCCCAGAACAGGAACAGGCTGATCAGATCGCCGGCGAAACTGACGCCGATGGCGCCGGATGCATAGGCATAAGCCGCGGCGAGTTCGTACCATTTAGCCTGGCGGTAAGCGTACAGCCCGCCGCCGAACGCCATCAGCGCGAAGATCGTGGCGAACAGCCGTCGAACCGGGCTGCCCTCGATCGGCTCGATCATGTACTGCAGGAACGGCAGGTCCAGCACGACGCCATCCGGCACCTGCCAGATGGCCGCCAGGGTCAGCAGCGGGGCGATCATCACCACGGCGGTTCGCAGAGCACCGCGCGTCAGGCCGATCAGCAGGGCGCCGGCCAGCAGGATCAGGGCGGGGGGCAGGAAATCAATCACCGTCCCGCTCCTCGTAGTAGTCCTCGTCGCGTTTGAGTACCCAGCCGAGGGCCTTCGCGAACAGCACCATTGCCAGACAGGACAGGAAGCCGAAAACCGCGCCGAAACCGAACCACCCGTCCACGCCGAAGTAGCCCTTGACCTTGAATACGATCTGCGCCGCGACGGAAACCGCGAGAACCGCCGCAAATACCCACCACAACAGGCGTATGGTCGGTGGCCGCGCCAGCCAGGCGTTGTCCGGGTCGCGCTTCACGGCGTTTTTTCCGAGATCATCCGGCTTCATGACGCTGCCCTCACCAGTTGCGACTCCAACTCATAGGCCGGGGCGCTGTAAACAAAGAAGGCGATGGTCAGTGCGGCCGTCAGCGCGAGCGCCAGAACGGCTGCGAAGGGGGCCTCGCCATGCTCTTTGCCCGGCGGCGTTGCGTCTTTTTCGAACCAGACCACGTAAACGATCGGCAGGAAGTAGGCGGCATTCAACGCGGTGCTCGCGATGATCGTGGCCAGAGCAATGTAGTTGTCGGCCTGGAAAGCGCCGGCCAGGATATACCACTTGGAGACGAAACCACCCGTTGGCGGCACGCCGATCATGCTCAACGCGCCGATCGTGAAAGCGGTCATCGTGATCGGCATGCGCCTACCGATGCCGCGCAACTGAGCCAACTCGGTTTTTTTCGAGGCCGTGTAGATCGCACCGGCCGCAAAAAACAGGGTGATCTTGCCGAAGGCGTGCGCCAGCATATGGATTGCCGCACCGACCTCGGCCAGTGGTTTCAGGATCGCGGCTGCCATCACCACGTAGGAGAGTTGCGCGATGGTCGAGTACGCCAGCAGGCGCTTCAGGTTCTGCTGTCGAAGCGCGACGACACTGGCCGCGATGATGGTGAAACAGGCCGCGTAGAACAACCAGCTGCTGCTCGGCTCAGAGAACAGGAAATCGACACCGAAAATGTAGACAATCACCTTGGTGATCGTGAACACACCGGCTTTTACCACTGCGACCGCATGCAGCAATGCGCTGACCGGGGTCGGTGCAACCATCGCGGCCGGTAGCCAGCGATGAACGGGCATCACGGCGGCCTTGGCCGCACCGAAAACGAACAGGCCCAGAAGCAGCCCCACCGCCGGCCCCTCGATAACGCCTTCCAGGATACCGCCCATGCGGAAGTCGCCGGTTCCCGCCACCGAGTAAGTCCAGATGATGGCGGGCAGCAACAGTCCTATCGAGGCCGAGATCAGGATGCCCAGGTAAACCCGCGCCGATTTCACCGTCGCTGCGTCGCCCTTGTGCGAGACCAGCGGATAGGTCGACAGCGTCAGCGCCTCGTAAAACAGGAACAGCGTGAACAGGTTGGCTGAAAACGCGATACCCATCGTTGCTGCCAGGGAAACCGCGAACAGCACGTAAAACCGAGTTTGCTTTTTCTCCTGGTTGCCGCGCATGTAGCCGATGGAGTAGATCGAGTTGACCAGCCACAAACCTGAAGCCAGCGCCGCGAACATCATGCCCAGGGGCTCGACCCTGAACGCGATATCGATACCGGGCAGTACCTCGGCCAGCTGCGCACTTGGGCGACCACCGTCGTACACGGTCGGCAACAGGCTCCAGACCACGAAAATCAACAGGCCGGCCGTAACCAGGGTAACGGCCTCGCGCAGGTTCGGGCTGAATCGGCCGGCCAGGCCAATCAGCACGGCGCCGGCCAGCGGAACGATCAGTGCCGCGAGAATCAGGGAATCAGGACTCATGGCACACCTGCGATGAGTGCGCCGGCGGCGCCTTCGGCCAATGCGCGCGGCAGCGCCGTGAACAAGCCGAAGTAAATGTTGGTCAATGCGGCCAGCCAGACCACGGCCAGCATGGCCATCGGCGCCTCACCAATGGTTGTTTCTGCCGTAACTGGATTTGCCTGCACTTCCGGCGCGAACCAGGTGGCCTCGACGATGCGCCAGGAGTAGACAACCGCCATCAGCGAACCGACCACGATCACGGCGATCAAAAAGTAGCCCAGCGGGCCCTCCGCGAACGCGGCAGTGACCAGGTACCACTTGCTGATGAACCCGGCCGTGCCCGGCACGCCGATCAGGCTGAGGGCGCCGACTACGAAAGCCGACATGGTCCACGGCATTCGCCGGGCCGCGCCGCCGAGGCTGGCGAGGTCCAGTTGTCCGAAGCGCATGGCGAGAGCCATCACGGCCAGGAACAGGGTGCCCTTGGCCAAGGCGTGGTTGAAGATATGCAGCAGGCTGGCCGATAGCCCCGTCAGCGACACCAGGCTGGCGCCCAGCATGATGTAACCGATCTGCGCCACCGACGAGTAGCCAAGCAGGCGCTTGATGTTGGATTCGAACATCGCGACGGTGGAACCGACCAGGATGGCCAGCACCGCCAGGGGCATCAGGAATGCGGCAAACTGGAAATCATGCCCCAGCAGATTAGGCTGGAACACGACAAAATCGAAACGCAGCAGCACGTACAGCGAGACCTTGGTCGCGCAGGCAGCCAGGAAGGCGGAGACCGCGTGCGGAGCGTAAGTGTAGGCATTGGGCAGCCAGACGTGTAATGGAAACACGGCGGCTTTCAGGGCCAGGCCGACGGTGATGAAACCGGCCGCCACCAGGATGGGGCGTTGCTCTGAGACCTCGTGGATGCGCATCGCCATGTCGGCCAGGTTCAGCGTGCCGGTCATCATGTAGATCAAACCGACGCCGATCAGGTAAAAGGTCGCGCCGATCGTACCCATGATCAGGTACTTGAACACCGCGGGCAGCGCCCTGCGATCGGTGCCCCCGGCCACGACCACGTAGCTGGCCAGTGAAGAAATCTCCATGAAAACGAAGATGTTGAACGCATCGGCAGAGACCAGGATGCCTGCCAGGCCAGCCACGACAAGCAGCCAGGCGGCGTAGAAAAGGGGTTGCCGCTGCGTTTCGATGGACCGGTCGATACTTTGCTTTCCGGCCAGCAGGCCGAGGCTGGAGGCGCCGGTCACCAGCAGCAGCACGAGCGCGCTGAAGCGGTCGACCCGCAAACCGATACCGTAGGGCGCTTCCCAACCGCCCATCGCGTAGCGGTACACCTCGCCATCGAGTATGCCCTGGGTCATCGCGACCGCGATGGCGAAGGCCATCAGGCTGGTGACAGTGGCGGCCGCCCAGGCCAGACCGCGCGGGCGCAACAGCACCACCACGGGGGCCAGCAGCAGGGGCACCGCCACCTGCAGCGCCGGCAGATGGAATTCGAGAGACGTCACAGCCGATCGATCTCCTGGATGTCACTCTCTTCGATGCTGCCGTATTCCTCCTTGATCCGCACCACGATGCCCAGACCGAGTG
>JABDPF010000072.1 GCA_013042915.1 Lysobacterales bacterium
CCTGGCTGATCACGTCGCGGGCGTAGGCGGCCAGCTTGTTCAGCTTCTTCACCGCGGAGCGGTCGTACAGCTCCATCGTGACCCGCCCGGCCGTCATCGTGATCGGGTTGGCGGAAAACGTGCCCGAGTGAGGGAACAGGACCTTGTTGGCCAGGGGATTCATCACCTCCATGACCTCGGCCTTGCCGACCAGCGCGCCCACCGGGAAGCCGCCGCCGATGATCTTGCCCAAGGCGGTCAGGTCGGGTTCGAGCCCGTGCCGCTCCTGGGCGCCGCCGTAGCCGCCGCGGAAGGTGATCACTTCGTCCAACACCAGCAGGGCACTGTTGGCCCGGGTCCAGGCCTGAAGGGTTTGGATGAACTCCTCCTGGATCGGCACCAGGCCTACTCGGTGGGGCATCAGGTCGATCAGCACGCAGGCCAGTTCGTCCTTGTGCTCATCGAGGATGGACGCCGCGGCCTCGGCGTCGTTGAATGGAATCACTACCACGTCGTCCAGCGCCGACTTGGGCGTGCCGTGGGCCACCGCCACGCTGGCCGGGTGGCGCTCGTCGCCCCAGTTCTTGGGTGTCGGGCACTGGCTGACCTCGGCGTAGTCGTAGAGGCCGTGGTAGGCGCCCTCGACCTTAGCGATCTTCGGCCGGCCGGTGTAGGCGCGAGATGCCTTCAGGCAGGCCATTACGGCCTCGGTGCCCGAGTTGGCGAAACGGATTTTCTCGAACTTCTCGTTGCGGCTGAGCAGGTGCTCGGCGTACTCAATTTCCTGCGGAGTACCCACCGCGAAGGCCGTGCCTTTCTCGATCTGAGCCTTCACCGCCTCGACCACCTTGGGATGCGCGTGGCCGTGGATCAGTGAAGCCATGTTGTTTGAGAAGTCGATGCGCTTGACGCCCTCGATGTCGGTTACACGGCAACCCTTGCCGCGGGCGGCGTAAATGGGATGGGGTTTGCGCAAAACGGTGTTGCGGCTGCAGCCGCCGGGCATGACTTTGCTGGCGCGGTCGTACAACGCCTGGCTCTTGGATACGGTATCCAAAGGTACTTCAGAAACGTCGTGTTTCATGATGGTTCCCTTTTTTTCAAGCGTTCGCCGCCAGTAACTTGGCGTCGGTTCGCTCCTGCACGTAGCCGAGATCGACCCCGGGGGCCAATTCGACAACCCTGAATCCGTCGGTGCTGACGTCGATGACGGCCAGGTCGGTGTACACCCGGCTCACCACGCCAACACCGGTCAGCGGAAAGGTGCAGCGCTCCAGCAGCTTGGGCTGCCCCTTCTTGGTTACGTGCTGCGTGATCACGCAGATGGTTTTTACCCCGGCCACGAGGTCCATCGCACCGCCCACCGCGGGAATCGCGTCGGGTGCACCCGTGGACCAGTTGGCGAGGTCACCGTTTTCGGCCACCTGCATCGCGCCGAGCACGCAAATGTCGAGGTGTCCACCGCGGATCATCGAGAAGCTGTCCGCGTGGTGAAAATAGGCCGCGCCGGGAACGGCCGATATACGCCTTTTACCGGCGTTGATCAGCTCCGGTTCGCCGCCGTCCTCGGGCGTCGGGCCCATGCCCAGCAGCCCGTTCTCGGTGTGATAAATCACCTCGCGGCCTTCGGGCACGAAACGGGCCACCCGTTCGGGGATGCCGATGCCGAGGTTGACGTAGGCGCCGTTGGGGATATCCTGCGCGGCCCGCTGCGCCATCTCGTCGCGGCTCCAGCCAATGTGCTCTGCGGGCATATTCGTTGCGGCGTTGCTCATGGGTAAGTCCTCCCTTCGGCCACCAGCATCGATTCATGCTGCGGGTCGCCCACGTCGACGATGCCGTCGACAAAGATGCCCGGCGTGACGACGCTCTCCGGGTCGATGGTTCCGACCGGAACGATCTCTCGGGCCTGGACGATCGTGCGGTGCCCGGCCATCGCCATGATGGGCGCAAAGTTGCGCGCGGTTTTGTTGTAGACAAGGTTGCCCAACCGATCCGCCTGGCGGCACTTGATCAGCGCGAAGTCGGCGGTCAGGCCGAACTCCATCACGTAGTCCTGGCCGTTGAATTGGCGGATCTCCTTGCCTTCGGCCAGGGGTGTGCCGACCGACGAGGGCGTGTAAAACGCCGGGATACCAGCGCCGCCGGCACGGATCCGTTCGGCCAGCGTACCCTGTGGCACGAGCTCCAACTCGATCTCGCCGGCCTGGTAGAGCTCCGGAAATACCAGGGAGTTGGCCGTGCGCGGAAAGGAGCAGATCATCTTGGCGACCTGCCGGTTTTCGATCAGCGCCGCAAGCCCGACGTGTCCGCTGCCGGTATTGTTGTTGACCACGGTCAGGTTCTTCGTCCCCTGGTCGATCAGGGCGTGGATCAGCTCGATCGGGCTGCCCGCCTCGCCAAAGCCGCCCACCATGACCGTCGCGCCGTCAAAAATGTCCTTGACGGCCTCGGCGGGTGAGGCGATTTGCTTGTCGATCATCTCACTATCCTCCGCGCTCAGCTGCTTGCTTGATCTTGTCGCCGACCACCTGCTTACGCAGTTCGTCGGCATCGTGATACAGGCCCAGCTCGTCGTATACGACGCGATCCTCGTAGCCGCTGAACCAGATTGCCTCGGGGTTACGCCCGACGATGCAGACCTTGCCACGGTCGGGCGCGCTGGCCGCGCTGCGTAGCAACTTGAAGACGACGAAGCCGTTTTCGGTGTGCGGCACGCCGGGCAGGGGCTCGCTGGTGACCGCGGCCACCTCGGTCTTGCCCTTGTAGTGCGTGATCGACAGTCGGGCATGGGCCTCGACCCCCGACAGGCCCTTCTGCGATTCGTTCAGGCAGTGCCAGGCTTCCTCGATCGGCACGTTGAAGTTCTTGTGGCCGATGATGTCGCGGCCGCAGAAGAAGTAATGGTTCTCGATGCCGTTGCGTTTCATCTCGCGCTGCATGATGCGCAGGATATCCGGGTCGTTGTTGATGTCCTTGATGATCGGCGCCTGGTTCTCGATGTTCAGGTAGTCGCGGCCGGTGATTTTGTGCACGGCGCGCTTGGTGTCCGCTACCCACTTCAAGCCGCCGCCCGGGTGGTCGATGTACCCGCCCTCGGTGCTCTTCTGGAGGAACTCGTCGGGGTGGTTGAAGTGGATGATGATACGGATGTTGACGTCCGGCCAGGTGGCGTGGAAAGAGTCCAGCATGTCGAAGAAGCCGTCGTCAAAGCGGTTCGGATAAAAGGCGAGCTCCTTGGTGCCAATGCGCACCTGCTCGATGCCGGACTCGGCCAGCGCGGACAGCCACTGTGCGATGTTGCGGTTGCTCAGCACCATCGGGTCGCCCCCGGACATCAGAATTTCGCGCAGCTTCTCGCGCCCGCTTTCGGGATGGCGCCCGCCGTTGCCGGCCACCTGGCGATTGTGGTCCTTGATGTAGTCGGTCACGTCCTTGATCTGCGCCAGCCCCTTGACCGCGACGGTCCCGTCGTGGCGCTCGACTTCCTTGCGTGCGACCAGTTCTTCGCGGTAGCAGAAGCGGCAGTGGGCCGAGCAGGTGGACGCCACGTAGGCCAGGCCGATCTCGTACTTGTGCAGCAGGCCCTCGACCGGGCTGTAATCCATCTGGTTGCCGGGGTCTTCGGCGCCGGACAGTTCGAGCGTCTCGCGCGGGTTGGCTTTGACCAGGACCTGCAGCGGCTTGCTGTTTTCAGCTCGCTCGAAATAGTGCCTGGTCATTTTCACGGGCATGCGTTTTTCGACGTCCAGCTCGGTGCCGGTCAGCGCGGAGAGTTCTTTCAGCTCGAGTTCACTGTAAAAGCCCTGCATGTCCTCGGGGGCCGTGCCCTGGACGAATTTCTTGATGCCGGTGATGATCTGCCGGTCGTACTTGCCGTTCTGGACCGAGTCCAGGAAGGCCTGTTCTTTTTCAGAGGGTTCGTACTTTGCTTTCTTCAACATGCGTGGCTCCCGTGCCTTTCTTGTTGCTGTGAGCATTCAATTACGTAATGGGTTGACGTTTCGATTCGAATGCAGGAATCGGAATCATAAGCGCATGATAGGCAGACGGTTTGTCGCGTCACTTGTCACAGGTCAGCCGAGTGATCAATCGACTGTATTTCATCTTATCAATGATCTAAGGTAATTGATCATGAGCCGGCAGAAGCGACTATTACCCAGCATGAGCATGCTTCGAGCATTCGACGCGGCCGCGCGCAGCGAAAACTTCACCGAGGCCGCGGCAGAGCTTGCGCTGACCCAAGGGGCCATCAGCCGCCAAGTGCGAGCCCTGGAGGCCCAGTTAGACGCCCGCCTGTTTGCCCGCGTGGGAAAGACCGTTCAGCTCACCGAGGCAGGCCGGCGTTACGCGCAGGAGGTCGAAAAGGCTCTGCAGACTGTTCGCCTGGCGTCGCTGGACGCCATGACGCATCGCCGGGGTGGCACGCTGAACCTGGCCATCCTTCCGACTTTCGGCACGCGTTGGCTGATGCCGCGGTTCCCGGCGTTTCTCAAGGCCCACCCGGAAATCACCGTCAACTTCGCGACCAAGCTCTCACCCTTCGACTTCAAGAGGGAAGACCTGCACGCGGCCATCCACTACGGACGCACCGACTGGCCGAACACCGAAAGCACCTTCCTGATGCGTGAGGAAACGGTGCCCGTCGGGGCGCCCTCGCTGCTGCGTGAGAGCTCGCTCACTGCCCCGGCCGACCTGTACGAAATGCCCTTACTGCATTTGGCCACGCGTCACCGTGCCTGGCAGGAGTGGTTCCGGGTGGCCGGCCTCGACCGCCCGATTCCGGTCGGCATGGTGTTCGAGGAAATCGCCACCATCGCCCAGGCCACCGTGGCCGGGCTGGGGCTTGCGCTGCTGCCCCGGTTTTTGATCGAGGGTGAACTGGAGCGCAGCGAGCTGCAGGTGGTGCTGGACCAGCCCCTTAAAAGTAGCTTCGCCTACTACCTGGTCACGCCCGTGGATCGCGCGGGATACGCGCCGGTGCGGGCGTTCCGCGAATGGTTGCTAGGCCAGATCGACTCGATCGAGAACTGAGACAGCACCGGCTGAGCGCCTTTTTCCTTGGGACTGGCCCGGGCAGGCGTTATGATTCAGCCACCTGTTCCGCGGACCCGCCATGTATTGCATCTCGCTATGAACGCACCCGGTTTTTCCTCGCTTGGGCTTCGTCCCGAACTGCAAGAAAACCTGGAGACCCTGGGTTACCGGGCAATGACGCCCATCCAGGTGCAAAGCCTGCCACACGTGATCGAGGGCCGGGACGTAATTGCACAGGCCAAAACAGGTTCCGGCAAAACCGCGGCTTTTGGTCTCGGCCTGCTGCAACGGCTCGATGTCAAGCGGTTTCGCATCCAGTCCCTGGTGCTGTGCCCGACGCGGGAACTGGCCGATCAGGTGGCGCGAGAGCTGCGCAGACTGGCCCGCGGCATCCACAACATCAAGATACTCACCCTTTGTGGCGGCGCGCCGTTCGGGC
>JABDPF010000076.1 GCA_013042915.1 Lysobacterales bacterium
TGCGGCGCGCAGGACCTCCTGATGCTGGCCGATGGCAATGCAGCGTTCAGTCGCGCACTGGGCCTGGAAGCGGATGCGTCCGCCTTCCTGATGGGGACACGTTCCCAGCGCTTCGCGCTTTTGGCCGAAGACGGAGTGGTCACAAGGCTGTTTGTGGAGCCCCCGGGCGAATTCCGGGTGAGCAGTGCGGAACACGTGCTGTCCACGATCTGACCCGTTAACGCGCACGCCCCTGACCAGACGGAAACCGAGATGCAAGATTATCCCCATCATTACCGAGTAAAGGCCGCCGCCCCTGCCGAGGGCGAGATCGACGTCAGCAGCCCGGGGCTCGAGACCCTGCCCTCGATGGCACCGGCTGAATTTGGCGGTCCGGGTGACCTGTGGTCACCGGAAACGCTGCTGGTAGCCTCGGTGGCCGATTGCTACATCCTGACCTTTCGCGCCATTTCCCGCGGTGCAAAATTCCAATGGAACTCGCTGAGCTGCGATGTAGACGGCGTTCTCGACCGGGTCGACCGGGTGACGCAATTCACCGATTACCACATGAAGATCGAGCTGCGCGTGCCACCGGGCAGCGACATGAAAAAGGCGGAGAGGCTGCTGCACCGCTCGGAGCAGGTGTGCCTGGTCACCAACTCCCTGACCGGCCAGTGCCACCTGGACATCACCATCGAAACAGACACGGCAAGCGAGGTTAGCGCATGAACACGTTCAAGATTGCCTTGGTTTTAGTGCTCGCAAGTGGCGGCGCGATGGCCGGCCAAACGAACGAAAAGGAACAGGCGATGGCCGCCACGGCGGCTCTCGGCAAAGCACTGAAGGCGGAGCTGGTCGGCGCGATGCAGTCCGGCGGGCCGCTGGCCGCTGTCGAGGTCTGCCAAAGCAGGGCGCCCGCGATTGCCGCGTCCGTGTCGTCCAAACAGGGCATGCAGGTCTCGAGGGTCAGCTCCCGTAACCGCAATCCGGGCAACGCGCCGAACGAATGGCAGGCAGAAGTGCTGGCGATGTTCGCGGACCGCATCGAGGACGGCGAGGACGCGGCCGGCCTGACCTGGCAGGAAACCGCAAATGTCGGCGACGGTGCAGAGTACCGCTTCATGAAGGCCATACCCACCGATGGCGTCTGTCTGGCCTGTCACGGCACGTCGCTCGAGCCGGCCGTGGCCGACGTGATCGCCACGCGGTATCCCGAAGACAAGGCGACCGGCTTCAGCCAGGGCGACCTGCGTGGCGCTTTTGTCGTAACGAAAAAGCTGGAAACAGAATAACCATCAGGTTAGGCGGCCCGCGGACGGGTCAATCCTGCAGCGTTTCCTCGATCTCTTCGGCGAGCTCTTCGGCCTCTTCCTCGGGCTGTATCCGCTCGAGCCCCACCAGTTTCTCTTCCTTGCGCAGGCGAATCAGGGTGACGCCCTGGGTGTTGCGGCCCAGCGTCGATATTTCACGCGCCGAGGTGCGAACCAGCGTTCCGCCGTTGGAGATCAGCATGATGTCGTCGTCGTCCGCGACCTGGATCGCGGAGATCAACCGGCCATTGCGGTCCGAGGTCTGGATACCGATCACGCCCTGGCCGCTGCGGCCGTGGCGCGGGTGATCGTCTACCGACGTGCGTTTGCCGAAACCGTTCTCGGTCACCGTGAGGATATCTCCCTCGCCGATTTCCAGCATCGACACGACGCGGTGATCATCAGTCAGGCGGATGCCGATCACGCCCCGCGCGGTGCGGCCCATCGGCCTGACCGCGTCTTCAATGAATCGGATGCACTTCCCGGAGCTCGAGAAGAGCATGATGTCCTTGCTACCGTCGGTCAGGGTGACGTTGACCAGTTCGTCGTCGTCCTGCAGAGCGATCGCCCAGATACCGTTGGACCGGGGCCTCGAGTAGGCGGACAGGGGCGTCTTCTTGACGATGCCCTTGCTGGTGGAGAAGAACACGAACAGGTCCTCGGGGAAATCTCGCACCGGCAGAACGGCCTGGACCCGCTCTTCTTTTTCTAGCGGCAGCAGGTTGACGATGGGCTTGCCCCTGCTGACGTGGCTGGCCTGGGGCAACTGGTACACCTTGAGCCAGTGCACCCGGCCGCGGCTGGTGAAGCAGAGCAGGGTATCGTGGGTATTCGCGACAAACAGCCGCTCGATGAAGTCCTCGTCCTTGGTCTTGGCTGCCGACTTACCCATACCACCGCGGCGCTGCGCCTGGTAGCGGTCGAGCTGCTGTGACTTGGCATAACCGGCGTGGGAAAGCGTGACGACCACGTTTTCCTCGGTAATCAGGTCTTCCAGGCTGAGGTCGAGCCGCTGCTGCAGGATCTCGGTGCGGCGCTCGTCGCCATACTGGTCCCGAATCGCGACCAATTCCTCTCGAATCACTTCCATCAGCTTGTCCGGGTTGGACAGGATGGCCAGCAGTTCCTTGACGCGATCCAGGATATCTTCGTATTCGCGGGTCAGTTTTTCCTGCTCGAGGCCGGTCAGTCGGTGCAGGCGCATGTTCAGGATTTCCTGCGCCTGGACCGGCGACAGGCGATAGCCTTCGTCCTGCAGACCAAAGACGTCCTCGAGGCCTTCGGGACGGGACGTCTCGGCTCCCCCCTGCCCCAGCATGGCGCGCACCAGGCCGGGGTCCCAGGGACGTGCGAGCAGGGCTTCGCGCGCATCCGCCGGTGTCGGCGAGGACTTGATCATCTCGATGACTTCGTCGAGGTTTGCCAGCGCGACGGTCAGGCCTTCGAGCACGTGGGCGCGCTCCCGGGCTTTGCGCAGGTCGAACAGGGTGCGACGTGTCACCACTTCGCGCCGGTGACCGACGAACGCGTCGAGCACTTCGCGCAGGTTCAGCAGTTTAGGCTGACCGTGCACCAGCGCGACCATGTTGATGCCGAACACGCTCTGCATGGCCGTCTGCTTGTAGAGGTTGTTGAGGACCACCTCGGGCACTTCACCGCGGCGCAGTTCGATGACGACGCGCATCCCGTCCTTGTCGGATTCATCCCGCAGTTCGGTGATTCCCTCGATCTTCTTTTCCTTGACGAGCTCGGCGATCTTCTCGAGCAACCGCGCCTTGTTCACCTGATACGGAAGCTCGGTGACGATGATGGCCTGCTTGCCGTTCGACTCGTTGGTTTCCACCAGCGCGCGGGCGCGCACATAAATGCGGCCACGACCCGTGTGGTAGGCCTCGTGGATGCCCTGCGCCCCGTTGATCAGCCCCGCAGTGGGGAAATCCGGGCCTGGCAGGTAGTGCATCAGCTGCTCGACGGACAGCTCCGGGTCCTCGATCAGTGCCAGCGTAGCCGCGATGACCTCGCTGAGGTTGTGCGGCGGAATGTTGGTCGCCATGCCCACCGCGATACCCGCCGACCCATTGACCAGGAGGTTCGGAACACGGGTCGGCATGACGGCCGGCTCGAGCTCCGTCTCGTCGTAATTGGGCGTGTAGTCGACCGTTTCTTTCTCGAGGTCGGAGAGCAGCTCGTGTGCCAGGCGGGACATGCGCACTTCGGTGTACCGCATTGCCGCGGGCGCGTCCCCGTCAACGGAACCGAAGTTGCCCTGGCCGTCGACCAGCATGTAGCGCATGGCGAACGGCTGGGCCATCCGCACGATCGTGTCGTAAACCGCGGTATCACCGTGCGGGTGGTACTTACCGATCACATCGCCGACGACGCGGGCGGACTTCTTGTAGGGTTTGTTCCAGTCGTTGCCCAGGACATTCATCGCGAACAGCACGCGCCGGTGAACCGGCTTCAGGCCGTCCCGGACGTCGGGAAGCGCGCGCCCCACGATCACGCTCATCGCGTAATCCAGGTACGACTGGCGCATTTCGTCTTCGAGGTTTACCTGCAGTACTTCTTTGGCCAGTTCCGCCATTCTAGAATCCTTCTCCGGAATGCATTTTATATAGATGTTTTATAATGATTATATTTACTTTCAACAGGCGTTGACTTGGGTCGCCAAAGTGCTGCTGAATAATTTGAAAATTATACCATAAATCCGCTATTTACCGGCCGCCGGAGCACAACGGGAAACGCCGGAACAGCGCCGGGCTGGAAGCCCTTTCGAGGCGCCAGTATGATGTGCCCTTCCAGCACCCCAATGAAGGAGAAAGGACGCCATGGAACGCCTTGAAACGAATAGAGGAGTCTCACTTCCCTGCTCCCGCCTGCAGCGGAAGGCGGACTACATATCATGTGCGCACGGCCCCTCTGGTACCGCTCGCGATGCTCGGCTTACCCAACCGGGGCCGGCGGGTCGCTTTCGGTTCCGCCGATGTATTGTCTTGCTCGGCCTCGCTGCCGGCTTTTGGCTCGGCCCCCTGCATGCTGCAGACCCGGTGCAGGCCGTCCTGCAAACCAGCGCGGGAGACATCCGCCTCGAGCTGTACCCGGACAGAGCCCCGGCCTCCGTGGAAAATTTCGTTACCTATGCGAACGAGGGCTTTTACGACGAGACCATCTTTCACCGGGTGATCAGCAGCTTCATGATCCAGGGTGGCGGCTTCACGGCCGACATGCAGAAAAAGCCGACGCGCCCGCCGATCGCTAACGAATCGAACAACGGGCTCTCGAATCGGCGCGGCACCATTGCCATGGCCCGCCTGCCGCAGCCGCACTCGGCAACCTCGCAGTTCTTCATCAACGTTCAGAACAACCTGAATCTCGACCACAAGGGCGGCGATCAGTGGGGCTATGCCGTGTTCGGGAAGGTTACGGAGGGTATGGACGTGGTCGATGACATTCGATACGTGCAAACCACGACCAGACGGCCTTTCGCGGACGTGCCGGTCGAAGCTGTTATCATCGAGGGTGTCACGATTCTCGAGAGCACGCCCGACGCCAACGACGAAAACCAATGAGTCCTTGCTGACCGCCCGATGAACACCCTGTTTCTCTCCGACCTGCACCTCGAAGATCGCCGCCCGGAAGTGGCCGGGTGGTTGTGGACGTTCCTCGATGGACCGGCGCGCGAGGCGGATGCGGTGTACATCCTGGGCGACCTGTTCGAATACTGGATCGGAGACGATGCCGTGCCTCCCCTGGCCGTTGAGCTGGCCCGGAGAACGGCCGCACTCGTGGACCGGGGCATACCTTTTTATTTCCAGCACGGCAATCGGGACTTCCTGCTGTCGGTCGATTTCGCAAAACGCTCGGGCATGCAGTTATTGCCTGAAGCCGTCGTGGCGGACCTCTACGGCACACCAACCTTGTTGATGCACGGGGACTCACTGTGCACCGACGACATCGAGTACCAGGCGTTCAGGCGCCAGTCCCGCGACCCGGCCTGGCAGACGGTGATCCTGTCCAAGTCCGTCGACGAGCGCATTGCCATCGCCCGCGGCGCGCGCGACGCCAGTGCCCAGCACAAGGGCGGCAGCAACATGTCGATCATGGACGTCAACGAGAGCGCCGTGGAGCGCGCTTTCACCGAACACGGCGTGAACCGCCTGATTCACGGCCATACGCACCGCCCGGCCGTGCACCGGCATGCGCTGCCGGGCGGCGCCACGGCCACGCGCTACGTTCTCGCGGACTGGTACGAAAGGGGAAGCTACCTTGAAGTGAGCCCCGACGGCGTGAGGTCCGTCGAAGTCGAGCCTTAGAGCCCGGCGGTCAGCGCCGCCATTTCTTCCTTTGTGAAGCCCGCCTCACGGCGGGCCTCCGTGTTGAACGGTCCGCGGGGCAGTCCACCGCAGTGACGGCGTAACAGGTCCAGGAACGTCTCTCCAGGCGCCAACCCTTCCTTATCGCAGCAGTATCGAAACCAACGGGTGCCAATTTCGACATGGCGCACTTCCTCGGCCAAAATGACCTCCAGCGCGGCCACGGTATCGTTGTCACCGACCGACTGCAGTCGTTCGATCATGCCCGGCGTCACGTCCAGCCCGCGGGCCTCGAGCACACGCGGCACCAGCGCCATGCGAAGCAGGCAGCGTTCCGCGGTTTTCTCGGCCATCTCCCACAGGCCGTTGTGCGCCGGAAAGTCACCGTAGGCATAACCCATCGCATCCAACCGGGCTTCCAGCAATCGGAAGTGCCGGGCCTCGTCGGCTGCGACGGACAGCCAGTCCAGGTAGTAGTTTCGGGGCAGGCCGCGGAAGCGATAGGCCGCATCCAGCGCCAGGTTGATCGCGTTGAACTCGATGTGAGCGATCGCGTGAACCAACGCGGCCCGGCCCTCGGGGCTGCCCAGGCGGCGCCGCGGCACCTGCGTGGGGTTCACCAGTTCGGGCCGGCCGGGTCGGCCCGGCGAACCGATCTGTTGCGGGACAACATCGTCATCCCAAATCGCGCCGGAGCGATCAACGGCGCGGGCAAAGGCCAGCACCGCGTCGCATTTTTCGGCTGCAGGGCGAATCGCAAGGCAGCGCTCCGCGGTCTCGAAGAAGGCCACGCCCGGCCGGGCCTGGCGGATCGCCTTCGGCTCCATTGCTACCGCCTGGCCCTGACCTTCGGCAGACGTTTCAGAGACGCTTGATCAATGCGTCGGCGAAGCCGGAAGTGGACACCTCGCTGGCGCCTTCCATCAGGCGCGCAAAGTCGTAGGTGACCACGCCGTCGCGGACGGTCTTGGTGAACGCCTCGTTGATCAGGGCGGAGACTTCGCGCCAGCCAATGTAGTCGAACATCATGCAGCCCGAGAACATCAGGGAGCTCGGGTTGACCTTATCCAGGTTGGCATACTTCGGCGCGGTTCCGTGGGTGGCTTCAAACACGGCGACGTGGTCGGCCATGTTGGCGCCCGGCGCGATACCCATCCCGCCGACTTCGGCCGCCAGTGCATCGGACAGGTAATCGCCGTTCAGATTCATCGTGGCCAGAACGTCGAACTCGGCCGGACGCAGCAGCATCAGTTGGAACATGATATCGGCGATGCGGTCCTTGATGACGATCTTGCCCTCAGGACGCACACCATCGTGCTTTTCCCAGAGCTCGTCTTCGCTGATCGTGACGTCACCGAATTCCTCGCGGGCCAACTCGTAACCCCAGTTTCGGAACGCGCCCTCGGTGAACTTCATGATGTTGCCCTTGTGCACCAGCGTGACGCTTTCGCGCTCGTTGTCGATGGCGTACTGGACCGCCTTGCGAACGAGCCGCTTGGAACCGAAGGGTGAGATCGGCTTGATGCCGATACCGGCGTCCGCAAAAAACTCCGCGCCCATTTCCTCGCGCAGGAAGCGGGCCACTTTCTCGTTGTCCTCGGAGCCGGATTGGTACTCGATACCGCAGTAAACGTCCTCGGTGTTCTCACGGAATATCACCACGTCGACGTTTTCGGGATGGCGCAGCGGCGACGGCACGCCGTCAAAGTAAGTGACCGGCCTGACGCAGGCATACAGGTCGAGTTCCTGGCGCAATGAGACGTTGAGTGACCGGAAACCGCCTCCGACCGGGGTCGTCAGGGGCCCCTTGATCGCCACGGTCAATTCCTTGATCGCCTCCAGCGTTTCGGCGGGGAAATAATCCCCGTCGTAAATACCCGCGGCCTTTTCGCCGAGATAAAGCTCGGCCCAGTGAATCTTGCGCTTGCCGCCGTACGCTTTTTCGACCGCCGCGTCCCATACGCGCATCGCGGCCTTGGTGATATCGGGACCGATTCCATCGCCCTCCACGAAGCCCAGGATGGGGTTGTCGGGGACGACCAGGCGGTCGTCGGCAATGGAAATTTTCTCTCCGGATTCGGGCAACTTCACGTGGCGATAGCTCATTTTGGTTTTTCCTGGATCGTTGGGTTTCAAAACAGTCGACCATTATACAAAAGTTTAATGAGGGGGCCGCGGTTGCTCGCCTGAACTCGCGAGTTATGCAACAACACGGCCTTTGATCGGGCGAGGATTGCAGCCACGGCGTTTCTTGTGGGAGGCCCCTATCGTCGCAGACGGCAGGGCCTGAAAACTTCAGGCGGAACCGTGGTTCAGGAGCTTGTGAAACTGCTGGAGGTAGAGCCGGCCCTGTTCGGTCCAGGAGAAGTCCTGCTGCATGCCGTTGAAGACCAGTTGCTTCCACGCGTGCTTGTTGGCAAAAAGCTTCAGCGCGGTCGTCATGGCCCAGCGCAGGCCGTTGGCGTCGTAGTCGTGGAAGACCACGCCGGTGCCCTCACCCGTTTTCGGATCGAAGTGTGCCACCGAGTCGGCCAGGCCGCCGGTGGCGCGCACCAGGGGTACGGTTCCATAGCGCAGGCTGTACATCTGGTTCAGCCCGCAAGGCTCGTATCTCGAGGGCATCAGGAACACATCGCTGCCCGCCTCGATCTGGTGCGCCAGGGCGTTGTTGAAGCCCTGGTAGAACGCGATCCGGCCAGGAAACTCGCGCAACATCTGCTCGAAAAATTGCTCGTAATCATGTTCACCGCTGCCCAGCGCGATGAGCGCAAAGTCCTCGTTGCGCATCAGGTCCGGCAGCACCCGCTGGACCAGTTCGATGCCTTTTTGGTACGTCAGGCGGGTGACCATGCCGAACAGTGGGCGCCCGGCCCGGTACTCCAGCCCCATGGTGTCCATCAGCGCCTTCTTGTTCCGCTCTTTGCCGGCCATCCTGCGGGGAGAATACGAATGGGGGATCAGGGGATCAGTTTTCGGATCCCACTCTTCGTAGTCGACACCGTTGAGAATTCCCACCAGGGCGCCGTGACGTGCACGAAGTGCGTGCTGAAGGCCCATGCCGTATTCCGGCTCCATGATTTCGCGGGCATAGGTCGGGCTGACCGTCGTCAGCAGGTCGGCGTGCATGACGCCGGCCTTCATGAAGTTGATCCGGCCGTAGTACAGGTCCTCGGGATCGAGCAGCGCGGTCGAACCGTCCAGCCCGATATCGGCCAGCACGTGGTTACCGAACACGCCCTGGTAGCCGATGTTGTGAATGGTCAAAACGGTCTTCGTGTCGCGGAACAGGTCGTCCCAGTGATAGAGGGTTTTCAGGTAAAGCGGCACCAGCGCCGTGTGCCAGTCGTGAACGTGGAAGATATCGGGAGCAAAACTCATGCACTGGCACATCTCGATCGACGCCCGGGAGAGCACCGTGAAACGCACGTGCTCGTCGTAACCTCCGTACAGGGAATCTCCGTGAAACAGGGCCGGGCAGCGCAGCATGTAGAACGTCGCCGGAAAATCGTCGGACGAGACCTGGACGATATCGTAATCCACCATTTGCCCGCCCACGGCAACCTGTAAACCCTGCAACTCCGGTACAATGGTGAGCGTCAGCCCGGAGGTGTCGATCGCCGGGTACATCGGCATCAGAAGCCGCAGGTCGTGACCCATTTCGTCGAAATAAATCGCCAGGGCCGCGCTCACATCGGCCAGCCCACCGGTCTTGGCAAACGGGGCCATCTCCGAGGTGGCAAAACAGATCTTCAGGCGGGTTTCGTCGGACACTCGGGTCCCTCTTTTCGGGGTTCGGCTCGCGTCATTTTAAGGCCTTGTGGCCATCGGAATCGAGAAAAATATCATGCACGACCGCATCAAGCTGAACATCGAAAGCAACATCGCCTTGGTGGAACTCAACCGTCCTGACAAGCGAAATGCGCTCGACCTCGACATGTTTCAGTCGATCCACGCGGTGCAAAAAAAATTGTATCGCCAACGCGGGCTTCGGGCGGTCATCCTGTCGGGCGCCGGCGTGGACTTTTGCAGCGGTTTGGACGTCAAGGCGCTGCTAAAAGATCGAACAGGGATGGCCAAGCTGCTCTGGAAGTGGCTGCCGTGGCGCCCAAACCTGGCGCAGGTCGTCAGTACCGGCTGGCGTCGCCTGCCGATCCCCGTCATCGCCGCCGTGCACGGCCACTGCTGGGGCGGTGGCTTGCAGATCGCTCTGGGCGCCGATTTCCGACTGGTACACCCCGACGCCTCGATTTCGGTGATGGAGGGAAAATGGGGCCTGATACCGGACATGGGCGGTACGCTGGCGTTGCGCGAAATCACCGGGCGCGACCATGCCGTGTGGCTGTCGATGTCGGCCCAGGTTTTCGACGGACACCACGCATTGGAACTGGGACTCGCCACCGCCCTGGCCGACGATCCCCTGGCGGGGGCGCGCGCAATGGCGTCCGAACTGGCTGTCCGCTCGCCGGATGCTGTGGCCGCAGTGAAACGGCTTTATCGCAAAAGCTGGACCTGTCGTCCCGGCACGGTCCTGGCCAGGGAAACCGCCTACCAGCTGCGGATTCTGAGCGGCAAGAACCAGGGAATCGCCGTCGGCCGCGAGATGGGAAACGACCGCAAGTACGTCCCCCGCGGGCGTTGGTGAGGATCGGTATCAGTCGTCAAGCGGCGCGTGCGTTTCGATAAATTTCGAAACTTCTTCCCAGGCGGCATGGGCCTCGGGCACCTCCGGGTAAAACAGCTGCCAGACGTGCAACAAGCCCTGCCAGCTCTGCAGGAATACCGGCGAGCCGGCCTTGCGGGCTTTGTTCACGTACCTTCGGGAATCATCGAACAACATTTCGGTTTCGCTGGCTTGCACAAGTGTCGGCGGCAGATCCGATAAATCGCCGTAAACGGGCGAAACCGCCGGGTTCACCGGCCTGTATCCATCGAGATAGACATACACCCAGCGCAACAGGAAGCGCGGCAGGGTCAGAAACGGCCCGAACAACGGTTTGACCAGCGTGTCGTGCTCGGCGTTGTTTCTCACACTGGGAGCCTGGAACGTCGCATCGGTAACCGGCGAGAACGCCACCACCACATCCGGTTTTCGAAGCCCTTCATCCCGCGCCCAGGCTGCTGTCATCAGGGTGAGATTTCCGCCGGCCGAATCGCCTGCCAGGAACAGCGTCTCGAGCGGCGAGGGTCCGTCCGGACCATGTTCGAGAAGCCAGCGGTAGGCGCGGCGACAGTCCTTGATGCCGTCCCCGCGGCGGTGTTCGGGTTTCAGTCGATAATCCAGCGCCAGCACGGCGGCGCCGGAACGCTTCGAGAATTGGCTGGTCATCGTCCGGTGACTGAGTGGGCTGCCAGCGAAAAAGGCGCCGCCGTGAAGGTACAGTACGCGGCGCGATGGGTCCGCCCCCGGCGCGAGCACCCATTCCCCGGCCAGCCCCTCGGCATCGAAACGGCGGAACTCGGCGTCGAACGTGCGCCCGTCGGCAAAGGAGTCCATCAGGTTCCTGACGTACGCGATCATCTGGCCCACCGTCAGCGTCGCAATCTCTCCGCCCCGTGCTCGGAAGGCAGCGACTACGTCCCGGTGACCGGCGCTGGGTCCCTCCGGGGTCAGAAAGCGCTGCCCGCCGCCCGGTTCCACCGGATGGTCGTGCGCGGACAGGTCCTCACCAAAGCCCAACCAGAGGTGAATGACAAGCAGCAAGGCAAGCAGGAGGAACAGCAGGGCGAAAAAGACGGTCATGTCGTTTACCGGGGCAACAGTCCTCCCTATTTTCGCCCCAATCACCGCAAGGCGAAAGGCCATAGAGCAAATCATTTCCAAAGCCGCCTACCGGGCTGGTAGGCTATGTATCCGGTTCAAGGGGAGTCGATGCTTGGATTTTCTGCTGCTCATCGCGGGCCTGGTAGGCCTCTGGCTGGGAACGGAACTGACCATCGGGGGTGCTTTGGCGATCGCGCGTCGCCTACGTCTGTCGGAATTTTTCGTCGGCCTGGTCATCCTGTCCATCGGCAGCGACCTGCCTGAACTTGCGGTTGCGGTGCACGCGGGAATCAAGGGCCTGGCGGGCACCGATGCATCCGGCGTGGTGGTCGGCACCTCGATCGGCAGCGTGGTCACGCAAATCAGCTTTGTACTGGGCGTTGGTGCACTGCTCAGCACGCTGGTGCTTCCCCGTATTTTTCTGTTCAAGCACGGCGCTGTTCTGCTGGCCTCGACCGTCCTGCTCTTCGCTGTCTGCTTTGACGGGAGGGTCTCACGCTTCGAAGGACTGGGGCTGATCGTTTTCTACGCCGCGTACGTCGTCACGCTGATGGCCCGAAACACCCCGTCGGTCGAACATGACACGGTCTCTGGCGGTGGTTTCAGTTCCTGGGCCTTGCTGGCGGTCGGCTTGAGCACGGTTATCCTCGGCTCCGACATCACGGTTAACGCCGTCGTCAACCTGGCACGTGCGTTGGAGGTCAGCGACGTGCTGATCTCGGTTGTGATTATCGGGTTGGGTACCAGCCTTCCTGAACTCTCGATCTCGGTGTCGGCGATCGTCAAAAAACGCACCCAGATGTCCGTTGGAAACATCATCGGCAGCAACATCCTGGACACCTTGTTGCCCATCGGCATCGCCGCGATGATCTCGAGCGTGCGCTTCGACCGGGAACTGTTGTGGTTCGACCTGCCCTTCATTTTCGTACTGACGACGATCGTGCTGGCGCTGTTCCTGCGGCGGGGCGGGCTGCAAACACCCCAGGGGCTTATCCTGCTCTGCCTCTACGGAATCTACGTGACGACAAAGCTCGTGCAGTTTTGAAGCACCGTCCGATCACGCTCAATGCTCGCCGGCATGAGCCGCCACGGCTTTCAGGTAAGCGGCCACGGCCTGGCGGTCTTGGTCGGAAAGGCGGGCGAAGTTTTCCTGGACCTTCACCATTGAGCCCCCCACCGTGTCGAATTCCGGCGTGAAGCCGGATTCCAGGTAATAGGCGATGTCGTTTTCAGACCACCCGGCCAAACCGCTCTCGTGCGGGGTGATATTGGGAACGCGGCCCTCCCCGTCCGGGTTGGGACCGCCTGCCAGCCAGCGCCGATAGTCCGGCCCGCCAAAGCGGTCGCGCGGCGTATGGCACTCCCCGCAGTGACCGAGCGCCTCCGCGAGATAGCGTCCGCGCAGGGCGTTTGGCGGGAGTTGCTCGTCCGCAACGATCGGTGCAGCAGTCACGTACCGCTGTTTCCAAAAACCGATGCCGCGCCGGATATTGAAGGGAAAACTCAGGTCGTGGCCGGGTGCTTCTTTCGCGAGGGGTTCACGCCTGTCGAGATACGCCTTGAGGTCGTGCAGGTCATGCATGTCCATGCGGGTGTAGGAAGGATAGGGGAACGCCGGGTAATAGTGTTTCCCCTCGGGGGAGACCCCAAGCAGCATCGCGTTCGCAAAGTCAAGTTCGGACCAGGCACCGATACCGGTGTCGGGATCAGGCGAAATGTTGGGCACGTTAAACGTACCGAACGGAGTGGTCATTTCGAGCCCTCCGGCGAGATCCTCGCCGTGGCAGGCAGCGCAACCACCGGCATGAAAAACGACCGCCCCGTTATCGAGGTCCGGAACGCCTGTCGCCAGATCGGCCGGGGCCAGGGACTGGGGCCGGGTCACGAACCAGAACGCCGCAACGAACGCCACGGCGATCAGGAGCAGAATTTTCCATCGCATGGGCCGCCCCCGCGTCGGCTCAGTCGTCTACCCGGTAGCCCTCGTGGCAGGACTTGCAGACTTTGAACACGGCGCCGCCGGACGCTTTCAGGGCCTCGAGGTCCTGCGGGTTCGCTGCCACGGCCGCCGACGTTTTTTCGGCAAACAGCGCAAGCTGTTCCTCAAAACCTTCAGGATCGGACCAGATCGTGGCTTTTGCCTCGGTGTCGTAACCGGAATCGCTGCCCTCGGGAAACAGCTTGCCAAACGGCTCGGCGGACTCGGCCCAGACGACCAACGCCTGGTTGGCCACCGCGGCGTCAAACTCGGTCTCGCCCTTCATCATCTTGCCGATCTTTTTTGCCGCGCCGCCGACATCTTCCATCAATTCTTGACGCTGCTCCTGTGGCGAGTCCCCGGCCAGCGCGGGCAACGCGGGAAGGATCAGTAACAGGCTTGCAATCAGGGCTTTGGATCGAATCATTTTGTCCTCTCCTGGGTGGTCTCTGGATGATCAGCGCACCAGTATAGATGTTTGTTTTACCAGTCGCTATCCAATTGACCTGAGTCAGCTAATGATGCCGGTTCCGTCATCATATCTTGGTAGACTTCTGAGCTGAATTTGAGCACTTGTCCGGAGACAACAATGAGCAAGAAATACGTATATCTTTTCAACGAGTTCGACGATGCCCTGGCCAAGTGCGACGGGGAGTGGGAGGGCGTTCGCGGCCTGCTTGGCGGTAAAGGCGCGAACCTTCTCGACGCAACCCGGCTGGGTATCCCGGTGCCCCCCGGCTTTACCGTGACGACCGAGGGCTGCAACGACTACCTGGAGGCCGAAGAGCATTTCCCGGAAGGAAACTGGGAACAGATCCTGTCCGCCGTGGCTTCGCTGGAGGAACAGACCGGTAAGAAGTTCGGCGATCCGGACAATCCCCTGCTGGTTTCATGCCGCTCCGGCGCGAAGTTCTCGATGCCCGGCATGATGGACACCATCCTGAACATCGGGCTGACCGACGAAATCGTCGAGGTGTTGGCCACCCGCGCTCACCGTCCGCGATTTGCCTGGGATATCTACCGCCGGCTGGTCCACATGTTCGGCTCGGTCGTCCTCGGCGTGCCGGACGAGGTGTTCGAGGCCGTGATCAGCGCCCAGCGGCGCGAGTCCGGCGTCAAGGCCGATACCGAGCTGGACGCGAAAGCCTGGAAATCCGTCACCAAGCGCTTCAAGAAGATCATAAAAACCTATACCGGGCAAAAATTTCCCTCGGATCCCTACGAGCAGTTGAGACAAGCCACCGAGGCCGTGTTCCGCTCGTGGAACGGCAAGCGCGCCATTGACTATCGCAACGCCAGCAACATCGCCCACGACCTCGGCACCGCGGTCAATATCCAGACCATGGTGTTCGGCAATCTCGGTGAAGACTCCGCCACCGGCGTGTTCATGTCGCGCGACGCGACGACGGGCGAGCCCCACCTCGAGGGTGACTTCCTGGTCAACGCTCAGGGCGAGGACGTCGTGGCCGGAACGCGCCAGACGCTCCGCATCGCCGAGATGGGCGACATCATGCCGGAGATGTTCGAAGAACTTAAACAGATCTCCACGCGCCTGGAGAAGCACCATCGCAACATGCAGGACATGGAGTTCACCGTCGAGCAGGGCAAGATGTGGCTGCTGCAAACCCGCGACGGTAAAAGAACCGCGCAGGCAGAGGTCCGCATCGCGGTCGACATGGTCGATGAGGGTCTGATCAGTCGAGAGGAAGCGGTCCAGCGGGTCAAACCCGACCAGATCGATTTTTTCCTGCACCCGCAACTCGATCCGGACGCCGTCCGAAACGTTAGCCCCATCGCCAAGGGTCTCAATGTTTCACCCGGCGCGGCCGTGGGCGTGATCGCCTTTGAACCCGACCTGGCAGAGCGCTGGGCCAAAGAGGAGAAAAAGAACGTTATCCTGGTCCGGCCGGAAACCCGGCCCGACGATGTGCACGGCATGCTGGCCTCCAAGGGCGTGGTCACTTCCAAGGGTGGTCGCACGAGCCACGCGGCGCTGGTTGCCCGGCAGTTTGGCAAGCCAGCGGTGGTCGGCGTCGACGAAATCGAAATCGATCTCGACAACCACCGCATGCAGGTCGGCGAGGACCTGGTGATTCGGGAAGGCGAGCACCTGTCCATCGACGGCAACCTGGGCCTGGTCTACCACGCCAACCTGCCGACGGTGGAACCGGACATCAAGGATCCCTATCTGCTGAAAATCCTGGAATGGTCGGACGATTTCCGCAAACTCGGTGTTCGCGCTAACGCGGACTACCCTGACGACGCAAAGCGCGCCCGCGAGTACGGTGCCCAGGGCATCGGCCTGTGCCGCACCGAACACATGTTCTTCGCCGAGGAACGGCTGCCGATCATGCAGCGCATGATCACGGCCAGTAACCCGGCCGAGCGCAACGAGGCCATCGACGCCCTGATGCCGATGCAGCGCACTGACTTCGAAGGCCTGTTCCGGGCCATGGACGGGCTTCCCGTCATCATTCGACTGCTCGACCCACCGCTGCACGAATTCCTGCCGTCCGCGCACGACCTGATGGCGGAACTGACAGACCTGAAGCTGCGCATGCGTAACCTCAACAGCCTCAAGGAGATGGACGCCGCCCTGGAAGAGATCGAATCCAAGAGCCATATGCTCGAGCGCGTCGAGAGCCTGCACGAATCCAACCCGATGCTGGGTACCCGCGGTGTGCGCCTCGGCATGCTGATCCCGCGCCTGTACAAGATGCAGGTCCAGGCGATGTTCGAAGCGGCGGCGCGCTGTGCCGAGGACAACGTAGAGGTGCACCCCGAGGTAATGATCCCGCTGGTCTCCCACGTGGGCGAACTGGACGCGATGGTCGGACCGCTGACCGAGATTGCCGAGAAAGTCTGCGCGGAAACCGGCACCAAACTCCCGATGATGTTCGGAACGATGATCGAGATTCCGCGTGCTGCGCTGACCGCGAGCCAAATCGCGGGGACGGCCGAGTTCTTCTCCTTCGGAACCAATGACCTTACCCAGACGACCTACGGCATCTCCCGGGACGACGCGGAAACCGGTTTCCTGGTGCACTACATCCAGACCCGGATGCTGGAAGACAACCCGTTCACCAGCATTGATCCGGACGGTGTCGGCCGCCTGATGCAGATCGCCATCGACGAGGGCCGCAAGACCCGCGGTGAGTTGGAGATCGGAGTCTGCGGCGAGCACGGCGGTGATCCGAAGTCGATTCACCTGTGCCACAAGCTGGGCGTGGATTACGTGTCCTGCTCCCCGTTCCGTGTGCCGATCGCCCGCCTGGCTGCCGCTCACGCAGCGCTGGCCGAGGACTGATCACCGCAACCAAACCGGGGTCAGAGTAGCCAAGCTGCTCTGACCCCGTTGTTTTTAAGGCTCCCAGCGGCCTCCTGCATCGGAATTGTGAGTCAGTCTGTCTCGCGGCTCATCGCAGCCTGGTAGGCCGGGCGCGCCTGGCAACGTTCCAGGTAGGGCTCCAGGGCAGAGCCTTCAGCGAGCAGGCCAAACTGCTTCATGAAGAATACCGAGGACCCCAGCAGCACGTCCGCTGCCGTGAAGCGATCGCCCATGATCCACGGACCCTCGGCCACGCCCGCTGACAGCGTTTCGATCATCTTTTCGTAATTTCCCCAGCCGCAACTGCCGGGGTTGACCTCGAAACCAACGAACTTCTCCATCATGGCCGGCTCGATGGCTCCGGGCGTGAAGAACATCCAGAACAAAAAACGCCCGCGCGCCGGATCGTCCGCGGCGGGCGCCAACCGCCCAGAGGCGTAGCGGTCCGCAAGGTACAGGCAGATCGGCGCCGAATCGGCCATCTTCACGACCCCGCCCGCGGCGTCATCGAGCAACGCCGGCACCTTGCCCATGGGGCTGGCCTCGCGAAAGTCATCGTCCAGGCTGTCCGGGTTACGCACGTCAGCGAGGCGGACCTCGAACGCCTCGCCCAGTTCCTCGAGCATCCACAGCACACGCGAAGCCCGTGTCTGGGGGCACCAGAATAGGGTAATCATGGCAGCGTGTGTTCGATCGCGTCGCCCAGTATTTCCAGGGCGGTCTGGTCGCACGGCGGCAGTTCGGCATCGCTCTCTGACAAGGGCGTAACGCGCTGCCCCCAGCGCAGCAAACCCGCGCCACGCGTCAGCCCGGCGCCGAAGGCGGCCAGCATAATGCGGTCTCCCGGGGCGATCCGGCCCTGCTCCAACATCTCGCACATGGCCACCGGGATGGTTGCCGCCGACGTGTTGCCATACTGCTGGATGTTGACCGCCACCCGCTCCATCGGAACCTTCAAAAAGTGCGCCAGGGACTCGATGATGCGCAGGTTGGCCTGGTGGGGAATCACCAGGTCGATGTCGTCACGCTTGAGACCCGTTTCCCGCAACACTTTCTTGACCTCGCTGGCCATGCCTTTCACCGCGCGCTTGAAAATCTCCCGCCCGTCGAAATTGATGTCGAAGATGTTGTAGTTGTCCCTGAACCGATCGCCACCGGTACCGGAGTTCGGCACCTCGAGGATATGGGCATATCGTCCGTCGCAACCCAAGTGAGCGGACAGCAGGCCGCATTCCTCGTCGCTGGGCTCGAGCACCACTGCGCCGGCGCCGTCCCCGAACAGCACGCCGGAACCGCGGTCGGAGAAATTGATCAACCAGGTCAGGCGCTCGGAACCGATGACGAGGACCTTAAGGTAGCCGGCTGCACGGATCATGGCGGTGGCCGTTTCCAGGCCGTAGATGAATCCGCTGCATCCCGCGTTCAGGTCGAACACGGCGGCGTTGAGGGCGCCGGTCTTGGCCTGCACGTAAGCAGCCGTCGAGGGCACCATGTTGTCCCCCGAAGTCGAAGCGACGATCAGCAGGTCGATCTCGTCGGGGCTCGCGTTCGCCGCAGCCATCGCCCGGTGAGCGGCGACAGCGGCGAGGTCGCTGTTGGGAACATGCGAGACACGGCGCTCCGAGATGCCGCTGCGGCTGCGGATCCACTCGTCGGATGTGTCAATAACAGAGGCGAAGTCGTCGTTGGTCAGGACGGCGGGCGGCAGGCATTTGCCCCAGCCCGTGATGTCAGCGTATTTGGCCATCGGTGCAACCTGGAATCGGGTTGCGGGCAGCGTATCAGCCGGGCCTTGAAAGCACAATCCCGCCCTGGCCGCGCACGGTCGGGGCGGGACCGGTGATGGTTCGGATCAGAGCAGTTCCTGGACTTTTTCTTCCAGCGGCTGTCCGTCGAGCTGTTTGAACCGGTAGGTGACCCGGGCCATCGGCACGTCGAGCTCCAGCATGCGATCGAGCCGGGCCGGACTGGCGTCCACCACGGCGGCAATACCCTCCCCTGCTGCACAGGCATTGATCGTTTCCGCCAGCGCCGCGCGCTGCTCATCGGAGTAGCCCATGGCCGGCAGGATGTGTGTCATGTGCGGATAGGCATCGTACGTGTCCGCGATGGTTCCGACGGCGTACCTGCGGGGCTCCACCGCCGTCGCGCCCAGTCGCTCCGCCGCCACGCAGCCAGCGCCGAAAGCCATTCCGCCATGCGTGACGGTCGGGCCGTCTTCGATAACGAGCACCTTCTTGCCCTCGATGAGCTCCGGCCTGTCGATGGCCACTTCGAGATCCGCGGTGACGATGGTCGCAGCGGGGTTCATGAGTTTCGCCCGCTCGCGAATGCCGTCCACGGCGCCCGGCTTCGCGGAGTTGACCTTGCCGATTACCAGCACGTCCGCCCGTCGGAAGTTCACTTCGCCCGGGAAGTAGTCAATCTCGTGCCCCGCACGCAGCGAATCCACGACGACGATATCGAGGTCCGGCTTGATGAAGGAGAAGTCGTTATTGCCGCCGTCCCACATGACAATGTCCGCCTCGCGTGAAGACTCGTCGAGGATGCCCTGGTAATCGACGCCGGCGTAAATCGGTATACCCATGTCCACGTAGGGCGCATACTCCTCGCGCTCCTCGATGGTACATTCGTGGTCGTCGAGATCCTGGGGCGTGGCAAAACGCTGCACTGCCTGGAGTTCCAGGTTGCCGTACGGCATCGGGTGGCGTATGACGGCCACTTTCTTGCCCTGGTCGGTGAGATAGCGCGCCAGGTGCTGGGTCAGCGGGCTCTTGCCGGCGCCGGTGCGTGTGGCGGTGATACTGACGACCGGCTTGTCCGATACGAGCTGGGTGTGGTCCGGTCCGGCGAGGATGAAACTCGCGCCGGCCGCCTGGACCAGGCTGGATTTGTGCATCAAGTCTGCGTGCGCGATGTCGCTGTAGGCGAAAAAGACGAAATCGATGTCGAGTTCGCTGATCAGGCGCGGCAGTTCCGATTCGTCGTAAATAGGTATGTCCTCATCGTAACCCGGTCCCGCCATCGACTTGGGAAACGGACGTCCCGTGATGAACGGAATTTGCGTGGCCGTGAAGGCCTTCACGTGGAAATGTTCGTTGCCGCGCAAGAAGGTGAGGAAGAGATGGAAATCACGCCCTGCGGCGCCCATGACAATGCAGTTGTACCGGTTTTTCATATCGGGTTACCCAGGTTGGTGGGGACGCTGGAATAGTAGCCCGGAGCGACCGATTTCGACTTGATCTACTGCACGTTAAGCGCAGGCTGTCGCGCTATGACTCGATATTCAGCGAACCTGGATTCCCGGCATCAATTGCGGGTCAGCAAGGCTTTCCAGCCGAACGGTGTTTTGACGTAAACGGTGATGAACCAGTTTTGCAATTTCGAGCCGTCGTCGAAGGTCAGGGTCGTCAGACCGAAGGCCATGGCGTGGTCGTCGCCCAGCGGGGTGATCCGAATATTGGCCTGCTCGAGGGTCCCGCGATCTCCCCCGTTGTTGCCGATCATGCTCACGTTTTCTAAAAACTGTTCGCGGCTGACCGCCCCCTCATCGTTGATCATGACGAAGTCGGAATGGTAGTAGCTGGAGAGGGCCGCGGTGTCGTTCTCGTTCCAGACCTCTACAAAGTAGTCCAGCACGGCTCTTAACTCGCTTCGGGTGTCGGCGGCTACGGGGGCTGACATCAGTAACATTGCGACAAGCACAAATATCCGGTTCATGACGGTGATATTTCCTTTTTCAGACCAGATCGATCGCGTGGCGCTTGAGATCAGCAAGCTTGACGACCTTGAGCGCAGCGGCGTGGGTCGCCTGGAGCACCACCTTGGGCGCCACCCCCGCTTCCATCGCCTCCTGCCAGCGCATGGCGCACAGGCACCACTGGTTGCCCGGCTTGAGACCTGGAAAACGGTATTCCGGCATGGGGGTGATCAGGTCGTTGCCCTTGGATCTCGAGAATTCCAGGAACTCGGCCGTCACGCGCACACATACCACGTGACGGCCGAGATCCTGCGGCGACGTGTTGCAGCAACCGTCCCGGAAGAACCCGGTGAGGGGTTCTTCCGAACAGGGCGTCAGGGGCTCGCCGAGTACGTTGAACTTGGCGTCCATCAGCCGTAGTTTGCGGCTACGAAGTCCCAGTTGATGAGTTTCCAGACCTCGGCGAGATACTTGGGCCGGGCATTGCGGTAATCGACGTAGTAGGCATGTTCCCAGACATCGATGGTCAGCAGCGGTGTCTTGCCCTCGGTCATCGGGTTGCCGGCGTTGGTGGTGTTGACGAGCTCGACGCTACCGTCGGCGGTTTTCACCAGCCAGGTCCAGCCCGAGCCGAAATTACCGACGGCCGATTTGGTGAATTCATCCTTGAACGTGTCGAATGATCCGAAGGCCGAGTTGATGGCGTCCGCCAGCGCGCCCGACGGCTCGCCGCCGCCGTGGGGGCTGAGGCAGTTCCAGTAAAAGGTATGGTTCCAGACCTGGGCGGCGTTGTTGAAAATTCCGCCACTGGCTTTCATCACGATGTCGTCCAGCGAGGCGTTTTCAAATTCGGTGCCCGGGACCATGTTGTTAAGATTAGTCACGTAGGCCTGGTGGTGCTTGCCGTAGTGATAGTCGAGGGTTTCCTCGGATATGACGGGCTCCAGGGCATTCTTGGCATAGGGCAGTGGTGGCAATTCATGGGCCATGTGGTTCTCTCCTTGCGTTTCGTGTGCAGTGATCCTCAATACAAAGAAATAGGGCCGTTACCGGGTGAATCAAGTCGCGAGTTCGCCTTGCAGGGAACGCGCCGCCCTCAAAAAGTAAATCACGCAGGCCGTCTTCGCGACCACGGCCGTGCCCAGCATGGCATAACGCAAGCCATCGGCGTCACCCATCTCGGGTCGGAACAGGTCGGAGAGCGTCCCGATCAGCAGGGGCCCCAGCCCCAGGCCAATCAGGTTCACCAGGAAAAACAACACGGCCGAGGCCACGGCACGCTGCCTCAACCCGACCAGGGAGTGGGTGACGGCGAGGGTGGCCCCCAGCCAGGTCGCCCCCAGCATCTCGTACGGCAAGTAGGCCAGGAACATCCGGCCCGGTTCGGCGGACAGGAAAACGGCGAAAGCCAGCGGTACGGTAAGCGCAATCGCCAACGCCGGGAACAGGGCGTACCAGCCCTGTGATCGCTCGGACAGGCGGTCGGTCAGCAGACCGGAGCCAAGGATCGCGATCGCACCGCCGAGACCCGTGATGAGTGCAAGTCGCCAACCGATGTCCCCGATCGCCATCCCGTGGGCGCGAATGATGAAAGACGGCATGAAATTCCCGACGCCGTAACCGGCCAGAGACTGAAGGCTTCCGGCCAGCGCCAGATAGCGAAACGACTTTCGCGACCACAGTTGCCTCAATGTCTCCAGGAAACCGGGGGGCGCGGCAACGCGCTTTTTCGCGGCGGCGACATAGCCGTGTTCAGCCAGGCCCCTGGGCGGCTCGCGCACGGTCAGGGCCAGCACCAGGGCGATCAGAACGCCGGGCAAGCCGACGATAACGAAGGTGCTGCGCCAACCGAAGGTCTCGGCCGCCCAGCCGCCGGTACTGTAAGCCAGCAGGTAGCCGAAATAGACACCCATCGAAAACACGCTGAGCGCCAATGCGCGGCGCCGCCGGGGAAAAATATCCGAGATCATCGAATGGGAGGGTGGACTTCCGCCGGCCTCCCCTACCCCGACGCCTACCCGCAACAGCGCCAGCTGTGCAAAGTTCTGTGCTGCGCCCATCAAGGCCGTGAGCAGACTCCAACTCGCCAGCGAAAGTGCTACCACGCGCTTTCGACCGAAACGCTCGGAGGCATGCGCAATCGGTACGCCGAGGACGGAATAGAACACGGCAAAGGCGAGGCCGGACAACAGGCCCAACTGCCAGTCCATCAGGCCCAGCTCGTCCCGAATCTGTTCCTGGACGATCACCAGGACCTGCCGGTCGATAAAATTGAACGTGTAGACCAGCGTCAGCAAACCCAGCACGTACCAGCGGTAGGCGGGCTTCAGGTAAGGTGTGGCTTGCGATCGTTGGGCTCGCTGGTTCATCCGGCACGTGCAGGCTCTAAAAGACGGTGCAGCATAACAAACTCGTAATTGTTTAGAATAGGAGCCAATGCTGGAACGGGACGTCAAGCGCTACGCAGCCTATTTCAAAGGCTGGTGTCAGACCTTCGGAGAACACGAAAGCCTGGCCGACCATGACAATGAAATCTACTGGCTGTTGAGCGACAAGCAGGCGGGGTTCGTGTTGCCGCCGGATCACCTGCGCCAACTGTATCGGGCCGTGCTGCTCCACAGGGACGCGCCGCCGCTGACGTTCCGTCACTATATGCTGGAAGTCGGTGACTTCAGCTTCAGCCTGACGCCAGAACACGAAGAGCGGATCCGCAAGACGATTCACGAGATCCTGTCAACCGAAAACAGCCTCCATGTTTACGTAACCTCGCACTTCATGTACGGCACCAACGCCCGCATCATTACCCTGTCGGCCAAAAAACCGATTTCGATCATCTACAAGGAAATCGGCCACATCCCGATCAGGCTGGATTAGGTCTCGTTTTTAGCTTTTTTCCTCCCACACGCGGCACAGTTCGATGATCACCTCCACCGCCTTGTGCATGTCGCGGGTGGAAATCCACTCGAAGCGCGAATGGAAATTGTGCTCCCCGGCAAAGATGTTGGGCGTCGGCAGGCCCATGAAAGAGAGCTTCGAGCCGTCCGTCCCGCCTCGAATCGGTTCCACGCTCGGCTCCAGGCCGGCACGGCGAATGGCTTCGAGTGCGTGGTCGCGCACGTCGGGGTAATGATCCAGCACCTCTTTCATGTTGCGGTACGATTCCTCGACGATGGTGTCGACACTGCTGCCCGGGCAACGAAGGACCGCCGCGCGCGCCAGGTTTTCCAACAAGGCTTCTTTTTCCTTCAACCCGGTTTCACTGAAATCACGGACGATGAACTTGACCGCGGTCCGTTCGACGCCGGCATCCAGCGTGTAGGGATGGACGAAGCCCTCGTAGCCTTCGGTCGTTTCCGGTGACAACGTATCGCCCGGCAGGCTCGTGATGAAATCGGCAGCTACCTTGATCGAGTTGACCATCCGCCCTTTGGCAAAACCCGGGTGCGTGTTGAAACCGTGAAACGTGATAACCATGGAATCCGCCGAAAAGGTCTCCACCTGCAACTCACCCAGCGTTTCGCCGTCCATCGTGTAGGCACAGGAGGCGCCAAAGCGGTCGACGTCGAAGTACCGGCTTCCCGCACCCACCTCCTCGTCCGGTGTGAATCCGATGCGGACTGTTCCGTGCGGAATCTCCGGGTGGGCGAGCAGGTATTCCGCCGCCGCCATGATTTCGGCGACGCCGGCCTTGTTGTCGGCACCCAGCAGGGTGGTGCCCGACGCCGTGATGATGTCGTTGCCGACCTGTTCGGCCAGCGCCGGATTGTCAGCCGCCGAGATCACGGCGGCGGGGTCGTCGGGCAAGACGATATCCCCGCCATCGTAGTTCTCGTGCATGATCGGCTTCACGTCGCTTCCGCTCGCCTCGGGAGACGTATCCACGTGGGCCAGGAAGCCGATAACCGGTACGTCGATTTTTTTGCTGGTAGCCGGTACGGTCGCGAATACGTAGCCGTACTCGTCCATCTCCACGTCCTCAAGGCCGAGCTCCAGACACTCGTCCCGGAGGCGTTCCAACAAGACCCGCTGGCCCGGCGTACTCGGGTAGCTGTCCGAGTCCTCGCTCGACTGCGTGTCATAAGCGACGTATTCAAGAAAGCGTTCGACAGCCGTGTTCGGGTAGCGCACATCACCCATGGTTCGTCCCCTCGTGGATGTATTCGGCAAACTATCTCATGAACGCGGAACCCGCGTTAAGCGGATTTCGCGCGCTGCTTGACGCAGCACCAACGATGCAGGCCAACGGGCCCACCGCGTGATCGTCGTCGATGACGAAGTCGCCCCGCTAATCGAGGCTGAGAAATACCAGGTTTTTCACCGCGGCCGAGGCTACATGTTTCGCCGGTATTCACCGCCCACGTCGTAAAGTGCGTGGGACAGGCTGCCCAGCGAACAGTAGCGGGCAGCGTCCATGATCGCCTCGAACGTGTTCTTGCGCTGCCTGGCGACTTGCTGGAGATGCACGAGTTCGTCCTTGCCGGTGGCCCGGTGGGCCTGGCGAAACGCTTCGACGTTCCTGACCTGCTGATCCTTCTCCCTGTCCGAGGATCGCATCAATTCGATCTCACCGACCTCTCCGTGACCACCGTCCGGGGGCAGGAAGGTATTGACGCCGACGATGGGCAGGCTGCCGTCATGCTTGAGGCTCTCGTAGTACAGGCTTTCTTCCTGGATCTTGCCACGCTGGTACATCGTGTCCATGGCGCCCAGCACGCCCCCGCGCTCCGAAATGCGCTCGAATTCCTGGTACACCGCTTCTTCGACGAGATCGGTCAGCTCGTCGACGATAAAGCTGCCCTGCCACGGATTTTCACAGAAATTTAAACCTAATTCCTTGTTAATTATCATTTGGATAGCAACGGCTCTTCGCACAGATTCCTCAGTTGGCGTCGTAATGGCTTCGTCGTACGCGTTGGTGTGCAGGCTGTTGCAATTGTCGAACAGCGCGTACAGGGCCTGCAGGGTCGTGCGGATGTCGTTGAACTGGATTTCCTGGGCGTGCAGACTGCGCCCGCTGGTCTGGATGTGGTACTTGAGTTTCTGGCTGCGCTCGCCGGCGCCGTAGCGTTCGCGCATGGCGCGCGCCCAGATGCGCCGCGCGACCCGGCCGATAACCGTGTACTCCGGGTCCATGCCGTTGCTGAAGAAAAAGCTCAGGTTGGGCGCGAAGCGATCGATCTCCATCCCGCGGGCCAGGTAGTACTCGACGATCGTGAATCCGTTCGACAGGGTGAAGGCCAGCTGGCTGATCGGGTTCGCCCCCGCCTCGGCGATGTGGTAGCCGGAAATCGATACGCTGTAAAAATTCCGCACGCCGTGATCGACAAAGTACTGCTGGATATCACCCATCATCCGCATCGCGAATTCAGTGGAGAAGATGCAGGTGTTCTGGGCCTGGTCTTCCTTGAGGATATCCGCCTGCACGGTGCCGCGCACGCGGGTCAGGGTGTCGGCCTTGATTTTCGCGTAGGTCTCCGCGTCCAGCAGTTTGTCACCCGTGATGCCGAGCAACGCCAGGCCCAGGCCGTTGTTCCCTTTCGGCGGGTCGCCGTGGTATGCCGGCTGGAGCCGGTCTTTGAAGTGCGCTTCGATCTTCTTTTTGGCCCCGTCCCACAGGCCGTGCTTGTGCAGGTACAGCTCTACCTGCTGGTCTATAGCGGTGTTCATGAAAAAGGCGAGGATCATCGGCGCCGGGCCGTTGATGGTCATCGACACCGAGGTGTTGGGGGCGCAGAGGTCAAAGCCCGAATACAGTTTCTTCATGTCGTCCAGCGTGGCAATCGACACACCGGAGTTGCCCACCTTGCCGTAAATGTCGGGCCGGGTGTGCGGGTCCTCACCATACAGCGTCACCGAGTCGAAGGCCGTGCTCAAACGGACCGCGGGCTGCCCCTCGGCCAGCAAATGGAAACGGCGGTTGGTGCGCTCGGGCGTTCCCTCCCCCGCGAACATGCGAATCGGATCTTCGCCGGCCCGGCGGTAAGGAAAAACGCCGGCCGTGTACGGGTACGAACCCGGCAGGTTTTCTCGCATCAGGAAGGACAACAGTTCACCCCAGTCGCCGTCGCGGGGCATGCCGATCTTCGGAATCTGGAGGCGGCTGAGCGATTCACGGAAATTGGCGCCGCTGATCTCCCGGCCGCGCACTTCGTAGCGATACTGCTCGGTCCGCAGGCCTTCCTTGCGCTCGGACCAGCCCCTGAGCAGCCCAATGGCGTCTTCGCCCAGCTCGCTGATGGCGGCGTCGTAGCGTTGCCGCAGCAGCACCAGCGAGCGGTCCGTGTCCTCTTCGTTCCGCAGCGCGAACGAAACGTAGCGCGCGAAAGGTTCGGGCAGGTGCTCGTCTTCAAGAATTTTCAGCGACTCGTAATAATTCTGGGCGAGGCTGGCAGCCTCGGCCTGGCGCTGTATGTCGGCATTGATCGAGCGGCCCTGTTCGGCGATTTCGGCAAGGTAGCGAATACGCTTGGGCGGAATCAAAACGGTGGCCCGGGGTTCTTTGACAGACGTATCGACCTCCGGGGTCCAGTCGTCTGCCGGCAGGTCCAGCTTGTCACGCAACAGCCGACACAGGTTGACGAACATCCAGGTCATGCCGGGGTCGTTGAACTGGCTCGCGATGGTCGGGTAGACGGGCACGTCCCGGTCGTCGACGTGGAAGCGGTTGTGGTTGCGTTTCCACTGCTTGCGGACATCACGCAAGGCGTCTTCGGCGCCCCGCTTGTCGTACTTGTTGAGAATCACCAGCTCGGCGAAGTCCAGCATGTCGATCTTCTCCAACTGGCTCTGCGCACCAAAATCGCTGGTCATCACGTAAACCGGGAAATCCACCAGGTCGACGATCTCGGAATCGGACTGGCCGATTCCGGCGGTCTCCACGATGACCAGGTCGAACCCCGCCGACCGCAGGGCCGAAATGGCGTCCTGCAGGATGGCCGACGTCGCCAGGTGCTGGCGCCGGGTCGCCATGCTGCGCATGAAGAGGTTCTCGTTGCGCAGAGAATTCATTCGAATGCGGTCTCCGAGCAAGGCGCCGCCGGTGCGGCGACGCGTCGGGTCTACGGCCAGCACCGCGATTTTCATTTTCGGGAAATTCTGCGCGAACCGGTTCAGCAGTTCATCGGTCGCGGAGGATTTGCCGGCTCCGCCGGTGCCGGTAACGCCGATCACCGGGGCCCGGTTCGACCTGCCCTCCCACTCCCGCCGCTTGAGCTTCAGTTCCGCCTCGCTGAAGACCTCGTCCTCAAGTGCCGACAGCAGGCGCGCGATGGTGGAGGGCCTGGACGCATCGAGTTCCGTCGGCGCCTGCGTCGATTCGCGAGCCTGTGTGGCGCGCGCGACGACGTCCTCGATCATTTCCACCAGGCCCAGGTTCATGCCGTCGTCCGGGTGGTAGATGCGCTCCACTCCGTAGTCTTCGAGCTCGCGGATTTCTTCGGGAGTGATGGTCCCGCCCCCGCCCCCGAAGACGCGAACATGGCCGGCGCCGCTTTCGGCCAGCAAGTCGACCATGTAACGGAAAAACTCCATGTGACCGCCCTGGTAGGACGAAACGGCAATCGCGTCCGCGTCCTCCTGGACTGCCGCGTTAACGATGTCGAGCACGCTGCGATTATGACCCAGGTGGATGACTTCCACGCCCTGCGCCTGGATCAGCCGGCGCATAATGTTGATGGCGGCGTCGTGGCCGTCGAACAACGAGGCGGCGGTCACGAACCGCAGTGGTGTGGCGTTTTCGGCATCTACGCCCGGAATCCGGTCGGCGGTCTGGCTCATGTCTGCTTCCCTTTTGCGATGGCCTATTCTACCGCGCCGCCCCGCTTGCATACCAAGTCCGACACGCTCAGTCCGCACAAGTAATACCTTGCTCCAGACCAGTTTGCAGAAATCCGAACGGCAGCGTATTGTAGTTTGGAAAGCAGTACGGGAGAGCAGAGGGACGAGCTCCAACACGCACGGGATGGCAGAATATCTCGCCACCCGACTCAAGTGTGTCGGGATTAGCGGCCCGGGGTCAGAAATGGCCCCGGGCCGCGACTTTGATGGGCCGGCGAAAAGCGACTCAAAAGCATCCTCCGCCGGGCCGTCATCGGCTAGAATAGAAGACCAGTTTCCATCTTGTCGGGTCACGTTCCCGTGGCCCCTGGGTACAAGGAGAAAATCAGGATGTCCGACACCACCATCGTCATCGTGGGCGCGAAGCGTACGCCCATCGGTTCTTTCCAGGGGCAGTTCACGCACTGCAGCTCGATCGACCTGGGGGCCGCCGCCATCGCGGCCGCGGTCGAACAGGCCCGCATCGGAAAAGACGAGGCGGGCGAAGTCATCATGGGTTGCGTGCTGCCCGCCGCACTGGGCCAGGCCCCGGCTCGTCAGGCCGCACTCAAAGCGGGAATTCCAGTGTCTGTCGGGGCACTGACCGTCAACAAGGTATGCGGCTCGGGCATGAAATCCGTGATGCTGGCGCACGACCTGATTCGGGCGGAAAGCGCCGCCACGATGATCGCCGGCGGCATGGAATCGATGACCGGGGCGCCCTACATGCTGCCGAAGGCGCGCGGCGGAATGCGCATGGGGCACGGCGAGGTGCTCGACCACATGTTTTTCGATGGTCTGCAAAGCCCGTACGACGGCCTGATGATGGGTATGTTCGGCGAGCAGTGCGCCGCGAAGTATGCCTTCAGCCGCGAAGACCAGGACGCGTTCGCGGCGGAAACGATACGCCGCGCACAGGCCGCGGTTGCGAACGCCACGTTTGCCGACGAGATTGCCCCGGTCACCGTGAAAACACGCCGCGGAGAGACCGTTTACGACACGGACGAAGAACCCGGGCGCTGTTCGATCGACCGGATGGCCGGTTTGCGCCCGGCGTTCAAAAAAGACGGAACGGTGACGGCAGCGAATGCCTCGAAAATCTCGGACGGTGCCGCGGCCCTGGTGCTGACGACCCGGGAGAATGCCACACAGCGCGGACTGCAGCCCATGGCGCGTATCGTCGCGCACGCCACGCATTCCCATGAACCGGAGTGGTTTACGACCGCCCCCTCGGCGGCGATTGCACAGGTGGTCGAGAAAGCCGCCTGGTCGATGGACGACGTGGACCTCTTTGAAATCAACGAGGCCTTCGCCGCCGTCAGCATGGCGGCGATGCACGACAACGGCATCGGCCACGAGCGGGTCAACGTCAACGGCGGTGCCTGCGCACTGGGCCATCCGATCGGTGCTTCCGGCGCGCGTTTGCTGGTCACCCTGATTTACGCCCTGCGCCAGCGTGGACTGAAGCGCGGCGTGGCGTCCTTGTGCCTCGGCGGGGGCGAAGCCACCGCCATGGCCATCGAAATCGACTGAATCCAGGCAGGAGCTTTTCAATGCAACTTTCACAGGTAAAGGCCGCCGTCACGGGCGGTGTCTCCGGACTGGGGCTGGCCGTGGTGCGCCACGTCCTCGACAACGGCGGCAAGGCCGTCATGCTGGACGTTAATGACGAAGCCGGCGCGTCCGCCTCCGCCGAGACAGGCGCCGAATACATCCGAACCGACGTCACCTCAGAAGACGGCGTCGTGGAGGCCCTCGACCGGGCGGAAAAAGCCATGGGCGGGATCAACGTCGCGGTCAATTGTGCCGGAATCATCGGTGCGGGCCGGGTGCTCGGCCGTGAAGCACCGATGCCACTCGATTTTTTCGCCAAGACCATCAGCGTCAACCTGGTGGGCAGCTTCAACGTGGCCAAAGCCGCGGCCGATCGCATGCAGCACAACGCCGAGGGCGCCGAAGGTGAGCGTGGCGTGATCATCAATACGGCCTCGGTGGCCGCCTTCGAGGGCCAGATCGGCCAGGCCGCCTACTCCGCCTCCAAGGGCGGCCTGGTGGGCATGACTTTGCCGATGGCGCGCGAGCTGGCGCGTTTCGGTATTCGCGTGATGACCATTGCCCCGGGGATTTTCTGGACCCCGATGGTGGACGGTATGCCCGAACACGTCCAGCAATCGCTGTCGGCCTCGATTCCGTTCCCGTCGCGCCTGGGGCGGCCCGAGGAATTCGCAAAACTGGCGGCCCATATCATCGAGAGTGCATACTTGAACGGCAGCACCATCCGTCTCGACGGCGCGGTGCGCCTGACACCGAAGTAGCGGTCAAGAACACGAGGGAGAACACAATGGATACCTTTGCGGAAATCCGCATGCACATTTCCGAGCTGTACGAACTGACCACGGACGAGCCGTTTATCGTCAGCTTCGAATTCCCGGTCAACAAGGGCCGGCGGCAGAGCATCTTTCTCGCCGAACTGGAGACCGAGAATGGCCGCCGCGTCCTGCGCGTGGAGACCCCGGTCGCGCCACTGGCGGACCTGGACTCAGAGAAATGCCTGCGCATCAATCTGATGCAACGGGTCGGTTACTTGGCCGTTGGCGACATGGATGGCGTGCCCTATATCAAGATGTGCGAAAACCTGCCTTACGCCTTTGTTGGCGAAGACGAACTGGATTACACGATCCGAAACGTGGCCACGACGGCCGACAAAATGGAGCAGTATCTGGAACCGGGCGACGACCTGACCTGAGCGCTGCCTCGCATCAAACTGAAACTATCTAGGAGAGAACATGGATTTCAACACTGAAATGCTGATGCCCCTGCTGACCGAGTGGGGCATCAAGATCCTGCTCGCGCTCGTCATCTTCATCGTGGGTAAATGGGTCGTCAACCGCGTGACGAACTTCCTGGGCAAGATGATGGAACGGGCAGAGCTCGATTCCACGCTGGTCAAGTTCCTCAGCAACATCGTGTACGCCATTTTGCTGGCCGCCGTGATCCTCGCTGCGCTGGACAAGCTCGGCGTTCCGATCACCTCTCTGATCGCCATTCTCGGTGCGGCCGGCCTGGCCGTCGGTCTGGCGCTGAAAGATTCCCTGGGCAACTTCGCGGCCGGGGTGATGATCATCCTGTTCCGGCCGTTCAAACAGGGCGATTTGGTCGAGGTGGCCGGCGTGTCCGGATCCATCGTCGAGGTGAAGATTTTCAGCACCTACCTGACGACCCCCGACAACAAGTTGGTCATCGTGCCCAATTCGCAAATCTATTCCGACACGATCACGAACTACTCCGCGCTCGACCAGCGCCGCGTGGACCTGGTGTTCGGCGTGGGCTACGACGACGATCTCAAAGTCGCCCGCCGTGTCCTGACCGAAATCTGCGAGAAGCACCCGCTGGTGCTCGATGAGCCCGCAACCAAGATCTTCGTAAAGGAACTCGGCGCCAACAGCGTCGACTTCGCGGTGCGACCCTGGGCGGCGACCGCCGACTACTGGACGGTTTACGGCGACCTGCTCGAGGAGGCCAAGGTGCAACTCGAAGCCGCCGGCTGCAGCATCCCGTATCCGCAGCGTGACGTCCACATTTTCAATGACGATGCCGCCGATTGACCCGATGGGGTATCGGCGCAAGACTGACCGACGCGTTCAAGGAGAACTCACATGGCAAATGAAGGTTACCACGAGCCCACGGACGAACTGAGCGACGGCGCACGCGACATGCACCGAGCCATCGTCTCGCTGATGGAAGAACTGGAAGCGGTGGATTGGTACAACCAGCGCATCGACGTCTGCAAAGACCGGGAGCTGGCGGCCATTCTCAAACACAATCGCGACGAGGAAAAGGAGCATGCCGCGATGGTCCTGGAGTGGATTCGCCGAAAGGACCCGCTGTTCGACAAGGAATTGAAGGACTACCTGTTCACCGAGGAGCCCATCGCTCACGACTGAGCCACCGGCAGGAGCGACAGAGGTCGCGAACGGAGAAAAGGCCGGAGCGCAAGGGGCGCCCCGGCTTTTTTTCAACGAGCTTTCGCAGAACTTCAGGATTCGGCCCGCCAGGCCCTCCACCGCATGCCCAGCTTTGTCGAGTAACCCACCGAGCGGCTGTGAATTCGGCCCTTCGCATCGATCACGTAATAGGTTGGAAAGCCCCGAATAGACCAGTCGTCGGAGGTGCCTTTGTGCCCCATCAGGACGGGTAGATCGATCCCGGTTTCTTCGACGAACGCCGCGACCTCCCCTTCGTCTCCATAGGACAAGGCCACTGCAGCACCCCAGGCGACCCGGCCTTCGGCCACGAGGTCATCGAGGTTGTCGATACTGGTTTTGCAGTACACACACCAGGGCGCGAAAAAATAGACGATGCCGGCTTCGCCCGGCTGGACCGCGCTGGCAAACCGGGAACCGTCCAATAGGCTGAGGACCGTTTCCGGGGCCGCCTCGTCGATTGGCAGGTTGCGCGTTTGCCAGCCATGGATGGCCAGGAACACGGCGGCGATCAGCATGACATCCAGCAACAGCGCAAGAAATTTGCGCTGCCGAAACCGTCTCCAGGCTTCGAGAACAGCCTTGCCGCGTTCACTTATAGCAGTCAATGGGGGTCACTCCAGATCAGGTGATCGAGCGCGCCCCGGTACCCGTAACGGTCGAGGTCGATCCGTCCCTTGGCGAACACCACGCCCTCGTGTTCGAGGCGACGCTTCTGCTCGGCGAAACCGTGGCTGTCGGGTGGCAGGGAAATTTTTCCCTGGGCATTCACAACGCGGTGCCAGGGCAGCTCCACGCCGCGCGGCGCCCGGCGCATCGCCCGGCTCACACGTCGGGCCCAGCGTGCCTTGCCGGCCAGGCGGGCGACCTCGCCATAGGTCAGGACATGCCCTCGCGGAATGCCCAGAACGACCTGCCAAACGGCCTTCATCCAATCGCCGAAATCACCACTGCCGGCGCTTGCCTGGCCTTTCGTCGTGTTGTGTTGATCCGTTCCCATTCCTGAATACGTGCCGTGTTGATTTCCGATACCTTTTCAATATGGGGATGCTTGGGGCGCCTTAAACCACCCCACGCCCGGACCGCTACCGCGCCGACGGCCATCGCGGCTACAATCGCGTCTTGCGATGCCCCCCCTTCAGGAGAAATGCCATGGCCACAAACCCCGATACGAAGCTTCGAAGACTGCCTGAACGCGGCAGCAAAGATTTCGACCTGGCCTGCGCCATCATCGACGAAGCGAAGATCGGTCACGTCGGGATCACCCTCGAGGGGCAGCCGTATGTCCTGCCCATGTCACTGGGCCGCGACGGCGGCGATTTGCTGCTGCACGGTTCATCGATCAGCCGACTGTTGCGCTCAATGGCCGGCGGGATTCCCTGCTGCGTGACGATTACCCACCTCGATGGCCTGGTCGCGGCCCGCTCGGCTTTTCACTCTTCGATGAATTACCGCTCGCTGATGGTGTTCGGCCGTGCGGTGGAGGTCACAAACACAAAGGACAAATCGCGGGGCCTTGACCGGCTGGTCGATCACCTGCTGCCCGGTCGCTCGGCGGAAGTACGGCGATCCACCCGCAAGGAACTGGCCGCGACCTCACTGCTGAGGTTACGGTTGAAAACCTTCAGCATCAAGACCCGCAGCGGTCCGCCCGGCGACGCCGCCGGCGACCTCGACGCCAATATATGGGCGGGCGTCATCCCACTTCGCCTCGAAGCAGGACTGCCCGAGGACGCGCCCGACCTGAAACCCGGGCTCAAACCGCGGGCCGACATGGCGAGCTGAAAGGGGCCGACGTCGTGCAACCGGCTTAACGGTCCTTGGCAGCAGCCTCTTGCGAAGCTTTCAAAATGCCGCGCAAGATATTGATTTCATTTTGATCTGGTCTCGCCCTGTTGAACAGCCGGCGCAAGCGCATCATCAGCTTCTTCGGTTGGCGCGGATTGAGGAATCGGATGTCCAGCAGGGTGTGCTCGAGATGCTCGAAAAAACGTTCCATCTGCCGGTTGTCGACGGGCTCCCAGTCCAGCGGCGGCAGCGACACGTCGGCCTCGCCGATCGCGGCCACGCGCAGTTCGTAGGCCATGATCTGCACGGCCTGCGACAGGTTCAGCGAGGAGTACTCCGGGTTGGCCGGAATGTTGACCAAGTACTGGCAGCGCATCATTTCTTCGTTGGTCAGGCCGTAGCGTTCTCGGCCGAAAAGCATCGCCACCTCGTGCGTGCCGGATTCCTGCAAAGCCTGGCGCGCTGCCCGGCGCGCGTCGAACATCGGCATCGGCAGGCTGCGCAGGCGTGCGCTGGTGCCGAGGGTGAGCACGCAGCCCTCCAGCGCGGAATCGAGCGAATCGTGCACCGTTGCGCGTTGCAGGATATCGTCTGCGCCGGAGGCCATCGCCGTGGCGTCCGCGTGCGGAAAAACCTTCGGGGTCACCAGATGCAGGGAAGTGAGCCCCATCACTTTCATGGCACGCGCGGTGGCGCCGATATTTCCCGGATGGGTGGTGTTGATCAGCACGACGCGCACCCGCGCCAGGTCTGACCGAACGTCTTCGTCTTGCGCGCCTGCCATCGCTTCCCCGCTTCTGGTATCCTTTGCCGCCTTCTCCGTTTGATTAGACATCATGCACCCTGTCATCAATGTAGCCGTCGACGCCGCCCACGCTGCCGCGAGCATCATGCGGCGCCAATTACAGCACGTGGACGCCATTCCCGTCGAACGCAAAGCCCGCCACGATTACGTGACCGAGGTGGACAAGGCCTGCGAGGACGAGATTGTAAGGCAAATCCGCCGCTACCACCCTGACCACGCTATCCTGGCCGAGGAAGGCGGGGCCGACGGCGAGAGTGAACACGTCTGGATCATCGACCCGCTGGACGGCACCAGCAATTACCTGCACGGTATCCCGCACATCGCGGTGTCGATCGCCCAGCAAGTGCGTGGCCGAACCGAGCACGCGGTCGTGTACGACGTGATGCGGGACGAGATGTTTTACGCCAGCCGCGGCGGCGGCGCATTCATGAACCAGAAACGGCTCCGGGTGTCGGCACGCACGACGCTGCACGACGCCGTGGTCGCCACCGCTTTTCCGTTTCGCCAGCGCGGACGCCTGCAGGCCTACGCACGCCTGTTCCAGGCTGTGTTCTCTCGCACCGAGGATTTCAGGCGGGCCGGCACGGCCAGCCTGGATCTTGCCTGGGTAGCCGCAGGGCGCCTCGACGCTTACTACGAGATCGCGCTCAAGCCCTGGGATGTGGCGGCCGGCGCCCTGCTGGTACGCGAAGCCGGGGGCGTGGTGCTGGATTTCAAGGGAAACGACACCGTCGAGGACAGCGACACCATCGTCGCGGCGCCTTTCAAACTGATGACGGCATTACAGCAAGTTATCGACAAGCACTGGCAGCCGAACAGCGGCCGGAAAAAAGAATCATAAAAGAAGGGTCAAAGTAGCCCGGCTACTTTGACCCTGATGTTCTTCGCAAACCTGAGATCATAAGGCCACGCGCTTGACGGCCGGCCTTGGGCCGAAGCCCGCTCATTGTTGCGGTCGGCCCCAAGGGGCCTCTCCTACACGATTCTCTGACCCCGGTTCTTCGTCAGGGGAGGCTGTCGGGCGTCGCGCCCTCTTTCTCCACCTGCAGCAGGTCGAACTTGCTCACACCCAGTTCCAGCAGCGTCGTGCTGGCCACGTAGATGGACGAATACGTACCCACCAGCACACCGATGATCAGCGTGAACGCGAAGGCGTTGATGATCTCGCCGCCGAAAATGAACAGCGCAATCAACACCAGCAAGGTGGTCAGAGACGTCATCAAGGTGCGGGACAGCGTCTGGTTGACCGACGTGTTCACGACCTCGATCGGCTTGCTGTTACGCAGGCGCGGGAAGTTCTCGCGGATGCGGTCGAACAGAACGATGGTGTCGTTCAGCGAGTAACCGATCACGGCCAGCAAGGCGGCAACCACCGTCAGGTCGAACTCCACCTGCACCAGCGAAATGATGCCCATGGTAATGATCACGTCGTGCACCAGGGCCGCGACAGCACCCACGGAAAAGCGCCATTGGAATCGAACCATCACGTACAGGAAGATTCCGATCAACGCGTACACGACCGCCAGGATGCCCTGCTCGGTGAGTTCCTCACCGACCTGCGGACCCACGAACTCGACGCGGCGCACCTCGATATCACCTTCGAACCCGCCCCGCAAGGCCTGGAGAACGACGGTCGACAACTCGGCGCTGCTCTCCTCTTCGGCCCGCGGCGGAATGCGCACCACGATCTCGGTGTCCAGCCCGAAGGTCTGGACCACGGCATCATCGAGCCCGGCGTTCAGCAGGCTGTCGCGCACCTCTTCCATATTCGGAGCGTCGGAGTAAGCCACCTCGATCAGCGCACCGCCGGTGAAGTCGAGGCCGAAGTTCAGCCCCCGGGTCACCAGCGAGGTAATGCTGAGCACGATCAGGATGGCCGACAGAGCAAAGGCAATCTTGCGCTTGCCGATAAAATCAATATTTGTAGTTTGGTCTAGGATTCTCATGTCGGCACCTCAGATCGCCAGTTTCTTGACGCGTTTCTTGCCGCCGTAGATCAGGTTGACCACGGCGCGCGTACCCATGATCGCGGTAAACATCGAGGTGACGATGCCCAGGGACAGGGTCACGGCGAAGCCCTTGATCGGCCCGGTTCCGAACAGGAACAGGACGAAGGCCGCGATCAGCGTGGTGATGTTGGCGTCGGCGATGGTCGAAAACGCCTTGTCGTAACCGGCGCGGATGCTCGCCTGCGGTGTATTGCCGTTGCGCAGTTCCTCGCGGATACGCTCGAAGATCAGCACGTTCGCATCCACCGCCATGCCGACGGTCAGCACGATACCTGCAATTCCGGGCATGGTCAGCGTGGCGCCGAGCATCGAGAGCAGGGCGACCATCAGGATCAGGTTCGCCAGCAGGGCCAGGTTTGCCACAAGGCCGAACACCCGGTAGTAGGCGGCCATGAAGATCAGGACAAGAACGAAGCCGATCATCACCGACTTGAAGCCCTGTTCGACGTTGATCGCGCCGAGGGTCGGGCCGACGGTGCGTTCCTCGACGATCTCCATCGGCGCGGCCAGGGCGCCGGCCCGCAGCAGCAGCGACAGTTGGCTGGCCTCGCTCATGGAGTCGAGGCCGGTGGTCTGGAAAACTTTTCCGAAAGGCTCCCGCACCACCGCCACGCTGATCACGTCCTCGGTTTTCACGCCGCCGGGCTTCTGCTCGATGTAGACCACCGCCATGCGGTTGCCCACGTTGTCGCGGGTGAAATCGAGCATACGCTTGGCGCCGACGCCGTCCAGGGTCACTCTGACTTGCGGCTGGCCGGTCTGCTGATCAAAACCGCTCGAGGCGCCGATCAGTTGGTCACCCGATACGATCAGGCGTTTCTTCAACAGGATCGGCTGGCCGCGCTCGTCGGTGTACAAGCGCGACTCCGGCGGTACACGCCCGGTCTGCGCGGCGGTGAACGGGTCGTTGCTTTCGTCAACCGCGCGGTACTCCAGGGTGGCGGTCGCGCCGATAATTTTCTTCGCCTCGACGGTGTCCTGCATGCCGGGCAACTGCACGACCACGCGGTCCGCGCCCTGCTGCTGGATCAGCGGCTCGGCGACGCCGATTTCGTTCACGCGGTTACGCAGCGTGGTGATGTTCTGCTTCAGTGCCGTCTGCTGCAATTCCTGCAACTGCTGGTCTTCGACCGTGGCCGAGAGCCCGAAATACTCTCCGGTATCCGTCTGGCTCACGTTCAGGCCCTGCAGGCTCTGGTCCTGCCGGATCAGGTTCACTGCCTGCTCACGGTCTTCTTCACTGCGCAGCAGGGCCAGCAGGCCGTTTCCCTCGCGGCGGACCGACACGTAGCGGACCCGCTCATCGCGCAGCGCGGCGCGCAGATCATCCACGTAGCGGTCGAGCTGCTGGCTGCGGGCCGTATCCATGTCCACCTGCATCAGGAAGTGCACACCGCCCTTCAGGTCCAGGCCCAGCGTCAGTGGCTTGCCCCCGACCACGCGCAGCCAGGTCGGCGTGGCGTGGGCGTTGTTGAGCGCCACCACGTAGGTGTCGCCGAGCGCCTTGCGCAACGCGGCCGAAGCGGCCAGCTGGTCTTCGTTGGAATTGAAGCGGTACAGGAGGCGGTTGTTGACCCGCTCGGAGTTTTTGAAGGTGATGCTGTCGCCGACGAGCGTGTCTTCGACAGCCGCTTCGAGCTCTTGCGGGATCTGGAAACCGCGGGAGGACGTGATCTGAATCGCCGGGTCTTCTCCAAACAGGTTGGGCAGGGCGTACAGCCCGCCCACCAGGAGCACCACGATGAGTAGCACGTACTTCCAGGCAGGGTATTGGTTCATCTATTCAGCCTCGGAAATGCTGTTCTTGTTGTGCGGGCGTCCGTCTCAGGCGGACTTGATCGTGCCTTTGGGCATCACGCTGGCCACGGCGTGCCGCTGCAGCTTGACCTTGACATTTTCACCCACCTCGACGGTTACGAATGACTCGCCCACCTTGGTGATCTTGCCGAGCAGGCCGCCGTTGGTGACTACCTCGTCACCCACGCTGAGCGCGGCAACCAGGTTCTTGTGTTCCTTGGCGCGCTTCATCTGCGGGCGGATCAGCAGAAAATAGAAAATCACGAAGATGATGATCAGCGGCAGGAACGACATCAGGCCGGCCTGCGGCGTGGCAGCGTCCTGGGCGTGGGCGCTGGCAATGAAGAAATCCAGGAGTTCCATGGTGTCCTCGTTTTATCCGTTTGTCGGGCTTGAAATGGGGA
>JABDPF010000080.1 GCA_013042915.1 Lysobacterales bacterium
GGGTGACAACATCCAGATGAAGGTATCGCTGATCGCGCCGATCGCGATGGAAGAAGGTCTGCGCTTTGCGATCCGCGAGGGCGGTCGCACGGTCGGTGCCGGCGTCGTCGCCAAGATCTTCGAGTGAGACAAGGAGTTTCTCGGGTTCTTTTTTATCGCTGGTGCGATAGAAACCGTCCCCGGGAAACGCATTGAAAAGATTCTGCTGTCGGCGCTTGGCGCCAAAAGCAGGAAAAAAATCACACGGGCTGGTGGTCGATATGTGGCCACCGGCTTCGTGGTTTTTTGCGGAATGGTCCGCAGGTTGGTTCAGCAGGCCAGTAGCTCAACTGGCAGAGCAGCGGTCTCCAAAACCGCAGGTTGGGGGTTCGAGTCCCTCCTGGCCTGCCACTGACCAACCCCCAAGGATAATGACGGGAATATGAACGCTAAGACAGCCCCAAAAGCTGAGGCCGGCAAGCCACAGATCGTAAATACGCTACTGCTCGCCATTGCAGCGGCGATGCTGATCGCGGGTGTTGGTGCCTATTACTGGTTCCAGGATCTGTTGATCACACCCGTTCGAGTTGTCGGGTTGATCGTAATTGCCGTGATCGCTTCCCTGGTCGCGGCCCAGTCCGACTCCGGTTCGGCATTTTTTCGCTTTCTGAAAGAATCGGACATCGAGCGGCGAAAGGTTGTCTGGCCCACGCACCAGGAAACCCTGCAGACGGCACTGATGGTCGTGATCGTGACGATACTGATCTCACTGTTCCTGGCAGGAATCGACTGGATGCTCGGCGCCGCGGTCCGCGCCCTGGTCGGGGGTTGATGGATGGCTAAGCGCTGGTACGTCGTTCACGCATATTCGGGTTATGAAAAGCAGGTCCAACGATCGCTGGAAGATCGGATTGCGCGCTCAGACCTGCAGGAACTGTTTGGCGAAATACTCGTCCCGACCGAAGAGGTCGTGGAAATGAAAGGCGGGCAAAAACGCCGTTCCGACAGGAAGTTTTTCCCCGGCTACGTGCTGGTGGAAATGGAAATGACGGACGACAGCTGGCACCTGGTGAAGAACGTGCCGAAGGTGATGGGTTTTATCGGTGGTACGGCCGACAAACCAGCACCGATTACCGAGCGCGAGGCGGACCAAATCCTGAACCGCGTTCGAGAAGGCGTGGACAAACCGCGGCCCAAAGTGCTATTCGAACCGGGCGAGATGGTTCGCGTGGTAGACGGTCCGTTCAACGATTTCAATGGCGTGGTTGAAGAAGTCGACTACGACAAGAGCCGCCTGAAAGTGGCGGTGCTGATTTTTGGGCGCTCGACCCCGGTGGAACTCGAGTTTCACCAGGTGGAGAAGTCTTAGGAGCAGGGTGAGTATTGCTTTCATCGCAATGCGATGAAATTCGTCCTCACACTGCGGCAATTAGGCGTTTGCGACTGGTGCTTCGCGCCACGGCAAACATCGGGTGCGCCTGTTGGGGCGCCTAAACAGATGGGGAGCCTGGGCGCTGAGTCGCCGGGCGTTTGAACCCGGGAGGTTACAACATGGCTAAGAAAGTCGCAGCCTATATCAAGCTGCAGGTGCCTGCTGGCCAGGCGAATCCGAGCCCACCGGTGGGCCCGGCCCTGGGTCAGCATGGCGTCAATATCATGGAATTCTGCAAGGCGTTCAACGCCAAGTCGCAGAGCATGGAAAACGGCATGCCGATTCCCGTGATCATCACGGTCTACTCGGATCGCAGTTTCACATTCATCACCAAGACCCCGCCTGCCGCCGTGCTGCTGCGCAAGGCCGCCGGTATTCCCAAGGGCAGTGGTGAGCCGAACACCAACAAGGTGGGCAAAGTGAACCGAGCGCAGCTGGAGGAGATCGCCCGCGCGAAAGAGCCCGATCTGACCGCTGCCGACATAGATGCAGCCGTCCGAACCATCGCCGGATCTGCCCGCAGCATGGGCCTGGATGTGGAGGGAGTCGAATAATGTCACGGTCAGGTAAACGCATGAACGCTATCCGGGAGCAACTCGAGCCCGGCAAGGCCTACTCACTCGACGAAGCACTGGAACTGCTGAAAGGTTCCAGCAAGGTCAAGTTCACCGAATCCGTCGATGTCGCGATTCGTCTCGGCATCGATTCGCGCAAGTCGGACCAGAACGTCCGCGGTTCGACCGTGCTGCCGAACGGCACCGGCAAAACGGTACGCGTCGCCGTATTCACCCAGGGTGAAAACGCCGACAAGGCGAAGGAAGCCGGAGCGGACGTGGTGGGCATGGACGACCTGCACGACCAGATCAAGGAAGGCGACATGGCCTTCGACGTGGTGATCGCCACCCCCGATGCCATGCGCGTTGTGGGCAAGCTGGGCCAGTTGCTCGGTCCCCGGGGCCTGATGCCGAACCCCAAGGTAGGCACGGTCACGACAGACGTAGAGCAGGCGGTTAAAAACGCCAAGGCCGGCCAGGTGCGGTTCCGCACCGACAAGGCGGGCATCATCCACAGCACCATCGGCAAGGTCGATTTCGAGGTCGACGCCCTGAAGGGCAACCTCAACGCGCTGGTCAAGGACCTCGTCAAGCTGAAGCCGGCGGCGTCCAAGGGCTCCTTCCTGCAGAAGGTTGCGCTGTCGACGACGATGGGACCGGGCATCCTGGTCGATCGCTCGACTCTGGATGTGTAAAGGGCCCGACGGCCCTCGAGAACAGAATTATCGCTTCGCCTTCAAGGGAAGCGATCTAAAGGCGGGCTGCTCCGGTTGTTGTTTGGCCGGGATAGACCGTCAGAGACCGCAGGTACGGTAGGCCTTCGCCGCCACGGGAAGGAAAACCGCTTAAGCGCGCACCGGGAGACCGGCCGCAGCCTGCGCAGATGGTGGCAGCTCCAGAATTTTGGGGTCACCACTGGTAACGGGTCGACTGTCCGGGCAACCGGGCAATAGACACAGGAGGTAACCAATGGCGCTCAATATTGAGCAGAAAAAAGCAGTTGTAGCCGAGGTGGCCGATGCGGCCAACAAAGCACTTGCCGCTGTTGCAGCCGAGTATCGGGGCCTCACCGTAGAGGAGATGACGGACCTGCGCGCCAAGGCGCGTGAGACCGGTGTCTATCTCAAGGTGGCCAAGAATACGCTGGTGCGACGTGCCGTTGAGGGTACCGAGTACGAATGCATGCAGGAATCACTGACGGGACCGCTCCTGTTGGCCTTCAGCATGGAAGATCCCGGTGCAGCCGCACGCCTGGTCAAGGAGTTTTCCAAAGACCACGATGAATTAATCACGAAGCTTGTCGTCGTTGGTGGCCAGCTCTACGACGCTTCCGAACTGGAGCGCCTGTCGAGCCTGCCGACCTACGACCAAGCCATCGCGATTCTCATGGGCGTGATGAAAGCACCGATCGAGAAATTCGTGCGCACCCTCGCCGAGCCGCATGCGAAGCTCGTCCGAACGGTTGCAGCCGTTCGCGACGCCAAGGAAGCTGCTTGAGTATTTAACCAATTCACGGGTTTTTGACCCCAAACTTTAACGATTACGGAGACGACAATGGCCGTTTCAAAAGAAGACATCCTCGAAACAATTTCCAACATGAGCGTGATGGACGTCGTAGAGCTCATCGAGGCAATGGAAGAGAAGTTCGGCGTTTCCGCCGCTGCACCTGTTGCAGTTGCGGCCGGGCCGGCTGCTGGTGGCGATGCCGCCGCAGCAGAAGAACAGACCGAATTCGACGTGGTCCTCGCGTCTTTCGGCTCCCAGAAAGTTCCGGTGATCAAGGTCGTTCGCGAGATCACTGGCCTGGGCCTGAAAGAAGCGAAAGACCTGGTCGAAGGCGCACCTTCCCCGGTCAAGGAAGGCGTTGCCAAGGACGAAGCCGAGGAAATCCAGAAGAAGCTCGAAGAAGCAGGCGCTTCTGTCGAGGTTAAGTAAATCTTCTTCCCTGGTTTTCGGGGCTGAATGGAAGTGGGCTGGGGGCGAATGCCTCCGGCCTGCTTCTGCTTGTATTTTTTTTAAAGTTTGATCGAACGGGCGGAATCAGATCATGAGTTATTCTTTCACCGAAAAAAAGCGTATCCGCAAGGATTTTGGCATGCGCCAATCCATTCTGGACGTGCCCTACCTGCTGCAAACGCAAATTCGCTCCTATCAGGAATTCCTTCAGCTGGCAGTGCCCGAGGGTGAGCGGCGCGAACGCGGCCTTCATGGCGCCCTGACATCGGTTTTCCCGATCGTCGCCTACTCGGGTAACGCAGCGCTCGAATACGTCAGCTACAAGCTGGGCGACCCGGTGTTTGACGTGAAGGAATGCAAGCTGCGCGGCATGTCCTACGGTGCCCCGTTGCGCGTCAAGGTTCGGTTGGTGATCTACGACAAGGAAAGCTCCGCCAAGCAGAAGCCCGTCAAGTATGTCAAAGAGCAGGAAGTCTATATGGGTGACCTGCCGTTGATGACAGAAACCGGCACCTTCATCGTGAACGGTACCGAGCGCGTCATCGTCTCGCAGTTGCATCGTTCACCCGGCGTGTTCTTCGACCACGATCGCGGCAAGACCCATTCCAGCGGCAAGTTACTGTTTTCCGCTCGTGTAATTCCCTACCGTGGGTCCTGGTTGGATTTCGAGTTCGATCCCAAAGACGCCATCTTCACGCGCATCGATCGCCGCCGCAAACTGCCGGTGACGATTCTGCTACGTGCCCTGGGCATGGACAACGAGGAAATTCTCGGCACCTTCTTCGAGACGACGAACGTCATGCTCAAGAAGTCGGGCGCCAAGCTCGAACTGATCCCGGAACGCCTGCGCGGCGAGACCGCCTATTTCGACATCCGTTCGAAAACCGGCAAGGTCCTGGTTCCCAATGGCAAGCGGATTACCGCCCGCCACGTCCGACTCATCGAGGAGGCCGGCGTCAATGCGCTCGAGGTGCCGGACGAGTATCTGGTCGGCAGGATCATCTCGAACACGATCGTTGACAAGGATTCCGGCGAAGTGCTGGCCGAGGCCAACACCGAGATCACTGAAGAGTTGCTCGAGCAACTTCGCGAGGCGAACGTACGGAAGCTCAGCCTGCTGTACGTGAACGACCTCGACCAGGGGCCGTACGTCTCCAATACCCTGAACATCGACCCGACGCGCTCCGAGCTCGAGGCGCTGGTCGAAATCTACCGGATGATGCGTCCGGGCGAGCCGCCGACCAAAGACGCAGCGCAAAACCTGTTCAAAAACCTGTTTTTCACCGAGGAGCGCTACGACCTGTCCGCGGTCGGCCGCATGAAATTCAATCGACGCGTGGGCCGCAAGGAAGTCGAGGGCTCCGGTGTGCTCAATCGCGAGGACATTCTCGATGTGCTGCGCGTACTGATCGATATCCGCAACGGCAAGGGCAGCGTCGATGACATCGATCACCTGGGCAACCGCCGCGTGCGCAGCGTGGGTGAAATGGCCGAGAACGTTTTCCGCGTTGGCCTCGTCCGCGTGGAGCGCGCCGTGCGCGAGCGCTTGTCCGTGGCCGAAAGCGAAAACCTCTCGCCGCAAGAACTGATCAACGCCAAGCCGGTCGCGGCCGCCGTGAAGGAGTTTTTCGGCTCCTCGCAGCTCAGCCAGTTTATGGACCAGAACAACCCCTTGTCGGAGGTCACGCACAAGCGTCGCGTTTCGGCTCTGGGCCCCGGAGGTCTGACCCGCGAGCGCGCTGGCTTCGAAGTGCGCGACGTGCACCCAACCCACTACGGACGTGTCTGCCCGATCGAAACCCCTGAAGGCCCGAACATCGGCCTGATCAACTCGCTGGCCGTGTACGCGCGGACCAACGATTACGGTTTCCTCGAAACGCCTTATCGCAAAGTTCAGAACGGCAAGGTCACGCAGGACGTGGAATACCTCTCAGCGATCGAAGAGGGCGATTACGTCATCGCCCAGGCAAACGCCGAGCTCGACAGGTACGGCAAGTTCACGGCGGACTTCGTTCCCTGTCGGCACATGGGTGAATCCATGCTCAAGGAGCCTTCGGAAATCAGCTACATGGATGTTTCACCGAAGCAGATTGTTTCGGTGGCGGCCTCCCTGGTGCCGTTCCTGGAGCACGATGACGCCAACCGCGCACTGATGGGCTCGAACATGCAGCGCCAGGCAGTACCGACCCTGAAGGCCGAGAAGCCGCTAGTCGGTACCGGCATGGAGCGCGCCGTGGCCACCGACTCCGGTGTGACAGCCGTTGCCCGGCGCGGCGGTATCGTCGACCAGATCGACGCCGGTCGTATCGTCGTGCGCGCCAACGAGGACGAAGTGCCCGTGGGCGACCCGGGTGTGGATATCTACAACCTCACCAAGTACCAGCGTTCCAACCAGAACACCTGCATGAACCAGCGCCCGCTGGTCCAGGTGGGCAACATGGTGTCCTCTGGTGACGTACTGGCCGATGGCCCGTCTACCGACCTCGGTGAACTGGCGCTGGGCCAGAACATGCTGGTGGCGTTCATGCCCTGGAACGGCTACAACTTCGAGGATTCGATCCTGATCTCCGAGCGCGTGGTGCAAGAAGACCGCTACACCACGATCCACATCGAGGAACTGACCTGCGTCGCCCGCGACACCAAGCTCGGGTCCGAGGAAGTCACCGCCGACATTCCGAACGTGGGTGAGCACAACCTGAACAAGCTGGACCAGTCCGGCATCGTCTACATCGGTGCTGAGGTCGGCGCCGGCGACATTCTGGTCGGTAAAGTCACGCCCAAAGGCGAGACGCAGCTGACCCCGGAAGAGAAGCTGCTGCGGGCCATCTTCGGTGAGAAGGCGTCCGACGTGAAGGACACCTCCCTGCGCGTGCCCAGCGGCATGGACGGCACCGTGATCGATGTGCAGGTCTTCACCCGCGACGGTGTCGAGAAAGACGACCGCGCGATTTCGATCGAGAAAGAGCAGCTGCGCCAGGTTCGCAAGGATCTTGACGACCAGTTGCGCATCGTCGAGAACGCGATTTACCAGCGTCTGGAAAACGCCCTGGTCGGCAAAGTCGCCAACAAGGGCCCGAAACTGAAGAAGGGCCAAAAGCTCACGGTGACCTACCTGCGCGGCCTCGACCGCGAGGACTGGTTCAAGTTGAGAATGGCCAACGACGATCTGAACGAACTGCTCGAGCAGATGGCGGACCAGCTCAAGGAGCAGCGTAAGGGTTTCGATGCCCGTTTCGAAGAGAAAAAGGGCAAGATCACCCAGGGTGACGACCTCGCGCCGGGCGTGCTGAAGATGGTCAAGGTGTACCTGGCCGTCAAGCGGCGCATCCAACCCGGTGACAAGATGGCTGGGCGCCACGGCAACAAGGGCGTGATCTCCATGATCGTGCCGACCGAGGACATGCCCTACATGGAGGACGGCACCCCGGTCGACATCGTCCTGAATCCGCTGGGCGTACCGTCGCGAATGAACATTGGCCAGGTGCTGGAAACGCACCTGGGCTGGGCCGCCAAGGGCCTCGGTAACCGCATCGGCGAGATGCTCGAAGAAAAAGCGAGCGTGCCGCAGATGCGCAAGTTCCTGGGTCAGGTCTACAACAGCGATAAGAAAGGCCGTGTGGACATGAAGGAATTCTCCGACGAGGAGATCATGACCATGGCGGGCAACCTGAGGGGCGGCGTGCCGATGGCGACCCCGGTGTTCGACGGCGCGCCCGAGGCCGAGATCAAGAAGCTGCTCGAGCTCGGCGGACTGCCGGCCAGCGGCCAGTGCACGCTGTATGACGGCCGTACTGGCGATCCCTTCGATCGCCCGGTCACGGTCGGTTACATGTACATGCTGAAACTGAACCACCTGGTTGACGACAAGATGCACGCACGCTCGACCGGACCGTACAGCCTCGTGACCCAGCAACCGCTGGGCGGCAAGGCGCAGTTCGGCGGACAGCGTTTCGGTGAGATGGAGGTCTGGGCCCTGGAGGCCTACGGCGCCGCCTACACCCTGCAGGAAATGCTGACCGTGAAGTCCGATGACGTGACCGGCCGTAACCAGATGTACAAGAACATTGTCGATGGCAACCATCAGATGGCTGCAGGCATGCCCGAATCCTTCAACGTATTGGTGAAGGAAATCCGCTCGCTGGGCATCAACATCGAACTGGAAGAATCCTGACAGGAGACGATCAGAAATGAGAGACCTACTCAATCTCTACGGAAGACAGCGCCAGCCGCTGGACTTTGATGCGATCCGGATTGGCCTCGCGCCGCCGGAACTGATCCGCTCCTGGTCTTATGGCGAGGTCAAGAAGCCGGAAACCATCAATTACAGGACGTTCAAGCCCGAACGCGACGGCCTGTTCTGCGCCGCGATTTTCGGGCCGGTGAAGGATTACGAGTGCCTGTGCGGCAAGTACAAGCGCATGAAGCACCGCGGCGTGGTGTGCGAAAAGTGCGGCACCGAGGTCACGTTGACCAAGGTGCGCCGTGAGCGCATGGCGCACATCGAGCTGGCCAGCCCGGTAGCGCATATCTGGTTCCTCAAGTCGCTGCCTTCGCGCATCGGCCTGATGCTGGACATGACCCTTCGCGACATCGAGCGCATCCTTTACTTCGAGTCCTACGTTGTGCTGGACGCCGGCCTGACCGACCTCGAGCGCGGCCAGCTGCTGACCGACGAGCAGTACCTGGACACGATGGAGCAATGGGGCGACGAATTCGAAGCCAAGATGGGCGCCGAGGCAATCTACAACCTGCTGCGCAGCATCGACCTGCAGGAAGAGGAGCGCAATCTGCGCGAAGAGATCGACGGCACGCGTTCGGTCACCAAGATGAAGCGCCTGTCCAAGCGGCTCAAGCTGGTCGAGGCGTTCATCGAGTCGAACAATCGTCCCGAAAACATGATCATGACGGTGCTGCCCGTGCTTCCGCCGGACCTGCGCCCGCTGGTTCCGCTGGACGGAGGCCGCTTTGCGACCTCGGACCTGAACGATCTCTACCGTCGCACGATCAACCGCAACAACCGTTTGAAGCGGCTGCTCGAGCTCAACGCGCCGGACATCATCGTGCGCAACGAGAAGCGCATGCTGCAGGAGGCGGTCGACGCATTACTCGACAACGGCCGTCGCGGCCGGGCCATCACGGGCACCAACAAGCGTCCGCTGAAATCACTGGCCGACATGATCAAGGGCAAGCAGGGGCGCTTCCGCCAGAACCTGCTGGGCAAGCGCGTCGATTATTCCGGCCGTTCCGTGATCGTGGTGGGTCCGAAGCTGAAACTGCACGAGTGTGGCCTGCCGAAGAAAATGGCGCTGGAACTGTTCAAGCCCTTCATCTTCAGCAAGCTGCAGCGCCGCGGTATGGCGGCCACCATCAAGGCGGCCAAGAAGCTGGTTGAAACCGAGCGCGCCGAAGTGTGGGACATTCTTTCCGAGGTCATCCGCGAACACCCTGTCATGCTCAACCGTGCGCCGACGCTTCATCGCCTCGGTATCCAGGCGTTCGAACCGGTACTGATCGAGGGCAAGGCGATCCAGCTACACCCGCTGGTGTGCACGGCCTTCAACGCCGACTTCGACGGCGACCAGATGGCCGTCCACGTGCCGCTCTCGGTTGAAGCCCAGCTGGAAGCGCGTGCGTTGATGATGGCGTCGAACAACATCCTGTCGCCCGCCAACGGCGAACCGATCATCGTGCCTACCCAGGACGTCGTGCTCGGCTTGTACTACATGACCCGACAGCTTGAAGGCGTGAAGGGCCAGGACATGTTCTTCAGCGACATCGACGAAGTGCACCGTGCCTACGAGAACAAGGTCATCGAACTGCACGCACGAATCAAGGTGCGCATCGAGGAGACCATCGTTTCGGAGCACGGCGTCGAGCGCCAGGAAACCAACCTGATCGAGACCACGGTCGGCCGAGCCCTGCTGGCGGAAATCCGCCCGTCCGGCATGCCGTTCCGCCTGCTCAACGAGCCTCTGAAGAAACGCCAGATCTCGGACCTGATCAACTCCTGCTATCGCCGCCTCGGCCTGAAAAAGACCGTGGTGTTCGCCGACAAGCTGATGTACACCGGCTTCCACTATGCGACCAAAGCCGGCGTCTCGATCGGTATCGACGACCTGATGATCCCGCAGGAAAAGAAGAAAATTCTCTCTTCGGCGGAATCCGAGGTGGTCGAGATCCAGAACCAGTACGTGTCCGGTCTGGTAACCGCCGGCGAGCGCTACAACAAGGTCGTGGACATCTGGTCGCGCACCAACGAGCAGGTCGCTCGAGCCATGATGAAGCGCATGGGCAAGAACACCGTCAAGGACGCCGCAGGCAAAAAGATGGAAGAGGATTCGATGAACTCCATTTTCATCATGGCCGATTCAGGTGCGCGAGGTTCCGCGGCGCAGATTCGGCAGCTGGCCGGCATGCGCGGCCTGATGGCCAAGCCCGACGGCTCGATCATCGAGACCCCGATCACGGCCAACTTCCGCGAGGGGCTGGACGTGTTGCAGTACTTTATCTCCACGCACGGCGCCCGTAAGGGTCTGGCCGATACCGCCCTGAAGACCGCCAACTCCGGTTACCTGACCCGTCGCCTGGTCGACGTGGCCCAGGACCTGGTCATCACCGAGGTGGACTGCAAGACCATCAACGGCGTCACCATGCAGCCGATTGTCGAGGGTGGTGACGTGGTTGAACCCCTGAGCGAACGCGTGCTGGGACGCCTGGTTTCCGAAGACGTCATGAAGCCGGGCACCGACGACGTGCTGATCCAGCGCAACACCATGCTCGACGAGCAATTGGTCGAGGACCTGGAGGAAAACGGCGTCGACCGGATCATGGTGCGGTCCACGATCACCTGCGAAACTCGCCACGGTGTTTGCGCTTCCTGCTACGGTCGTGACCTCGCTCGCGGCCACCTGGTGAACATCGGTGAAGCGGTTGGCGTGATCGCCGCGCAGTCGATCGGTGAGCCCGGCACACAGCTGACCATGCGTACCTTCCACATCGGTGGCGCGGCGTCGCGTGCCGCGGCGGTTGACCACATCCAGGTCAAGTCGGGCGGCAAGGCGCGCCTGCACAACATGAAGACCGTCGAAAATGCGGACAAAAAGCTGGTGGCGGTTTCCCGCTCCGGCGAACTGTCGGTCATCGACGACCACGGCCGCGAGAAAGAGCGCTACAAAGTGCCTTACGGTGCGATCATCTCGGTGCGCGACGAGGAGGCCGTCGACGCCGGGGACGTGGTCGCGACCTGGGATCCGCATACGCACCCGATCGTCACCGAGGTGGCCGGCCGGGTGAAATTCTACGAGTTCATCGACGGTGTCACCGTCAACGAACAGGTGGACGACATCACCGGACTGACCAGCCTGGTCATCACCGATCCGAAACAGCGTGGAAGCGCCGGCAAGGATTTGCGGCCGATGATCAGCCTGGCCGACGCGAAGGGCAAGGACCTGTGTCTGGCCGGTACCGAGATTCCGGCCCACTACTTCCTGCAGGCCGGTTCGATCGTGCAGATGCAGGACGGGCAGGATGTGAAAGTCGGTGATGTGCTGGCGCGCATTCCGCAGGAATCTTCCAAGACCCGCGACATCACCGGTGGTCTGCCCCGGGTGGCCGATCTGTTCGAGGCGCGCAAGCCGAAAGAGCCGTCGATCCTGGCGGAAGTTTCCGGCATCGTCAGCTTCGGCAAGGACACCAAGGGTAAGCAGCGCCTGGTGATCACGAAGGACGATGGCGAAAACTACGAGGAACTGATTCCGAAGTGGCGCCACGTCATCGTGTTCGAAGGCGAGCGCGTCGAGAAGGGCGAGACCATCGTGGACGGCGAGCCGAATCCGCATGACATCCTGCGCCTGCTCGGAGTGGAAGCGCTCGACGAGTACCTGGTGAAAGAGATCCAGGACGTCTACCGCCTGCAGGGTGTGAAAATCAACGACAAGCACATCGAAGTGATCGTGCGCCAGATGCTGCGCAAAGCAGAAATCGTGGACGGTGGCGACACCAAGTTGCTGCGTGGCGAACAGCTCGACCTGAGCCGTGTGCTCGAGGAAAACGCCGGTCTCGACAAGGATAGCCAGCACCCCGCCGAATATCAGCGCGTGTTGCTCGGTATCACCAAGGCGTCCTTGGCCACCGAGTCGTTCATCTCCGCGGCTTCCTTCCAGGAGACCACGAGGGTGCTGACCGAGGCGGCCGTCCGCGGCACAACGGACCACCTGCGCGGCCTGAAGGAAAACGTGATCGTGGGTCGACTGATACCGGCCGGAACGGGCATGGCCTACCACAGCTCACGCAAGCGCGAGGCGGAGGAAGAGCAGAGCATCGACCTCGAAGCCCTGGCTGCCGCAATCGCCGCCGAGGAGTTTGCCAACCTGGAAGACGAAAAAGAAGGTAGTTGATCGCGCCCCTGCCGAGTTGGCAGGGCGCCCGTTCCGGAGCTTCCTGTAGGAGCGACGTCAGTCGCGAAAAGTCACATCGTGAACGATGTTATCGCGACTGACGTCGCTCCTACAGGGCCCTTTTTTTGGATTCCGATTCCGAGCTATTGCAATCTGAAAAACTTTGTCGCATAATTGTTCGGCTAACAGATTCAATCCCTCGTGAAACGGGGGCCGCGCGGTAATTAAAGACCGTGGCGGAGAGCCGATGTCGCCGGCGCGTGGGCCGGACTGTACGGCGCCCAATCCCGAACGTTCAGGGTTGGGCGTTTGACATTATCTGAAGCAGGCGTTCTAGGGCGTCAAAACGGCAGCGGGGCAGCCTGGCTGCCTTTTAATTTGTCAGAGCAAAGGAAACTTTGGAAATATGGCGACGATCAATCAACTCGTACGCAAGCCGCGTAAGGCGAAGATGGAAAAGAGCAACGTTCCGGCGCTGGAAGGTTGCCCGCAGAAGCGTGGCGTGTGCACGCGCGTTTACACGACTACCCCGAAGAAGCCGAATTCGGCACTGCGTAAGGTGGCCCGTGTTCGTCTGACCAACGGCTTCGAGGTCACCAGCTACATCGGTGGCGAAGGCCACAATCTGCAGGAGCACAGCGTGGTGCTGATCCGCGGAGGTCGTGTCAAGGATCTTCCCGGCGTGCGCTACCACACCGTGCGCGGCAGCCTGGATACCGCCGGCGTCAGCGATCGACGCCAGGGCCGATCCAAGTACGGCGCCAAGCGCCCCAAGAAATGAATTTTCACTGAACCGAATTTACGGAAAGCGATATGTCCAGAAAACATTCCAACTTCGCACGCGATATCCTGCCGGATCCGAAGTTCCACAGCGAGATGATCACCCGGTTCGTCAACATGGTGATGGTCAGCGGTAAGAAGTCCGTGGCTGAAAAGATCGTTTACGGCGCCATCGACACCATCAGCGAAAAAAACAAGAGTGCGGATGCGGTCGAGCTGGTCGAGAAGGCGCTCGAGAACGTCGCCCCGATGGTCGAGGTCAAGTCCCGCCGCGTGGGTGGTGCCACTTACCAGGTACCGGTCGAGGTGCGTCCGAAACGTCGCCAGACCCTGGCCATGCGCTGGATCATCGACGCTGCGCGCCGGCGTGGTGAGAAGAGCATGCCCAACCGCCTTGCAGGCGAGTTGCTGGATGCCGTCGAGCAGCGCGGAACGGCCGTCAAGAAACGTGAAGACACGCACCGCATGGCCGAGGCCAACAAGGCGTTCGCGCACTACCGCTGGTAAGCGCGGCCCATTAACGAATATCGAGGAACTGAACAGTGCCCCGTACAACGCCCATTGATCGTTATCGCAACATCGGCATCATGGCCCACATCGATGCCGGAAAGACGACGACGACCGAACGAATCCTTTTTTACACCGGTGTTTCTCACAAGATCGGTGAGGTCCACGATGGCAACGCCACGATGGACTGGATGGAGCAGGAACAGGAGCGCGGCATTACGATCACGTCTGCCGCCACCACGTGCTTCTGGTCCGGTATGGAGCGCCAGTTCAAAGAACACCGTGTCAATATCATCGACACCCCGGGGCACGTAGATTTCACGATCGAAGTCGAGCGCTCATTGCGTGTGCTCGATGGCACGGTTGCCGTATTCTGCGCCGTTGGCGGCGTTCAGCCGCAGTCCGAGACCGTATGGCGCCAGGCCACTCGCTACAGCGTCCCGCGCATGGCGTTCATCAACAAGATGGATCGAACGGGCGCCGACTTCAATCGGGTCGTGGAACAGATCAAGAATCGTCTTGGAGCGCGACCGGTGCCCATCCAGATGCCGATCGGCGCCGAAGAGAAATTCCAGGGCGTTATCGACCTGATCAATATGAAAGCCATCGTCTACGGCGCCGCCGCCGTGGATCAGGGCCAGAATTACGAGATAACCGACATTCCTGCCGATATGCAGGACGCTGCCCAGGCCGCTCATGAGTACATGGTCGAGTTGGCTGCCGAGGCTTCCGAGGAATTGATGGACGTTTATCTCGAAGACGGCGACCTGTCCAACGAGCAGATCCTCGAAGGACTGCGTTCGGGCACGCTGGCCAATGACATCGTGCCGGTATTGTGCGGCACGGCGTTCAAGAACAAGGGTGTTCAGCCGCTGCTTGACGCCATCGTTGCCCTGATGCCTTCGCCGATCGACGTGCCCCCCATCAAGGGCATCAACGACGACGAGACCGAGGGCGTGCGCAAGAGCAGTGACGACGAGCCGTTCAGCGCGCTGGCGTTCAAGATCGCCACCGACCCGTTTGTCGGAACGTTGACATTTTTCCGCGTCTATTCCGGTGTGCTGAAGTCTGGCGACACGGTTTACAACCCGGTCAAGAGCAAAAAAGAGCGTGTTGGCCGCATCTTGCAGATGCACTCCAACTCGCGCGAAGAGATCAAGGAAGTGCGTGCCGGCGACATCGCCGCGGCCGTTGGCCTGAAGGACGTCACGACCGGTGACACGCTGTGTGCGATGAACGAGGTCATCACCCTCGAGCGCATGGAATTCCCCGACCCGGTGATATCCGTGGCCGTGGAGCCGAAGACCAAGGCGGACCAGGAGAAAATGGGCGTTGCGCTCAGCAAGCTCGCGCAGGAAGATCCCTCCTTCCGGGTCCACACCGACGAAGAATCCGGTCAGACGATCATTTCGGGCATGGGCGAGCTGCACCTCGACATCATCGTCGATCGCATGAAGCGTGAGTTCAAAGTCGAGGCCAACGTGGGGCGTCCCCAGGTGGCTTACCGCGAAACGATCCGCAAGTCGGTCGAGGCCGAGGGCAAGTTCGTACGCCAGTCCGGTGGACGCGGCCAGTACGGGCACGTCTTGATCCGCCTCGAGCCACTGGAAGTCGGTGGCGATTACGAGTTCGTTAATGAAATCGTCGGTGGTGCGGTGCCGCGTGAGTACATCAACTCGGTCAACAAGGGTATCCAGGAGCAGATCACCAACGGTGTGATCGCGGGCTACCCCGTGGTGGACGTGAAAGTCACCCTGTTCGACGGCTCGTACCACGAGGTCGACTCCTCGGAGATGGCCTTCAAGGTAGCCGGTTCGATGGCGTTCAAGAATGCCGCCTCCAAGGCCAGCCCGGTGCTGCTCGAGCCGCTTATGAAGGTGGAGGTCGTTACGCCTGAAGACTACATGGGCGACGTGATGGGTGACTTGAATCGCCGTCGCGGTATCGTCCAGGGCATGGACGACAGCCCGTCGGGCAAGATCATCAACGCCCACGTGCCGCTGTCCGAGATGTTCGGGTACGCCACCGACCTGCGTTCACAAACCCAGGGACGTGCGACGTACACCATGGAATTCGATCACTACGCCGAAGCGCCGGCGAGTGTTTCCGAAGAAATCGTTAAGAAAACCGCCTGAGCCATTTGACCAGGCTGACAGTAGAGGATTGTTCCGATGTCAAAAGAAAAGTTTGAACGTACAAAACCCCACGTAAACGTGGGCACGATTGGTCACGTGGATCACGGCAAGACGACGCTGACGGCGGCGATGACGATGGTGGCGGCCGAGTCTCACGGTGGTGAGATCAAGGCCTTCGACCAGATCGACAATGCCCCGGAGGAGCGCGAGCGCGGGATCACGATTGCGACGGCGCACGTCGAGTACGAGTCGGATTCGCGTCACTACGCGCACG
>JABDPF010000082.1 GCA_013042915.1 Lysobacterales bacterium
GCCCCAGGGGTAGCCGTAGTGCCAGGGATCGCTGAACCCCCGGTAAACGGTGACCTGGCGGCGTTTCCCCCATAACACCAGGGTATCCACGTCCAGAACGGGGAAGGTGTAGCTGTAGTCCTCTACCTTTCCGACCTGGATGTTGCGGATCGTGCCGGTCGCCGTTATTTCACGCCCCTGACTAAAGACCAACGGGTCCTGGAACCCGGCCTTGCAGGCAATGAACCGACCGTCGGTGTAGTCTTCACGCGCGGGGCGCAGGTACTTGTCGAGCTGACGGGACAGGACTTCGAAACAGGTCTGCCCCTGTTCGACCCGCGAGCCCAGGATGACGCCACCCCAACGGACCGTGCTTCCGATCACGGCGGGATCGACCCGGGAGGGGTTCACGCTGGAATATTCACCCTGGATCTGTTCGGGCACGGTGGTGCAGGCCGATAGTGCCAGGGCAGCGAATAACGGAATCAAAAGTCGCATTGCATATTCCCTTCTCTCGTTTTGCTTACTTCTATGACCGCGAAAAGCGCAAAAAAATCTCATTTTTTACTATTTTTTGGGTCGGAACCGGTGCACCGCCTGCTCCAGGTCCGAAACCGGTGGCGGGTTGGCCGAAAATCGGCAGCGGGCATAGAGCTCGCTGATGGATACGATGCCCTCCCGATGAGCAGGAAGCCGGGCCGCTGCGTCCGCGGCCAGCTCCAGGGGGCCGTTGGCCAGCGAAGCGCTGTAGCCCACCTGATTCAGGCGGCCGAGGAACCGCAGCCAGGCGCGCCTTGCCGGATCTTTTTCCGACGGCCCCCTGATTCGCAGCACCAACGGTACGACGACGAGCCCGACCAGGCCCAACACCAGCGCCAGGATCAGCACCAGGGAGGCCGGCGTCATTGCACCCAGGCCCAGCGGGGCCAACAGATTTGCCTGTTGGCGCGCCCCGTATTCGATGACCCAGTCATTCCAGCGCTGTTGAACGACATCCGCGCTGTTTTTCATGCTGCGCAGCCAGGGCACATCCATCCAGAAGCGGGGTTCGGGCACTGCGCCCAGCGAGCCGCGGTCGATACGGGCAGGCGATACGGCCGCCGTGGGGTCGATCGCAGTCCAGCCCTGGCCTTCCAGCCAGACCTCGGCCCAGGCGTGGGCGTCGGACTGTCTGACCAGCAGGTATTCGCCCAGCGGGTTGTAGTAGCCCCCCATGTAGCCGGTCACGACTCGGGCCGGGATTCCGGCCATGCGCATCATCACCGCGAACGCAGACGCGTAGTGCTCACAAAAGCCTGCGCGGCTTTGGAACAGGAATTCATCCACCGAATGCTCACCCAACACCGGCGCATCCAGCGTGTAGCGAAACGGGTCCTCACCGAAGTGCCGATAGGCCCGGTCGACCAAATCGGAAGGACTCGGTGACTGACTGCGCCATTCCTCGATCATCGCGCGCGTCCTGGGGTTGGACCCTTCGGGCAATTCCAAGGCATTGAACGCCAGTTCGGCCGGGAGCTTCAGGGGTGAATCCCTGAAGTCCGGGTTGGATACCATGCGATACCGGTACAGCTGCAAGACGGGGTCGCGGCGCAGAATCTGGAAGTCAACGGTAATTCGCGAATCGGGCGGCTCGATGGCCGGGTAGTCCAGCGCAAAAAGCCACTTGCGCTCATTGGGCTCCATCTGCACGCTGTATCGATACACCCCGGGTGCATCGTCCGGGGGCATGGGGTTCGCCGGGAGATTTCGGCTGTAAAAGCTGTCTGTCCAGGTGCGGCCGTCAAAGCGCCAAAAAACAGGACCCCTCCAGTAGCGTTCGCTGGGAGGCGGCACGGGGCCTTCGAACGTGACGCGAAAGGCCGGGCTGTCGTCCATGAACAGTTTCTGGATATCTCCCGGCGCCATCGAATCCGAGAGGCCGCTTTTCGAGTCAAGCGTGGTTTCCGGGATGCCCCACAGCGGGGTCGCAAGGCGCGGAAACAGCAGAAAAAATGCCAGTCCCGCCGGCACCGCCAGCGCCAGCAGACGCAGGCTGAACCCCAACTCCGCCAGGGACGAGTGTCGCGGGCGCGGGGGCGTCCCGCGGGTGGCCCAGGCCTCGACGCGTTGCAAGCGCACCAGGGTAGCCAGCGCGAGCAGCGTGACCGCCACGCCGTAAACCGGCATCCCGATCTTTTGTCCGAACAGGAATTGCGTCGCGCAAAGGAACAGGCTGAAGCTGACAACCAGTCGCGCGTCCCGGAATCGATAGCATTCGATCAGCTTCAACGAGAGCATCACCGCCAGCAAGCTGACGGCCGCACGGCGCCCGGACAGGTCCCCGTAGGAGAACAACAAAGCCATCAAGGCCAGCACCGTGAGTACATGGCGCAACATCGCAGGTAAGGGATTCCAGCCACGGACTTCGGCCGCAACGCGCCAGGCGAGCGGCGCAAGCGCAAACAGTGCAACGGCTGGAGGCATGCGCAGAACCTGTGGCAACAGCGCCAGTGTGAAGGTGGCGATGACCCACAGCATCGGGTTGCGGGCTGTCGGATTCATGGATTGAACAGCGCCAGGATTTCCAGGCAGGCGTCCCGGTGTTCCTCGCCGAGGTCCGCGGGCAACGCGGCGCCGGGCATTTCGAGACTGTACGGGATCTGCAGACGTTCGGCGCGCAGAATCCACGCCGTGAGGATGGACAACTTCTCCTCCGTGTTCCCGCTTCCCATCAGGTACCAGTTGAGCTCGCAGGCTTCCTCGCGTGGCGACTCCATTTGCCGCGAATAGAGCTTGGTGTGCCGGGCACTGGCCTTCCATGCGATCTGGCGAATGGGGTCACCGGGCTGGTACTCCCTCAATCCGTGGAAATGTTCGCCTTCTCCGGGTCGGGCGGCGCCGTATTCTCCCCGCCCGGTTTTCGGCAGGGCGGGAGCCTGGGCCGCGGGTTGTGGGTAAACCAGACAACGGGCGCGGGGGATCAGAACAGACCACGCCCGGAACATGCCAAGCGGATAGCGTGTTTCAGCCCGGAACGGGTCCATCTCCATCCAGCCCCTCTGCCAAGTCTGCTGGGTGAGTTCGAGTCGGACGGTGCTTTGCGGCGGCAGGTCATCGCAGTCTCGCCCCTCGTCGTTGAGAACCGATACCGCGAAGCGATGACGGCCTTCATCACTGTGCAACAGGATTCGGAAGGTCGCCGTCTCGCCGCAGAATACCGGCTTGGCCATCACGCCATGAACTGTGATGTTGACGAGGTTTCGATAGGCCAGCAGCGTCGTCAGAAGCGCAATCGAGGCCAGCAGGAAACCCAGGCCCAGGGTCATGTTGTTATTGAAGTTGAGCCCGCCGACCAGCATCAGTGCCAGCAACAGTCCGAACCAGGCGCCAAACCCGGTTGGCAACACGTAAACGTCCCGGTATTCGAGGGTGTGCGGCAGGGCCGTCACGCCGCGCCGGCTGTGAACGCGTTCCAGCAGCCAACGATCGAACCGCCCCGCGGGCTGAAAATCTTCGCTGCCGGCGACGCTTTCCACCCGGGCTAAGGAATGGGAACCTGGGACAGGAGCTCCCTGACTTGCTCCTCGGGGTCCTGGCTGAAGCCGGAAGGACTCAGGCGATGACGGGTCAGGGCGGGGAATATGGTCTTGATATCTTCGGGGGCCACGTAATCGCGACCGGCCAGGAACGCGTGGGCTCGGCTGGCGGCCAGCAGGGCCAGGCCGGCGCGCGGCGACAGGCCGGCCTCGAACCAGCGTTCATCCCGCGTTTCGGCGAGCAGGGCCTGCACGTAATCGAGCAGGTTTTCGCTGACGTGGATCGCGTTGCAGTCCTCCTGCAGGGCCCGGATTTCAGCGGGGCTCAGGATTTGCTCGGTGCGGTCGAGCAGCAATGCTCGGTCTTCCGCCACCAGCAACGCACGTTCGGCTTCCGGCGCTGGATAGCCGATGGAAAAACTGATCAGGAATCGGTCGAGCTGCGAATCGGGAAGCGGGAAGGTGCCGACCAGGTCCAGGGGATTTTGTGTGGCCATCACGAAAAACGGATCGGGCAGGGCATGTGTTTCGTTTTCGATCGTCACTTGGCCTTCGGCCATACCCTCGAGCAGCGCGCTCTGGGTCTTGGGCGTCGCCCGGTTGATTTCGTCCGCCAGGATAACCTGTGAAAAGATCGGGCCGGGATGTAGTTCGAATACGTCCTTTTCCCGCTTGTAGATCGAAACGCCGAGGATATCGGCGGGTAGGAGATCGCTGGTGAACTGGACGCGCTGATAGTTGGAGCCGATGACCCGGGCCATGGCATGCGCCAGGGTCGTTTTCCCCACGCCGGGGACGTCCTCGATCAGCAGGTGCCCACGGGCCAGCAGGCAACAAAACGCCAGGTTCACCTGGCGGTCCTTGCCCAACAGGATCCGATTGACAGCTTCGGTTGCTTCCTGCAGTCGCTGCAGACGGTTGTCGGTCTCGCTCATCGTCCCTTGTCCCGGTGACCGCTGTTTTTGTTGCTGCGGAGTATAACATCCCGGTGCGGGGGCGTTAGGCGGCCTCGCTGTCGGCTCCGGCCTTCGACGCGCCTTCGATTTCAGCTTGTGAGAACGCATCGACCTCGATCACCGCGCGGGCCGCCTCCTGTGCAAGGCGCACGGTCGTGGCTTGCTCTTCGGTGATGACGCCGCTCTCCACCGCCTTCTGCACCAGTTCCCGGTGATTCTCCCAGGTGACCGATTGCTTGAGCGCGTTACGCACGGCGCTTTCCGCCTGCGACGCAGTGAGAACGAGGTGAAATGCCGTGTGCACCTGGCCGCTGGCGTCCTCCTGGTCTGAAATGTACACGCCGTCGACCAGTCGGTCGCGCGCATCGTTCTCGGTGAGCAGGATCTGCGCAACATCCTTGCAGGTGTCGTCCGATGGCGGTCGGTACGGGGAGCCGTAGGGAAAAATCAGCCACTTCACCGGCCGGCCGACGCCGGGTATCGGGAAGTTCTGCAAAACGCCCTTCAGACTCTCCTGGATCGTATGCAGGCTGTCGTCCATCGCCCAGGTCAGCAGCGGCAGGTCCTCTTCCGGGCGCCCCTGGTCCTCGAAGCGCTTCAGCGCGGCGCTGCCCAGGTAGAGGTGGATCAAGGCGTCGGCAAGGCGGCCCGAGAGCATTTCCCTGAACTTGAACCCGCCGCCCAGCGAGACCAGCACCAGGTCGGATACGAAACAGAAGGCGGCGGTCATGCGGGTCATCTGGCGAAAATAATGCGCGCTGGGGCCCTTGACCGGGGGCCGCGTCGCACGGCCACGCGAGAGGCCCAGCATCAGTGCGCGAACGAGGTTGCTGATCATGTAGCCGACGTGACCGAACAATGCCTTGTCAAAAGCTTTGCGGGCGCCGGGCCGTGGATCGCGGGCCGCCGCCATCTCCTTGAGCAGCCAGGGATGGGCACGGATGGCGCCCTGGCCAAAGATGATCAGCGAGCGGGTCAGAATATTGGCGCCCTCGACGGTGATGGCGATCGGCAGCGCCTGGTAGCCGCGTGCGAGGTAGTTGTTCGGCCCGGTGATCACTCCCTTGCCGCCGTGAATGTCCATCGCGTCATTGATGCAATGCCGGTTTCCCTCGGTCAGCTGGTACTTGAGGATCGCGGACAACACGCCTGGACGCTCACCGGCGTCGAGCGCGACAAGGGTCATCTCGCGTGCTGCATCCATGCGGTAGGTGCGCCCGCCGATACGCGCGAGCGGTTCCTGGATGCCCTCGAAGAAACCGATAGGCAGGTCAAACTGTTTGCGCACCCGGGCATAGGCGCCCGACATCAGCGCCGCCATTTTTCCTCCGGCCGTGCCGGTGGCGGGCAGCGAAATGGCGCGGCCGGCTGCCAGGCTCTGCATCAGCATGCGCCAACCCTGCCCGATGCGCTTCTTACCGCCGATGACCCGGTCCAGCGGTATGAATACGTCCTTGCCCTGCGTTGGCCCGTTCATGAACACCGCGCCGGTGGGCAGATGGCGTTTACCGATGTTCACTCCCGGTGTGTCGGTGGGCACGAGCGCGCAGGTAATCCCCAGTTCGACCGTGTCGCCCAGCAGTCCGTCCGGGTCGCGGGCCTTGAATGCCAATCCCAGTAAAGTGGCCACCGGCGCGAGGGTAATGTAGCGCTTGCTCCAATTGAGCCTCAGGCCCAAAACTTGCTTGCCATCGACTTTTTGCCGGCACACGACGCCGCTATCGATCATGCTGCCCGCGGCGTCCGAGCCCGCCGTCGTCGACGTCAATGCGAAACAGGGGACTTCTTCCCCGCTGGCCAGGCGCGGCAGGTAGTAGTCTTTCTGCTCCTGGGTGCCGTAATGCAACAGGAGTTCGCCGGGGCCCAGGGAATTGGGCACCATCACCGTGATGGCGGCGGTCAGGTTGCGACTGGCCAGTTTCATGACGGCTGCGGAATTGGCCTGGGCCGAAAAACCCAGCCCGCCATACTCTTCGGGAATGATCATGCCGAACATGCGGTGTTCGCGGATGAAGTCCCAAAGCTCGTCCGGCAGGCGGCGGTGTTTCTCGGTGATTTCCCAGTCGTTCGCGCGGCGGCACAACTCCTCGATCGGCCCGTTGATGAACTCTTGTTCCTTAGCGGTCAGTGAGGGGGCGGGCATCTTGAGCAGTTCTTTCCAGCGCGGACGTCCGGAGAAAAGATCGGCATCCCACCAGACGGTGCCGGCGTCGAGTGCTTCCTGTTCGGTTTTGGAAACACGGGGCAGGGCTTTCTGGAAAACGCCGTAGAGCCGGTCACTGATCAGCAGCCTGCGCAGTGGGGTGATCGAAAAACCGACCAGGATCAACGCGACAATGCCGTTTCCAAAACGAAACCAGCTGGGTACGTAAAAGAGGTGCCGAAGTTCGGTCCAGACGACCGTGGCGACGACCATGATGGCCATCGCCCATATCAGCGGTACCCGCTTGTAAGCGAGCATTAGGACCGTCAGTACCAGGATGAAAAAATAAAGGGTTTCCATTCGCGATGTCTCCGGCCGGGGGCGCCCATGCGGCAACGCGGGGCGGTTTTCGGCACATGATATGTGCCGCTAATTCAGGGGGTCAAGGAGCCCCTGGCGCAGTTTGCGTGGTCGGCGAGTAGCCCGTAGAATTGTAATGATTTTGTGCGCGTTTTTTTTTGGCTAAAACATTTGAGTAAAGTATGACATAAACAAACAGTTAGAGGAGTTAGTTAAAGTGGGAATACAAAGAACCCTTTCCATCATCAAGCCAGATGCCGTGGCCAAGAATGTGATCGGAGAGATCTACGATCGATTCGAGAAGGCGGGGCTGAAAATCGTCGCCGCGAAAATGAAGTTGTTGTCGGCCGATGACGCCCGGCGTTTCTATGCCGTACACGAGGGCAGGCCGTTCTACAACGACCTGGTCGCGTTCATGACGTCCGGCCCGGTGATGATCCAGGTACTGGAGGGTGACAATGCCATCGCCCTGAACCGTGAACTGATGGGCGCCACCAATCCCGAGGATGCCGCCCCGGGCACGATTCGTGCGGATTTTGCCAACAGCATCGACGCGAACGCCGTGCACGGCTCCGATGCGCCGGAAACGGCTGCATACGAAATCGGCGTGTTCTTCGAAGACGGCGATATCGTCACCCGCTGAACGAATGCGGATGCCCGACGCGTCATGAAGCGAGAGCAGGAAACCGTCAACCTGATGGACCTCGAGGAAGGCCGCATGCGCTCGTTCTTTGAGTGGCTAGGTGAAAAACCGTTTCGGGCGCAGCAAGTCCTGAAATGGATTTACCACCAGGGCGTGACGGATTTCGACGAGATGACCAACCTCAGCCTGGCCCTGCGCGAGAAGTTGAAGGCGGTCGCCGTTATCGAGCCGCCCCGAATACTCAGCGAACAGCAGTCCGCCGATGGCACGGTCAAGTGGCTGATGGGTTTCGGCGGGGGCAACGCGGTCGAGACGGTCTTCATACCCGAGCCCAACCGCGGCACCCTGTGTATCTCGTCACAGGTCGGTTGCGCGCTCAATTGCACCTTCTGCTCGACCGGCGCCCAGGGCTTCAACCGTAACCTGGAGACCGGTGAAATCATCGGGCAGGTCTGGCAGGCCGCCCGCGCACTCGGCCACGAGCGCAACGGAACGCGTCGAATCACGAACATCGTGCTGATGGGCATGGGCGAGCCCCTGGCCAACTTCAACCCGGTGGTCCGCGCCATCTCCCTGATGCGCAATGACCTGGGTTTCGGCTTTGCGGCCAAGCGCGTCACCTTGTCAACCGCCGGGCTGGTGCCAGGCATCGACCGGCTGCGGGAAACCATCGACGTGGCGTTGGCGGTCTCGCTGCACGCCCCGGACGACGAAACGCGCGTCAAGCTGGTTCCGCTGAACCGCAAGTACCCGATTTCTGAATTGATGCGCGCCTGCCGCGATTTCGTGTCGGAAAAGCACAAGCGCACCGTGACCTTCGAGTACACGCTGATCGATGGGGTCAACGATCATCCCGACCAGGCCCGGAAACTGGTCAAACTGTTGCGGCGCGTGCCCAGCAAGCTGAACCTGATTCCGTTCAATCCGTTTCCCGGCACGGAGTACCGTTGTTCACCGGATTCGCGTATCCTCGAATTCCAGTCGATCGTGATGAAAGGCGGCCTGATCGCCACCGTTCGCAAGACGCGCGGTGAGGACATCGACGCCGCCTGTGGACAGCTGGTCGGCAAGGTGCTGGACCGTACCCGACGAAGCCGGACGCTTCGAGAACAGACGTAAAGGATGCCGACAGACGTGACGATCTTCAGGTACCTCGCACTTATCACCTTGGTGGTTGTTTTGGCCGCCTGTTCTTCTGCGCCCAAACAGGACGACGGCGAGCGCCGGAAAGCAGCCGAGACCAACACCTCGCTGGGGCGGGAATACATGGATCGCGGCCAAAACGAAATTGCACTCGAAAAGCTCAAGCGCGCCGTGGGATTCGACAAGACCTACGCCCCGGCGCACACCATGCTCGGAGTGCTGTATGAATCCATCGGCCAAACCAAGGACGCCGAGCACGAATTCCGCCTCGCCGTGCAGTACGATCCAAAGGATGGTGATGTCAACAACAATCTGGGCGCGTTCCTGTGCCGTCATGGCAAGGAGGCCGAAGCGGACCCGCACTTCGTGACCGCCATTGAAGATCCCTTCTATTCGACCCCCGGCATTGCGATGGCAAACGCCGGGTCCTGTGCTTTGAACCGTGGCGAGTTGGACAAGGCCGAGACCTATTTGAGACAATCCTTGAAGTACGATCAACGGATGCCTGCCGCGCTCCTGCCCATGGCCGATCTCAGTTATCGCCGGGCCGATTACCTGCGGGCCAGGGCCTTCCTGCAACGCTACGAGGCCGCGGCGCCGGCAAGTGAAGAAAGCCTGTCGCTGGGTTTCCGAATCGAAACGGCGCTGGGGGACGAGGAATCGGCACGGCGGTATCGTGATCAATTGCGCAAAATCGACCCGACCGGCTGAAGGATGGGCCAGACATCAGGATGAGTCACCAAAAAGAACTGATACCCGCCCGCCCGGAAGACCTGTTCCGCCATGAAAGGCGGCACAAGGACCTGTCCATCGAACGGGTCGCGCGTGAGACCCGGATCCGTCCCGCGATCCTCGAAGCCATCGAATCAGGACAGACCGCACACATCCCGGCAGTATATCTGAAGGGATACATTCGTCATTACGCGCGCTACCTGGGCCTCGACCCGGCCGACTTCGAAGAACTCGTCAAAGATGTCGAAACGGTCGAGCCGGAGGTGCGTTCCGTGTTCAACAGCCCCAAACGCGAAGGCCGTGCCGAAAAATGGCTGAAAGTCTCAGGTTACCTGGCCGCCTCGGTCGTGATCGCGACGCTCGCCTGGCAATTTACCGACGAAGCCGTTCGCTTCTCACACGGCGATCCCGATGTACCGGCGCTGTCGAGCGAAAATCCGCCCTCCCAGGAGCAGGGGGCCGCAAGGGCGAGTGGCAAACGGCACCTGAGCGCCTCCATTGCGCCGGTGAATGTTCGAGAGGGCGAACCGGTGTTCGTCGAAGCGCACGCGGCCAGGGAAGCCTGGTCCGCGCTGGACGACCCGCAGCCGCTGGACGGCCGTCACACGCTCGCACTCCAAACGTCGGCCGATACCTGGGTCGAAATATACGGTGCCGACGATCAACAACTCGAGATGGACCTCGTTCGGGCCGGAGAGCAGCGCAGTTACCGGGACACCGGGCCTTTCCGGATCGTCGTGGGGCGAGCTTCAGCCGTAATGCTGGCTTTGGACGGCGAGGCCGTCGATCTCGATCCGCACCGCCAGGGCGATGTCGCCAGCCTGGTCCTTGCAAACGCCGAGCCCCGCGCGGTCGATTCAGAACCGCCGCCAGAAAACGACTGAAGTCGGTTAGAATACCCGGGCTGCCGGCTGTGGTCGGTTGTTCGTTACTGAGCCTTGATGAGCGAGTCGTATTAGTGAGTTCAACCATCAATTCAATCCGCGGGATGCACGACACCCTGCCGCAAGATATGCACCTCTGGCATCGTTTGGAAGACTCGGTCCGCTCGGTTTTTTCGAGCTATGGCTTCGAGGAAATCCGGATTCCCGTGGTGGAAAAAACCGAGGTGTTCGCGCGCGCCATCGGCGACGCCACCGACGTCGTCGAAAAAGAGATGTACACCTTCGAGGACCGCAATGGCGACCTGTTGAGCCTGCGTCCCGAGGGTACCGCCGGCGTGGTCCGGGCCGTTTTGCAAAACGGGTTACTGTACGCCGCCCCGCTGCGCCTTTGGTACATGGGCCAAATGTTTCGCCGGGAACGTCCTCAGAAAGGCCGCACTCGGCAATTTCACCAGGTGGGGGTGGAGGTGTTCGGGTCGAAGGGTCCGGACATCGACGCGGAATTGCTGGCCATGTGTCAGCGGATCTGGAACACCGTCGGGCTCAGCGGCCTGCGCCTCGAGGTCAATTCGCTGGGGACTTCGCAAGAACGGTCCCGGTACCGGGATCAACTTCATGAGTTCCTGTCGGACAACCGCGCTTCGCTTGATGCGGACAGCCTCAGGCGACTGGACCGAAACCCCCTTCGTATCCTGGACAGCAAGAACCCCCAGGTCCAGGAGATGCTTGCCGACGCACCCGTACTGAGCGAGTACCTGGGTGACGAATCAAGCGATTACTTCGACGGCTTCCTCGGCTTGCTGGACGGGTTCGGGGTTGACTACCAGGTCAACCCGCGCCTGGTGCGCGGGCTTGATTACTATTGCCACGCCGTTTTCGAATGGATCACCGACGACCTCGGCGCCCAGGGTACGGTCTGCGCCGGCGGGCGTTATGACGGACTGGTGGAAATCCAGGGAGGCAAACCCTGGCCCGGAGTGGGTTTTGCGATGGGCCAGGAGCGGTTGATCGAACTGATGCGGCTGAATGCAGAGCCCGAGGCCGAGACGCCGCACGTATACCTGGTCATGGCCGGGGAGGGCGCTGTACCGGGGGGAATGCAGCTGGCCGAGCGCCTGCGCGATGACGTTTCCGGCCTGCGCATCCAGTCGAACCTGGGCGGAGGCAGTTTCAAGGCGCAATTCAAGCGCGCCGATCGCAGCCGTGCAGCCCTGGCGATTGTGCTGGGCGAAGATGAATTGGCAAACTCGGTGGCTACCATCAAGCACCTCAGAGAACACAAGCCACAAGAACAGGTGGCCTTTGACGACCTGGGGAAATGGTTTGATCACTGGCTACAGATCAACTGATTGCACGTGGTAACATACCGCGTTTGATTTTTCGGAAAACATCATGGTCGAAACCTATAACGCCCACGAGCAGGGCGAAGTCGTCAAAAAGTGGTTGCAAGAGAACGGCAGCGCCATTGTCATGGGCCTGGTCATCGCATTTGGCGGGCTGTTTGGCTTCAAGCAGTGGCAGAACTGGCAGGAAAGCAACCGGCAGCAGGCGTCCTACGAATATGAAGTGATGGGTCAATTGCTGGCGCAGGACCAGCTCGATGCCGCAATGGCCAATTTCCAGGTGCTCAAGGACGACCACGGCAAGTCTCCCTACGCCTCGATGGCGGCGTTGCAAATGGCCCGCGCACGGATGGTCTCGAACCAGCCGGATCTCTCGATCGGCTTGTACGAATACGTGGTCGAAAATGGCTATCCCAAGGCAATGAGAGTGGTGGCGCGCGAGCGTCTGGCCCGGGTCTTGCTGGACCAGGGCCAGCCCGAGAAAGCGCTCGAGTTGCTCGATGGCGCCGAAGACATCAGCGGGTTCAAGGCGCGCTACGCCGAAGTTCGCGGTGACATCCTGTTCGCCCAGGGGCGCACGGAGGAGGCCATTTCCGCCTACCAGGCGTCGCTCGATCAACTGGAAGCCGGGGCGGGAGATCGTAACAAGTTGATCATGAAGCTCGAATCACTCGGCGCCGTCGTGCCGGCGGAGGCCGGCGAATCGTGACGAGGACCTTTCTCGGCCTGCTGCTCCTGGCATTGGCGCTCCCCGGTTGCAGCTGGATCCAAAGCTGGGGTGACCCTGAACCGGGCGATCCGGCACCCCTGGTTGAGTTCGAGGAATCACTCGAGGTCAGGAAGATCTGGTCGACCGACGTGGGTGACGGCATGGGCAAGAAGGGCCTCAGCATGGCCCCCGTGTATTCGTCCGGCCGCCTGTACGTGGCCGACTACGAGGGTCGGCTCGCCATCGTCGACGCCGAGACCGGCAGTAAAGTCTGGGAGCTCAAGACCAAGCAACCGTTTTCGGGCGGTCCCGGCCTGGACGACGAACGCATCTACATGGGCACCATAGACGGGCGGGTGATCGCGTACGACCGCGAAACCGGCGCGGAACTGTGGAACGCCCAGGTCTCCTCCGAGGTGCTGGCCCCGCCTGCCTCTGCCGACGGTGTGGTCGTGGTGCGGGGTATCGATGGCCGCGTCTTCGGTCTCGACGACATCAGCGGTCGTCGTTTGTGGATCTACGACCACAGCGTCCCCCTGCTTACGCTGCGGGGCAACGCCAACCTTCTGATCCGGGCCGGTATTGCGTTTGTCGGTTACGACGACGGCAGCGTGGTCAGCCTTCGCGTCGAAGACGGAAGCGTATTGTGGAACCAGACGATCGTGTCACTCGAAGGCCGCACCGAGCTGGACCGTCTTTCCGATATCGGCACTCAGATGGTAATTGTGGCTTCCGACCTGATCGTGTCCAGCTACAAGAACCGGCTGGCGTCCTTGGCCGCCGATTCGGGACGCCTGCTGTGGTTCAAAGACATCGCATCGGCCAGCGGCGTGGTAGTCGAGCGCACGCGGCTGGCGGTCTCGGACCGCGAAGACGAGCTGTGGCTGCTCGATCGCCGGAACGGCTCTACCACCTGGAAAATCGACCGGTTCAGCAACCGCCAGCTGACCCGCCCGGCGTTCTACGGCAACTACGTCGTCGTCGGTGACGTGGAGGGTTATCTGCACTGGCTCGACGCCGATCTCGGCGCCTTCGTCGCCCGCGTCAGGGCAGGAAAGGACGGTTTTGACTCACCACCCCTCAGCGTGGGAACCACGCTTTACGTCCTGACGAAAAAGGGCGACCTGGTCGCGTACCGCGCGGGCGCGGCCATCTGAGCAGACCCTCAGCGGATATGCTTCCCGTAGTCGCCATTGTTGGCCGGCCGAACGTAGGCAAGTCCACATTGTTCAACGCCTTGACCCGCACCCGGGACGCCCTGGTGGCCGATATGCCGGGCGTCACCCGTGACCGCCAGTACGGTATATCCCGGGTCGGCCAGCGATCCTGCCTGTTGGTCGACACGGGAGGATTGATCACCAACGCGGAAGGCATCGACTACCTCACAGCCCAGCAGGTCGAGCAGGCCATCGACGAGTCCACCACGGTCCTGTTCCTGGTCAGCGCACGTGACGGGCTGACGGCGGACGATGAACAGATCGCGGCCCGCCTGCGCAAGTCATCCCGCGAGGTCGTGCTGGTCGCGAACAAGATGGACGGGCTCGATGAGGACGTGGCCTTGGCCGATTTCGCCCGTCTCGGGATGGGCGAGCCCCTGGCGGTCACCGCCTCGCACCGTCGCGGCCTGGACACAATGATGGAGGCGGTCATCGCCACCTTGCCCGCCGAGGTCGAATCCGAGCAGCAGGAAGACGACGAAGACGTGTTGCGACTGGCGGTCGTGGGGCGGCCCAATGTCGGTAAATCGACCCTCGTCAACCGCTTGCTCGGAGAAGAGCGGGTGCTCGCCTACGATCAACCGGGAACCACGCGCGACACGATTCGCAGCCGCCTGGAACGGGATGGCCGCCAGTACGAATTGATCGATACCGCCGGGGTGCGCCGCCGCTCGCGGGTGACCGAGGCCGTGGAGAAATTCAGCACCATCAAGGCGCTCCAGGCGATCGAGCGAGCACACGTCGTGGTATTGATGCTGGACGCTCGTGAGGGCCTGACCGACCAGGACACGACGCTGCTCGGCCACATCCTCGAGCAGGGCCGTGCCCTGGTGATCGTTCTGAACAAGTGGGATGGACTGGATCCTGAGCATCGCAAGCGCGTTAAAAGTGAACTGGACCGCAAGCTGACCTACGTGGACTGGGCGCAGCGGGTCACGATGTCCGCGCTGCACGGCTCCGGCATCCAGGAAATGCTCGATGCGGTGCACCGAGCCTGGGCCAGCGCGCTGGCAGATTTCAGCACACCGGAACTCACGCGCGTGGTCAAGGCCGCGTTCGAAGCCCATCAACCCCCGATGAAGCAGGGCAGGGTGGCGAAGTTGCGCTACGCGCATTCCGGCGGAAAGTTGCCTCCGCGGATCATCATCCATGGCAGCAGGACCGATACCATCCCGGATTCATATCGGCGCTACCTGGTGAACCGCTTCATCAAGCATTTCAAATTGCGCGGCACGCCCGTTTTCATCAGTTTCCGCAACAGCGACAATCCCTACAAGGATCGCAAGAACGTGCTGACGCGCCGCCAGAAGGAAAAGCGCAAACGGCTGAAGAAATTCACCGGCCGCAAGTCGCGAAAATGAACCCCCTGGAGGTAACGGTCGAGCAAGCCGGGCAGCAGCTGCAGGCCGGTATACCGCTGGTCGATATCCGTACGGACTCGGAACGCCTGCTCGGCGCCGCTGAAGGGGCCCAGCCGATGACCCCCGCAGAACTGAGGGAACGCTGCGCCGCTGAAGCCGGCCAGCGCGTCAACCTGCTCTGTTCCGGCGGGGCTCGGTCCCTGGTACTGGCCGCGGTACTGAAACGCGAGGGCCTGGCCGACGCGCGCAGCGTGGCGGGCGGATTCGAGCGCTGGCTGGCGGCCGGGCTGCCCCTGGCGGAGGCCGATTCCTCGCGGCGTGAAGCAACGGAGCGTTACGCGCGCCAGGTCGTCATGCCGCATGTCGGTCTAGCCGGCCAGGAGAAACTGGGCAGGGCGCGTGTGCTGCTGGCCGGACTGGGCGGTTTGAACAGCCCGGCGGCCCTGTACCTTGCGGCAGCCGGAGTGGGTACGCTGGGCCTGCTGGACGATGACCGGGTGGACCGCAGCAATCTTCAACGCCAGGTTCTGTACGGCGAGGCAGCGCTCGGTGAGGCCAAGACCCGGGCGGCGTCGCGGCGCCTGCGTGACCTGAACCCGGACGTCGAAACCGAGTTGCTGGAGACGCGCGTGGACGCGGACAACGCCGGACAGCTGTGTGGTAACTGGGACGTGGTCGTGGACGGCACCGATAATTTCGCCGCGCGTTACGCCCTTAACCGGGCGTGCGTGGCGGCGGGTGTGCCGCTGGTTTACGGCGCCGTGATGAGGTTCCAGGGGCAGGTGTCCGTTTTCTGGCCTGCCAGCGCGCAGGCGCGGGCGCCCTGCCTGCACTGTCTGCTGCCCGAGGATGCCTCCCACCAGGCACCTCCGTCCTGCGCCGAGGCCGGTGTCCTGGGGGTCGTGCCCGGACTGATCGGTTCCCTGCAGGCTGCCGAGACCCTGAAACTGTTGCTTTTACAAGGTGAGCCGCTGCTGGGGCAACTGCTGATGATCGACGCGCTGGCGATGGAATTCAGAAAAACCCGGATCCAGCGCAATCCCGACTGCACCGTGTGCGGCCGGGGGAGTTGAAACGGCGCGAGGAACGCTGCGCCTAAAGGTACCAGCTCGAAACGTTTCGTTCGATCTGGTGGTGTACGGCCGAATCGTCCGGTTCGATGTCTGATGGCCAGTGCTCCAGCAGGTCTCCTTCGCGGTCGAACAGGTACTTGAAGAAATTTCCAGTGGGCAGGATGTCGTTCGAGTATTCCTCGCGCAGCGCGATGAACAGGGGATGCGGCCTGGGTCCGATGATCTCGACTTTCTCGGTGATCGGGAAATTCACCCGGTGGGTATCCCAGTAATGCGCGTCCAGGTCGTCGCCATCAAGCGGTTCCTTGTCGCCGAAGTCGTTGCAGGGGATACCCAGCACGATCAGGCCCGAGGGCATGTATTCCTGGTTGAGTTCCTGCAATTTGCGAAGCTGGTGGGCGAACTGGCTTTCCGAGGCGGTGTTGACGAGCAGCAGGGGCTGTCCGGTCCAGCGTTCCAGCGACAGCGTGACACCCCGGATGGATCGGAACATGTACTCGTGAACATGCATCACAATTACCTCCCTGTTTGACCTAAAATACCCGGGTTTGGCCGTTAATAAAACCGAAATAACAGAAATCGGAACCCACATCATGTCCGAAAAACCGCCACAATCCAGAATTCTGGACGGCAACGAGGTCAGCTCCGCGGTCATCGAGCGCGTTCACACCGCCATCGAACACCACGTGGGCGAGGGCGGGCGGCGGCCCGGGCTGGCGGTCGTGCTGGTCGGCACCGATCCGGCCTCGACCATCTACGTTCGCGCCAAGCGGCGCGACTGCGAGCGGGCGGGTATCCTGGCGCGGGACTTCGACCTCGATCGGAACACGACGCAAGAAGCACTGCTGGACCTGATCGACGACCTGAACGACGATCCGTCCATCGACGGCATACTGGTTCAGTTGCCGCTGCCCCCGCACATCGAGGAGGCGGCGGTGACCAACCGGATAAGGTCGGCCAAGGACGTGGACGGGTTTCACGCCTTCAATGTGGGAAAACTGGCCCTGCGCCAGCCCGGACTCAGGCCCTGCACGCCGCGCGGCGTGATGGCTCTGCTGCACTATTACGGGATCGCCAACAAGTCGATGCACGCGGTGATCGTGGGGGCGTCGAACATCGTCGGACGGCCGATGTCCCTGGAGCTTCTGGTTTACGGCTCCACGGTGACCGTGGCCCACCGCTTCACGAAGGACCTCGCGCGACACGTCAGGGGAGCCGACCTGCTGATCAGTGCGATTGGAAAACCGGGCGTCATCGATGCCGACTGGATCAGTCCGGGCACGATCGTGGTCGACGTAGGTATCAACCGCCTGCCCGGGGGAAAATTGGTGGGCGATCTCGAATTCAAGCGGGCCGCGAAGCGCGCTGCCTGGATCACGCCTGTTCCCGGCGGCGTGGGCCCGATGACCCGTTCGATGCTGATGCTCAACACGGCCGAGGCGGCCGGCCTGACGGTCGACCTGCCGTACACGCCCCAACCGATGGGTTAATCAGTCTTCGGCGGGCCGCTCGACGATCGCGGAGACGCCCATGCCGCCGGCGGTGCAGACCGAGATCAGCCCCCGGCCGGCGCCATCCTGTACGAGCAACTCGGACAAGGTACCCAGGATGCGCGCTCCGGTCGCGGCAAACGGGTGTCCGATCGCCACGCTGCCACCCTTGATGTTCATCTTGTCCCGGTCGATCGAACCCAATGCCTCGTCCAGGCCAAGGCGGTCTCGGCAATACTCTTCGGATTCCCAGGCCTTGAGCGTGCACAGTACCTGGGCGGCAAACGCCTCGTGGATCTCGTAATGATCGAAGTCCTGCAGGGCCAGGTTGGCCCGTTGCAGCATCTCGGCCACGGCCACCGTGGGTGCCATCAGAAGGCCCTCATCGTTGACGTAGTCCACGGCCGCGGTGCGCCCGGCGGTGATGTAGGCCTGAACGGGTAAGTCTCGCTCGCGAGCCCAGTCCTCGGAGGCCAGCAGGACCGCGGCTGCGCCGTCGGTAAGGGGTGTGCTGTTACCGGCGGTCATGGTCGGCTTGCCGCCCGTCGAGAAAACGGCGCGCAGGCTGCCCAGTTTTTCCATCGAGCTTTCGGGCCGGATGTTGTTGTCGCGGCTGACACCGCCCCAGGGCTGCACGATTTCATCGAAAAACCCTTCATCCCATGCTTTTGCCGCATTGTGATGGCTTTGCATCGCCAATCGATCCTGGTCTTCGCGGCTGATGTTCCATTCCCGCGCCATTCGATCGCAGTGCTGCCCCATGGAGAGTTGGGTTCGGGCCTCGGCATTGCCCGGGACAGCCGGCTTGAGCTCGGCCGGGCTGAAGCCCTTGAACGCGGCCATGCGCTGCTGCATGCTGCGCGCCTTGCCCAGCTTGGCCACGCGGCGCGAGAATTTCGGTCCGTACGTCACCGGGAAATCCGAGGTCGTGTCGGTGCCCGCGGCAATGGCGCAATCGATTTGTCCGCTGGCAATCTTGGCGCCCAGCAAAAGCGCTCCCTGCAGGCTGGTGGCGCAGGCCTGCTGCATCGTGATGCCGGGCGTCAGGGGCGACAGCGTCGTCGATTGCAGGGCTTCGCGCGCCAGGTTCCAGTCCCGTGAATGGGTAGTCACCGCGCCCGCGGATACTTCGTCAATCTTGACGCCATGCAGGTCAAAGCGGTCGACCAGGCCCTGCAGCGCGGCGGCAAGGAGGTCCATGTTGGTTTTTTCGAAGTAGACGGTATTCGAACGGCAGAACGGAATCCTGCTGCCGCCGATGACTGCAATTCTGCGCAGTTGATCGCTCATGATTCCTGCTCCCCGCGGTTTTCAAGGTAGAACATGGGGCCGCCCCGGAAGGGGGCGAAACCGGTGCCGAACACCATGCCGGCGTCGACGGCGTCTGCATCCTCGACGATGCCGTCGGCCAGGCAGGCCTCGCATTCATCGAAATAGGGTTGCATCAGCTCCTTGGCCAGCGATTTCAGGTTGACGCCTTCAGCGGCCTCCTTGTCTTTGACCGCCTTACCCTTCTCCCAGGTGTAGAATCCTTCGCCGCTCTTCTTGCCGAGCTTGCCCTGGTCCACGTAGGACTTGAGCAGGCCGGATTCGGCGGACGCGTCTTTCCCTCCCAGGGTGTCCAGCACGTTCATTCCAACATCCAGGCCGACGGTGTCGGCCAATTCGACCGGTCCCATCGGCATGCCGAAATTTTCCATCGCCTTGTCGATCGCTTCCTTGGGCACATCGCGTTCGCGGTGAATGCGGAACGCCTGCAGCATGTAGGCGCCCAGCACCCGGTTGACCAGGAAACCCGGGCTGCTTTTCACCAGCAACGGGAAACGGTTGATACGGTTCCCGAACGCGGCGACCCGCTGAATTTCCGCCGGGTCGGTGTCTTCTTCGTATACGATTTCGACCAGCGGCATCTTGTAAACCGGGTTGAAAAAGTGAAGCCCGACCAGCCGGTTCGGCCGCTCCAGGACCGATGCGATTTCCCGCAGCGGAATGGCCGAGGTGTTGCTGGCCAGCAGCGCGTCCGGACGCGCCGTCGCTTCCAGTTTACGGAACAGCTCCTGCTTGGCTTCCAGGTTTTCAAAGATGGCCTCGATGATCACGTCCGCTCGCGCCACACCGTCGCCCGCCACGTCCGCGATCAGGCGGCCCTTCGCGCCGGCGATCCGGTCAGAACTTTTCAGCCGTCTCTTGAACAGCTTGCCGGCCCGGGCGAGGGCGGGCTCGATGTACTTCATCTCGCGGTCCTGAAGAGTGACCTCCATGCCCTGCAGCACGCACCAGGCGGCGATGTCTCCGCCCATTACGCCGGCGCCGATCACGTGAACACGCCGCGGATCGATATCGACGCCCTTACCCCGGGATTTGAGGTTTTCCATCAACCAGAAGACACGGCGCAAGCCGCGCGAGGTATCACCGGTGATGAGACGGGCGACTCGAACGGCTTCCTGGTTGAGCATTTCGCGGAAGTCGTCACCGTGTTCTTCCCAGGCGTCGATCATCTCGAAAGGTGCCGGGTAATGGGCCGGATTGGCCTTGGCGGCCGTTTGCTTGCGCATCTGGCCGGCCAGGAACTTGCGGGCGGGGCCGGTGTTCGTCAGCCGATCGGTCCGCCGCGGGCCCCGCGTTTTACGCCCTTTGAGTACCGCGTTGCGGGCTGCCCAGCGCAGCGAGCCGTGCGGTCCGACCAACTGGTCGACGAGGCCCATGCCTCGTGCCTGCCGGGCGCGCAGCATGCGGGCGGTCAGCATCAGGGGCAGGGCCTTGTATCCGCCAATCAGGCGCGTTGTTCGGGCGCTGCCCCCGAATCCGGGGTAGATGCCCAGTTTGACTTCGGGAAATCCCAGCCGCGTCTTGTCGTTGTCACGGGCAATTCGATAGTCGAAGCACAGGGCGAGTTCCAGGCCTCCACCCAGGCAAAACCCGTCGATGATGACGGCCTTGGGAAAGGCCAGGGCTTCGACCCGGTCGAACAGGGCATGCACGCTGCGAATGAAGCCTTCGGCCTCTTCGATACTGCTGACCTGGTCGAACTCACGAACATCGGCGCCAACGATGAAGCTTCCGTGCTTGCCGGACTGCAGGACAAGGCCTTTCGGAGGAGATTTTTCAAGGCGGTCGACAATGGACTCGAGTTCTGTCAAAACGTCCTGCGAGAGGCTGTTGGCCGTCTCGCCCTCACGGTCGAGCGTCAGCCAGCACACGCCATCCATATCGCTGTCGAGCTGCCAGTTTCGGTACTCGGCTTGGTTCATTTCAGGGCTCCGTACTCTTGGGTATGGTCAGGGCCGGGCTCGCCGGCGTTAGCGAATGATTATGACAGATATCACCCGAGGCTTCTCACATCACGGCAGGCGAACCCCGCCTGCCCGCAACCCCTTCGTCAGTTCGATCAGGGGCAATCCCATGATGGCCGTCGGATCGTCCGAACGCATGGCTTCCAGCAAGGCGGGACCGCTAGCCTCCGAGCGGAAACTCCCCGCACAGTCGAGGGGTTGATCGAGAGCAACGTACCGTTCGATCTCGCGGCTTTCGAGCCGTCGGAAAATCACTTCGGTGATCACGGTGCGCTCGTAGACGAATGCGTTGTCCCTGCGCACGATGGCGAAAGCCGACAGGAAGCGAACGGTGCGGCCGCTGAATCCGGCCAATTGCATCCTCGCCCGCGCTTCGCTACCGGGTTTACCCACCCACGCGCCCTCGCACTCCGCAACCTGGTCGGAGCCGATCACCAGCGCAGAAGGGTGCGCGGCGGCGACGGCTTCGGCCTTCTCGCGCGCGAGGCGACGCACCATTTGACGAGGCGTTTCGCCTGGCTTCTCTGATTCATCCACTTCCGGTGCAGCGGTTTCGAAAGGCAGGGAAAAGCGTTCGAGCATCAATTTCCGGTAGGGACTGGTCGAGGCGAGAATAATGGATGACTGTCGTTGCATTTTTGTTGTAAAATAGGCGGTTAACGTTAATGGATTAGTGCGGCCTGGGCCGCCTGACATTTTGAGCTGATGTCCCGAGAATTTCCAGACATTGTAGACCCTTGGAAGGTCGCAGAGGGTAAGCGTACTTTCCAGGGCACCATGCCGCTGGTCCGGTTGCAGCGGCTGGCCGAGCTGCTGGCGCCGGTGGAGGGGAGCGGTGAAGCGTCACCCGCGCGGGATGCGGTGCCGTTCGAGGCCCGCTTCGGTATTGACCGACAGGGGTTGGTCGTGATCGACATCCGGGTCAGCGCGTCGTTGCCGCTGGTCTGCCAGCGCAGCCTGGAGGTGTTCCAGTTACCCGTGGAGCGCCGGAGCAAACTGGTGGTCATCGAGGACATCGCCAATCAGGAGTCGGTTCCTGACATTTACGAACCGATTCTCGTCGAAGACCGGCGCCTCGCGATGGCCGACCTGGTAGAGGAAGAGTTGCTGTTGGCGATACCGCAGGTGCCACGCCGACCCGGCGCGGAAAACGAAGAGAGGGTGTCGAAGGGCGTCGCCGAGTCGACGGACCTCGAGGCCGAGGAAGAACCTACCCACCGACCTTTCCAGGGCCTGGCGGGACTGATGAGGAAAACGTCCGGCACGTGAGGTTGCCCCGCGGACCGGCTTGAAATTTGACTATTCGACTTTGGAGATAGAGCCATGGCTGTCCAGAAAAATCGCAAAACGCCGTCTAAGCGCGGTATGCGCCGCTCTCACGACTCGCTGAAAGCACCCACGCTTTCGGTTGATTCCACCACCGGTGAAACCCACCTGCGTCATCACGTGACGCCGGACGGTTACTACAAAGGCCGCAAGGTCATCGACACCCCGGTCGTTGAATTCGACGACGAGGATTAATGAAGCAAACGATCCTGGCCCTGGACGTCCACGGTGGCGACCAGGGCCTTGACGTTTCCGTGCCGGCGGCTCTCGCAGCCCTGGCACAAGACCCCCATCTCGACATCATCCTGGTGGGCCGGGAGAGCGCCATCGAGGCTGCTCTGGAATCGAATGACGGCTCACCGCCGTTTCTCGAACGGCTCCAGGTCGAACCCGCCCACAGTATCGTCCCCATGGACGCAAAACCGGCTCACGTGCTCCGGCGTGGACGTGACAGCAGCCTGTGGAAAACCTTTGAACTGGTTGCCGAGGACCGGGCCGACGCCTGCGTCAGCGGAGGCGGAACCGCGGCAATGATGGTCACCGGCGTAAAACTGCTGGGTATGCTGCAGGGCATCCAGCGGCCCGCGCTGATGGCCTGGTTACCGAATGATCATGCGTACACGGGAATGCTGGACCTCGGGGCCAATTTGAACGTGGGCGCCGACCAATTGGTCCAGTTCGCGGTGATGGGCGACGTCACGGCACGGATAGCCGAAGGAATTGAGGCTCCGCGAGTCGGGTTGCTCAACGTGGGGCACGAGGACAGCAAGGGTCACGATACCGTCCAGCAGGCTCACGAGCGACTCAGGAATCTGCCGTTGAACTACGTCGGTTTCATCGAGGGCAACGGCATATTTGACGGGAGTGTCGATATCGCCGTGTGTGACGGCTTCGCCGGGAACCTGGTGCTGAAGTCCACGGAGGGCCTGGCGCGCATGCTGATGCAGCAGTTCCGGGAGGCCTTCTCGGACAACCTGGCCAGCAAAGCAGGCGCGTGGCTGGCCGCGCCGACGCTCAAACGCATGCTGGCGCGCCTCGACCCCTCCGCGCATAATGGTGCCCCTTTACTGGGCCTGAGGCGCGTGGCCGTCAAGAGCCATGGCAGTTCGGACCTCAAGGGCATGACAAGAGCCATCCTGGAAGCCGGCCGTGAAGCACGCCGGCAGGTTCCGGGAAAAATTGAGGCCCTGGTGCGTGAGTACCAGTTGGAGAGTGCATCGTGATCTATTCTAGAATTGCAGGAACGGGCAGCGGCCTGCCTGAAAAAATCGTCACGAACCAGGATCTCGAGAAGATCATGGACACCAGCGACGAGTGGATTCGCGGCCGAACCGGCATCGCCGAACGCCGTGTCATTTCGAACGGCGAATCCACCACGACCCTGGCCGAGGTGGCCTGCCGCAAGGCCATGGAGGCCGCTGACGTCGACCCCTCGCAGATCGATCTTCTCGTCATGGGCACCACCACGCCCGACGTGGTCTTTCCCAGTTCGGCCTGCCTGATCCAGAAAAAGCTGGGGCTGCCGGACTGCGGGGCCATGGACGTGAATGCTGCCTGTTCCGGCTTCATGTACGCACTCAGCATCGCCGACAAGTTCATTCGATGCGGCGAGGCGAAGAAAGTCCTGGTATGCGGCGCGGAGACATTAACCCAACTGGTGAACTGGGAGCGCCGCGACACCGCGGTGCTTTTTGGCGACGGGGCAGGCGCCGTCGTGCTCGAGGCCTCCAACGAGGCCGGCATCCTGTCCACCCACATCCATGCAAACGGCAATTACGCCGATCTGTTGCGCACCGACACCGGCGTTTCCCGCGGGTTCGGGGATATGTCGCACAACGATTACAAGCCCGAAGTGGAGATGAAAGGCAACGAGGTGTTCAAGGTCGCTGTTCGCACCCTGCACCGGATCGTCGAAGAAACCCTGGGCGCCAATGACCTGCAAAAATCCGACCTGGACTGGCTTATTCCGCACCAGGCCAACCTGCGGATCATCTCGGCCACGGCACGCATGCTGGACATGAGCATGGACAACGTGGTGGTCACGGTGGACCGTCACGGCAACACCTCGGCCGCTTCGGTGCCCCTGGCGCTGGACGAGGCCGTGCGCGACGGGCGTATCCGGCGCGGCGAGCTGATGCTGCTCGAGGCCTTCGGTGGCGGCTTTACCTGGGGCTCGGCACTGATTCGGTTCTGAAGAGGACGCACGCCATGAAGAAAACCGCTTTCCTGTTTCCCGGCCAGGGCTCCCAGTCGATCGGCATGATGTCCGGTTTCGAAACGAACATCGTGCGTGGCACGTTTGAGGAGGCTTCGAACGTCCTGGGCTATGACCTCTGGACGGTTGTGCAGGAGGATCCGGATGACCGGCTGGGAAGCACGGAGGTCACGCAACCGGCGCTGCTTGCCGCGGGCATTGCAACCTGGCGTGCCTGGAAGGACGAGGGCGGCGCCGATCCGGACTATCTCGCCGGTCACAGCCTCGGTGAATATTCGGCGCTGGTCGCCGCCGGGTCGCTTGCCTTCGACGACGCCGTTTCGCTGGTGGCCAGGCGCGGACAGCTGATGCAACAGGCGACACCGCCCGGTAGCGGTGCGATGGCCGCCATTCTCGGGCTCGACGACGAGGTGCTGGTCGAGGTCTGTGCCAAGGCGGCAGGGGACCAGGTCGTTTCGTGCGCGAACTTCAATTCGCCCGGCCAGGTGGTCATCGCGGGTGACAACGATGCCGTGGCCCGGGCCGGCGAGGCTGCGCTGGAGGCGGGTGCACGAAGAGCCGTCACCCTCGCGGTCAGCGTCCCCTCCCACTGCCTGCTGATGAAACCCGCCGCCGATGCGATGGCGGAGGTTCTGGCCACGCTCACGGTTAAAGAACCTTCGATTCCCGTTCTGCACAACGTCGATACCGCCACCGCCGTGAACGCGGATGCAATCCGGCAGGCCTTGGTGAACCAGCTGTGGCAACCGGTGCGTTGGTCCGCGACCGTGCAGCGGCTGGTCGAAATGGGAGTCGACCGCTTTGCCGAATGCGGTCCCGGAAAGGTGCTGTCGGGGCTCAACCGCCGCATTTGCCGGTCCTGCACCACGGTTGCACTGACCGGAACGGACATCCTGAATGACACGCTGAACGATTGGAGCTGAAGATGGAGATCAATCTGAACGGACAGGTGGCGATCGTCACCGGCGCAAGCCGCGGTATTGGCGCCGCCATCGCCGACAAGCTGGCCGGTTCCGGCGCCGTCGTGGCCGGCACGGCTACCACGCCTGAAGGGGCCGAAGCGGTCAGCACCCGATTGCAGCAGTTATCGCCCCAGTGCCGAGGTTATGCGCTTGACGTCAACGACGAGGGCGCGGCCGACCGGCTGCTAAAAAGCGTGACGGCTGACCTAGGAGCCCCCACCATCCTAATCAACAATGCCGGCATCACGCGCGACCAGATCCTGCTCAGGATGAAGGATGAAGATTGGGACACCGTGATGGGCACGAACTTGCGTTCGGTTTTTCGTCTAAGCAAAGCCTGCCTGCGGGGTATGATGAAAGCCCGCGGCGGCCGGATCATCAGTATTGCCTCGGTGGTCGGGTCCATGGGCAATCCCGGCCAAAGCAATTACGCCGCCGCCAAGGCGGGCATGATGGGCTTCACGCGCTCGCTGGCTCGCGAGGTGGGTTCTCGTAACATTACCGTCAATGTCGTGGCGCCCGGTTTCATCGATACCGACATGACGCGCGCACTGGACGACAAGCAGCGCGACGCGCTGATCAACGATATTCCTCTGAATCGCCTGGGTGCGGCCGAGGACATCGCCGCCGCAGTGCTGTTCCTTGCATCGGCGCAGGGCGGTTACATCACGGGGCAGACGCTGCACGTCAACGGCGGCATGTACATGACCTGAGCCATGGGGCTACTGGTCGCATTTAACATTTTTTAAACTGGCATAGAGTCGATAATTTCACTAGAATTGCGAGTCTGAACTCCCTTGAAGAGGAATGAATCCACAATGAGCACTATCGAAGAGCGCGTTAAAAAGATCGTCGTCGAACAACTTGGAGTCAAGGAAGAGGAAGTCACGCCCAGCGCGTCTTTTGTCGATGACCTTGGCGCCGATTCCCTCGACACCGTAGAACTCGTTATGGCGCTCGAGGAAGAATTCGAATGCGAAATCCCTGACGAGGAAGCCGAGAAAATCACCAGCGTGCAGCAGGCGATCGACTACGTTTCCTCCAACGTCTGATTTTTTGCAACCCCCATCTTCAGCGGCCGGCCTTTGCCGGCCGTTGCCCGTTCTAAATCAGGACCTGTTCGCCTAGTGTGAGCCGGCCCTGCGAGAGGTCGCCATCGTGTCATCCCGTCGCGTAGTAGTCACAGGCATGGGCCTGGTCTCCCCCCTCGGCAACACGGTCGATACCACCTGGGAGGGGCTGTGCAACGGTCGCAGCGGTATCGGCCCGCTGACCGAGTTCGATGCATCCGAACTGGCCACCCGAATCGCGGGTGAGGTTCGCGATTACGACGTCACCGAGTTCATTCCGCCGAAGGATGCCAGGCGATTCGACAAGTTCCTGCATTACGGAGTCGGAGCGGCACACGAAGCCCTGACCGAGGCGGGTTTGGCGGATGATGCTTCTGACGTCGATGCCACCCGTGTGGGCCTGGCCCTCGGCGCCGGTATCGGCGGCATCGCCTCGATCGAGCAGAACATGTTGATCTATCGGGACAAGGGACCGCGCCGCGTATCGCCGTTTTACATTCCCGGTTCGATCGTCAACATGATCAGCGGATGGTTGTCGATCAAGTACGGCTTCAAGGGTCCGAACATCGCCGTGGTGACGGCCTGCACGACATCGACCCACAATATCGGCCTGGCCGCTCGAATGATCCAGTATGGCGATGCCGACGTCATGGTGGCGGGGGGGTCTGAATACGGGACGACCCCCACCGCGATGGCCGGTTTCGGATCAGCCAAGGCCATGAGCACGCGCAACGACGACCCGGCGGGCGCCAGCAGGCCCTGGGATGCCGACCGCGACGGTTTCGTGCTGTCCAACGGGGCAGGCATCCTGGTACTCGAAGAGCTACAGCACGCCAGGTCCCGCGGAGCCGAAATTATCGCCGAACTCGCCGGTTTCGGCATGAGCGGGGACGCCTACCACATGACCGCCCCGCCGGCCGACGGCGAAGGGGCGGCCCGCTGCATGGAAGTCGCTCTGAATGATGCCCGCATCGGACCCGAGACTGTGGACTACATCAACGCGCACGGCACCTCCACGCCGCTGGGCGACGTGGCCGAGACCGAGGCGGTGAAAACGGTATTCGGCGACCACGCCTACCGCATGGCGATGAGTTCAACGAAATCCATGACCGGGCACCTGCTCGGTGCCGCTGGCGGCAGCGAGGCGGTGTTCACCGTGCTGAGCCTGCGCGACGGTATCATTCCACCGACGATCAACCTCGACACGCCCGGTAAGGGCTGTGACCTGGATTACGTACCCCACTTCGCGCGCGAGACGCCCCTGGATGTCGCCCTGTCCAATTCCTTTGGATTCGGAGGCACCAACGGTACACTTGTGTTCCGCCGATTCAGCGGCTGACTGCAAGGACATCACAATGATCGCATGCCTCGTAGACGGCGAGATCAGCGAACACATCAGCGCCGGCGATCGGGGTTTGCAGTACGGTGACGGTCTTTACGAGACCATCGCAGTTATCGACGGCCAGCCGCGCTTCTGGCAGGGCCACATGGACCGCCTGTCCGCCGGCTGCGAACGGCTCGACCTGCCGATGGTTCCCCAGGCGGTGCTGCTGCGCGAAGTCCAGACTGTAAGCGCGGGGTGCAGCCCCTGCATGGTCAAGATCATTCTCACCCGTGGAGAGACCCGAATCGGCTACCGTGCGCGCCCGGTCGCGGAACCCGTCCGGGTGGTGAGCTCGCACGAGTGGCCCCGCCTGGAGGGTGATTCGGTGATGACCGGGGTGCGGGCGCGCATGTGCACGCTGCGCCTGGGAATCCAGCCGGAGCTGGCGGGCATGAACCATCTTAACCGGCTCGAGCAGATTCGGGCTCGCGCCGAGTGGAACGACGAAACCATTCACGAGGGTGTCCTGTTGGACCGAGAGGACCACGTGGTGTCGGCAATCCGATCCAACATCTTCGTGGTCTTTGGACATCGAATTCTGACGCCCCGGCTGGATCGCTGCGGCATCCGTGGAGTGATGCGCGCGGCGATCCTGGCGGCTTTCCGCGAACGCTGCGAACAACGCCGCGTGATGCTGGACATGTTGCCGGAAGCCGACGAGGTGTTCCTGTGTAACGCCCTGCACGGAGTCTTACCGGTGACCCACATCGACCACTGGGAGTACGCGATCGGTCCCGTCACCCGTGAAGTGCAGGAGTGGCTGGCAAAATCGTGAAATACGTGCTCGCCTTCTTGCTCGCCCTGGTCGTGCTGCTGGGAATCGTCGCTGGCCTGGCCTGGCGGGACTTCCAGCAATTCGTGGAACGCCCGCTGACGGTTCCCGAGCGCGGTTACGTGTACCAACTGGAAAACGGCACCCCGGGTCAGGCGATCATCACCCAGCTCGCCGCCGAGGGACTCACGCAACCGGGTTGGCAATGGAAGCTGCTGATGCGCCTCGAACCCGCGTTGTATCGCGCCGGCGAGTACCGGCTCAAGCCCGGAATGCTGCCGCGTGATTTCCTGGCGATGCTGTCGCAGGGCGAGGTGGTCGAGCACCGCTTTACGCTGGTCGAGGGATGGACCTTTGGCCAACTGGCGGGCGCGCTGGCGCGGGATCCGGTTGTGGAGAAGACGATCGAGATGGATCGTCCCTACGACTGGGATCCGGGTACGCTTTTCGAAGGAATGGAACATCCCGAGGGCTGGTTCCTGCCGGAGACTTACGTGTTCACCCGCGGGGACAGTGACCGCGACATCCTGGAGCGCGCGCACGGCGAGATGCAGGCTGCATTGGCCGCCGCCTGGGAGAGCCGCGAGGTTGCCCTGCCTTTGGACACGCCTTACGAATTGCTGATTCTGGCCTCGATCATCGAAAGGGAAACGGCGCTGGATTCCGAACGAGAGCGGATCGCCGGCGTGTTCACGCGGCGTCTGCAAAGGGGTATGCGCCTGCAGACCGATCCCACCGTGATCTACGGGCTGGGCGAGGCATTCGACGGCGACATCCGGCGCCGTGACTTGCGGAACGACACCCCCTACAACACGTACACCCGTCACGGTTTGCCACCCACACCGATCGCCATGCCGGGCCAGGCGTCACTGCAGGCGGCTGCGCACCCCGCGGACGGTGAGGAACTGTTTTTCGTCGCCGACGGCCAGGGTGGCCACACGTTTTCACGCACGCTTGAAGAACACCAGGCGGCCGTCGACAAACTCCTGGGCAGGAATTAATGAAGGCACGGTTCATAACGGTAGAAGGCGGCGAGGGGGCAGGGAAATCGACCCAGATTAGGCGCATTGGCGCCTGGTTGACCGAGCGGGGCCACGCCGTGGTCCATACCCGCGAGCCCGGCGGCACGCAGCTGGCCGAGCAGTTGAGAAGCACGCTGCTCGATACGAAAAATACGGCGGTCTCGGAACTCACCGAACTGCTGTTGATGTTCGCTGCCCGGGCGCAACACCTGGACGAGCTGATCCGTCCCGCGCTGTCGCGCGGCGAGTGGGTCGTCTGCGATCGCTTCACCGACGCGACGTGGGCCTACCAGGGCGGTGGACGCGGATTGCCAGGAGAGCAGATCGCTGCGCTGGAAAAACTCGTCCACGGCGACCTCCAGCCTGATCTCACCCTGTTGCTGGACCTGCCCGTGAGGGTCGGTCTGGAACGAGTGGCCCTGAGAGGCGAAGCCGATCGTTTCGAACGCGAACCGGAAGCCTTTTTCGAGCGTGTGCGCCAGGCTTACCTGGAACGTGCCAAGGCCCAGCCTGATCGCTTCGAGGTGATCGATGCCTCACTCACGCCCGACGCGGTGTGGTCGCAGATCGCAGATGTGCTCCGGCAAAGGGTGACGCCGTGACGCTGCCCTGGCTGCAGGCCGTGGAGCAGGAGTTTGCCGAACGCCTGGCAGGCGGTCGCCTGGCTCATGCTCTGCTTCTATCCGGCCCCGCCGATTCCGGCAAGACCGCGCTCGGCGTCCGCTTGATGGCGTCTGCTTTGTGCCTGGAGGACCGCTTCCCTGCCTGCGGTGAGTGCCGCTCCTGCCAGTTGGTGTCCAGCGGTGCGCATCCGGACGGGCACGTGCTGACCTTCGAGCCACATCCCAAGACGGGCAAAATGAGACAGGAACTGGTCGTTGAACAGGTGCGGCGCCTGTCTTCTTCGTTGTTCCTGACCAATACCGTGAGCCGCAGAAAAGCGGCTCTGCTGTACCCCGCCGAGGCCATGAACACGTCCACAGCCAACGCCCTGCTGAAGACATTGGAGGAACCACCCGGGGAGACCGTCCTGATTCTCGTCAGTCATGCACCGGCTCGGCTGCCGGCGACGATCCGCAGCCGCTGTCAGCGCCTGGACGTTCGCCTGCCCGGTCGTGAAATGGCGAGCGAATGGCTGCAGGCGGAACACGGCATCGAGGCAGGACTCGCCCGTGCCGCGCTGGCAGCCGCAGCAGGCAGTCCTCTCAGGGCCCTCATCATGATCGGCGATGGAGGGGTGGAGGCTTACGCCCTGCTGGGTGAGACCCTCGATGGCCTGGCTGAGGGTATCGTATCGCCTCCGCAGGCCATGACGGCGCTGGAAGACGTCGAGGATGACCGGCTCTGGAGCTGGATGTCACTGCGGGCCGCCAAGGAAGCGCGAGCCGCCGTTGCAGCCCGGTCGGACGCCCGTCAAGCGACCGAATTGCAGCACCAGGCCGATCGCAACCGGCGGTGGACGGGCACGCCGTTGCGCAAAGACTTACTTCTACAGGATTGGCTGATACAATGGGCCGCGTTAAAGCAGTAGGAAGGAACCATGGCGCAACAGGGAATTCTCTCACTATCCATCAAAGACAAGCAGGCGCTTTACCGGTCTTACATGCCGTTCGTTACCGGCGGCGGGCTGTTCGTGCCGAGCACCAAGAAGTTCAGCCTGGGTGACGAGGTCTTCCTCCTGCTGACCGTAATGGAATTCGAAGAACGCCTGCCGATTCCCGGCAAGGTCGTCTGGATTACGCCGCAGGGCGCGGCCGGAAACCGCAAGGCCGGCATCGGCGTGCAGTTTGCGGACACGCAGGACGGCGCCCACGCACGCACCGTGATTGAATCCCACCTGGCGCCGTTGCTGAAAAGCAACAAGAGCACCCATACCATGTAGCAGCGGACAACCCGTCCGTTTTCGGAGACGCGGTCGGCCTCAAAGGGCCTCCTGCAGAATGTTTGCCAGCCGCTGGAAGAAAGCTTCCAGTTCTTTTTCTCCCTGGTAAAAGTGCGGTGAAATTCTGACCGAACCCTCTCTTACCGCGCAGCTGATGCCCTCTTTCTTCAGGGCTTCGTAAATGGCCCTCGGGTCGATTCGTTCGTGTACGAAGCTTACGATTCCGGATTGGCGATTCGCCTCGATCCGGCTGGTCACTCGAACACCGCTCATACCCCGCAGCCCCTCTAGCAAGTGGCTCGTATTGGTGAGTACGCGTTGCGCCACGCGGTCCATCCCCAATTCGAGTAACAGTGCCGTGGAGGCATGCAGCGCGGCCTGGCCTATTGAATTGGGGGTGCCGGCCTCGAAGCGAATCGCGGTTTCCGACGGCGGCCACTCGTTGCGGTCAAAGTCCCAGAACCGGTCGACCATGTGCCAACCCTGTTGCATCAATTTCAGCCGGGGCCGCTGTTCCGCCCGGCAATAGAACACCGCGATACCCTCCGGCCCCAGCAGCCACTTGTGGGCATCGGCCGCGAGGAAATCGATATGCGCCGCGTCAACGTCGAGGGGCAGGGCGCCTAATTGTTGGATGGCGTCCACGAAAAAGAGCACGTCGCGCTTGCGGCAGGCCTCGCCCAGCCTTTCCAGGTCAAAACGGAATCCGTCGGCCCATTGAACCGAGCTGACCGACAGCAAGCGGGTGTTCGAGTCCATCGCGTCGATCAGGGCCTGCTCCGCGTCAACGGCCGAACGAATATCGATCTCGCGAGCCTCCACGCCACGTTCGGCCTGGGCAAGCCAGGGCAGGCGGTTGGATGGGAACTCGGCCGACGGCAATACGACATTGTCACCGGCTTGCCAGTCCAGCCCCCAGGCCACCAGGCTGATGCCCTCGGTAGTGTTCTTCAACAGGGCAATGTCATCGGGCGATGACGCACCGGTCATGAGCGCGAGGTTTTTCCTGAGTTCCTTTTCCCTCTCCATCCATTGAATGTAGTTGTTTGATCCGTGCCGCATGTTCTCCTCCGCGAAGGCCTGCGCGGCTTCCGCGGTGCATCGCGGCCAGGGGCCGACGGCGGCGTGGTTGAGGTAAGGGGCGGCGTGTTCGAGTATCGGGAATTGAGAAATCATGTCGATATAATGAGGGGGCTAGAGACGCCGGGCAAGCACTGGGAGTGAACATGCCGAATTCGGATGGCCGGGCCATCCTGCACGTGGACATGGACGCGTTTTACGCGTCTGTGGAAGAGTTCGACGATCCCACGCTGGCGGGACAGGCCGTTATAGTGGGCGGTCTCGGGAACCGAGGTGTGGTCTCGACCGCCAACTACGAGGCGAGGCGTTTCGGCGTTCATTCGGCCATGCCGATGGCGCGCGCGCGAAGGCTCTGTCCAGGGGCACGATTCCTGCGGCCTCGCCCGGCGCGTTACCGCGAAGTTTCCGCGAGCGTGTTCTCGGTGTTCCGCGAGTTCACCCCACTGTTCGAAGGGCTGTCGCTGGACGAGGCGTTTCTTGATATCGGCCAGAGTATTCGCCTGTTTGGCCCGCCCGACGTAATCGCCGAGGAGATCCGTCGCCGTATCCGGTCACGCACCGGCCTGACCGCCTCGGTGGGCGTTGCCCACAACAAGTTTCTCGCCAAGCTGGCTTCCGACGTCCGAAAACCCGATGGCATGTTCGTGGTCGAGCCGGGGCGAGTCAGGGAATTTCTGGACCCCATGCCGGTCGAGCGGTTGTGGGGAATCGGCAAGTGCACGGCGCCGAAGTTGCGGCAGATCGGCGTCCTGACGGTGGGGCAGCTGCGCCGCAGCGAGCCCGCCCTCCTGCAACAGGCCCTCGGAAACCGGGTGCAGCATTTTCTGCGGCTCGCCCGGGGGGAGGACGACCGGCCCGTGCAGCCCGACCGTCCGGACAAGTCCATCAGCAACGAACAGACGTTTGAGGTTTCGCTGACGTCGAGGGATGCGCTACTCGCTGAGCTGTTGGGCCAGGCCGAGAACGTCGCCGGGAGGCTCCGAACGAGGCAACTGCTTGCGCGAACGTTGACCGTCAAGATACGCGACGACCGGTTCCGAACGGTCACCCGCAGCAAAAGCATGGTTGCTCCATCGAACAGCACGCTGACGTTGTATCGGCTCGCCAGGGCGTTGTTGATGCGCTGGCGGGGAGAGCATTCCGCAACGCCCGTTCGCCTGCTGGGTATCGGGGTCACCGGGCTGGAGGGTGACGAGGGGGCAGGGCACCTGGCCGGAGACAGCGCGGACGACAACGCCGCCCGGCGCGTGGATCGGGTCTTCGATTCCATTAACCGCCGCTACGCGGGCGGTGTGGTGCACGGAAAGACGTTGAAAAGGGAAAAATGACGGCAGGCAGGGACGAGCCGTCTGCCTGTCCCTGCCACCCGGGGGCTAATCAAGAATCGGCTTTAATCGACTCGTCGCGCAGTTCGCGCCGCAGGATCTTCCCGACGTTGGACTTCGGCAACTCGTCCCGAAACTCGATATGGCGCGGCCGCTTGTATCCGGTCAGTTCATTCTTGCAGTAGGCGCGCAATTCCTCTTCGGTCAGCGAGGAATCCTTCGGAACGACGAACATCTTCACGGCCTCGGTGGACTTGCTGTCTGGAACCCCGATGACCGCCACCTCCTGGACCTTGGGATGATGCGCCACGACGTCCTCGATCTCGTTGGGGAAGACGTTGAAACCCGAAACAAGGATCATGTCTTTCTTGCGGTCGACGATCTTGAAGAAGCCCTCTTCGGTCATCATCGCCACGTCGCCGGTCCGTAACCAGCCGTCCTCCGTGATGACCTTCGCGGTTTCCTCGGGGCGCTGCCAGTAACCCTTCATCACCTGCGGCCCTCGCAGGACCAGCTCGCCCACCTCACCCTGCGCGAGGAGGTTGCCGTCGTCGTCCATGATGGCGCCCTCGGTTGACGAGATCGGCAAACCGATGCAGCCGTTGAATTCTTCGATGTCCATCGGGTTGATGCAGGCCGCCGGCGAGGTCTCGGTCAAACCGTACGCTTCGATCAGCCGCGACCCGGTGACCTCCTGCCATTTCTCCGCCACCGCGCGTTGCACGGCCATTCCACCGCCCAGCGCGGCCTTCAGGGTACTGAAGTCGAGGTCGGCGAAGCCCGGCGTGTGCAGCAACATGTTGAACAGGGTATTGACGCCCGGGAAGAAGGTGAAAGGAATTTTTTTCAGTTCCTTTACGAAGCCCTGCTCGTCTCGCGGATTCGTGATCAGAACGTTGACGCCGCCCATGGACATGAAGGCGAAGCAGTTCGCCGTCAGTGCAAAGATATGATAAAGCGGCAAGGCGGACACGACCCATTCGACGTCTTTTCCGAGGTCTGCCGATCCGATCCAGGCCTTGGATTGAAGCGTATTCGCCACGATGTTGCGATGGGTCAGCATGGCGCCCTTGGCCACGCCTGTGGTGCCGCCCGTGTACTGCAGGAAGGCCAGATCGTCCAGCGACAGTTCCACCTGGTGCAATTGATGGCGTGAACCTTCACGCAACGCTTCGCCGAAGCCGATCGCGCCGGGCAGGCTGAAAGAGGGCACGGCCTTTTTGATGTACTTGAGGGCCAGGTTGATCAGGATGCCCTTGGGAAAACCGAGCAGGTCGCCGACACGTGTCGTGATGACGTGCTCTACCGGCACGTCGTCGATCACTTTTTCCAGCACGCTGGCGAAGTTCTCGATCACGACGATCGCGCGAGCGCCGGAGTCGTTAAGCTGATGTTTGAGCTCGCGCCCGGTGTACAGGGGGTTGGTATTCACCACCACCAGGCCCGCCCGCAAGGCGCCCATGATGGCAACCGGGTACTGCAGGATGTTGGGCATCATCAAGGCAATCCGGTCACCCTTCTGCAGACCCAGTGATTGCAGGTAAGCGGCGAAATCCCGGCTCAGCCGGTTCCACTCGTCAAAGCTCAGCTTCTTGTCGAAATTGATGTACGCTGGACGGTCGGTGTATTTTTCGACGGCTTCGTCGTACATGTCGAGAATGGAATCGTATTCGCTCAGGTCGATCTCGGCGGGTACGCCTTCGGGGTATCGGTCCAGCCAGGGCTTGTTCACGTGCTCTCCTCGTTCGTGTTCGCAGCTCGACCATTATAGCCAAACTTTTCGGGGGCGCGCCCGGGCTAGAGTTCGTGAAAGGCAAGCTCGGCAAACACCTGATATCATTGCCCTGCCGGGATCGGCCGATGTCAATCGGGAAACAACCGAATGGGTGAACAAAACGTCAAGCTCCTCAACGACGAGGAAACCAGCCAGGCATTCATGCGTGCGCTGCTGGTCGAAGTGCATGCCTTGGAGAGGATGCTGGAAATGGGCCTGGTCGAAACCGGGGTCCGCCGCATCGGCGCCGAACAGGAAATGTTCCTGATCGACAAGGCCAACAAGCCTGCGCTGAAAGCCCTGGATATACTCGACATCATTGACGACGAGCGCTTCACGCACGAACTGGGCTTGTTCAACCTCGAAGCTAACCTCTCACCCCACCGGCTCGGGGCGGACTGCCTGAGCAAGATGGAAAAAGAGGTGCAGGAAATCTACGAGAAGGCCCGCCGTTCCGCCGCCCGTTTCGACTGTGACATTGCCCTGGTGGGCATTCTGCCGACCCTAACCAAGAACAACCTCGGTCTCGACTCGATGGTTCCCACACCGCGCTACCACGCTCTCAACGACGCGATCTGCCGGATGCGGGGCAAGGATTTCGAGTTCACGATCAACGGGATCGACCAGCTGTCGGTCAAGCACGACAACGTCATGCTCGAAGCCTGCAACACCAGTTTCCAGGTGCATTTCCAGGTCAGCCCGGAGAAATTTGCCCGCAACTACAACATCGCCCAGGTCGTGACCGCGCCCCTGCTGGCCGCAGCCGTCAATTCGCCCGTCTTGCTGGGCAAGCGCCTCTGGCACGAGACGCGCATCGCGGTGTTCGAGTATTCGATCGACACGCGTTCCAACCTGCAGCAGGAACGGGGGCTCATGCCGCGCGTCCATTTCGGGGATCGATGGATCGAGGAGTCGGTCACCGAGATTTTCAAGGAGGACATCGCGCGTTTCCGGACGGTCCTGACCACCGACACCGAGGATGATCCGCTCGGCATGCTCGATCAGGGCATCACGCCATCGCTTAACGCGTTACGGCTGCATAACGGCACCGTCTACCGATGGAACCGACCCTGCTACGGCGTCAAGGACAATGTCCCCCATCTGCGCATCGAAAACCGGGTCATTCCCTCCGGCCCCACGGTGCTGGACGAAATCGCCAACGCCGCATTCTTCTTCGGCATGATGACCGGGATGATCGAGCAGGACATGGATGTTCGCAAGCTACTGACGTTTGCCGATGTGAAGTCCAATTTCCTGGCCGCCGCCCGCGACGGCATCCGGGCACAGATGAACTGGTTTAACGACACCCATCTGCCGGCCAAACAACTGGTGCTCGAACAGCTTCTCCCGCTCGCGCGCGAAGGGCTCGAAGAATCCGGCATCGACCGGGACGATATCGACCGTTACCTGGGCGTGCTGCGCGACCGCGTCACCCATCGCCGCACCGGCGCACGCTGGGCACTGGAATCACTGGAATCCATGCACGGCCACGGTACCGCGGACCAGCGCCTGCGCTGCGTGGTTTCCTCGCTGGTGGAGCAGCAGGCTACCGGTACGCCGATCAGCGAATGGCGCCTCGCCGATTTCCGCCCCGAACAGGACTGGCGAGACAGTTACCAGACCATCGGCCAGTTCATGACCCAGGACCTCTTCACGGTGCGGCACGACGACATCGTGGACTTCGCCGCCACCATCATGGATTGGCGACACGTCCGACATGTTCCGGTCGAAGACGACGACGGTCACCTGATTGGGCTGATTTCCCACCGCTGCCTGCTCAAGCTGTTTGCCCACGGCCGCGTGGGGCGGGAACAAGAAGTGACGGTGGGCGAGATCATGAATACCGAGCCGCGAACGGTGGAGCCGGACACGCCGACCGTCGAGGCGATCCGGATCATGCGCTCGGAGCGCCTGGCCTGTCTGCCGGTCACCCGCGAGAACAAGCTGGTCGGGATTGTGACCGAGCACGACTTCATCAAGCTCGCCTCCCGCCTGCTCGAAGACCAGCTCTCTTCAGAAGACTGATGCACCGCCGGCTGGTCTTGCTGGCACTGGCGCTGTTGACGGCGGCATGTAGCCCGCCCCTGACCGTGTCCCAGCAGATCATTCACGCCATTCGCGAGATGGAGGCGCGCATCGAGGCGGGCGAGCGCCGCGAGTTCATGGAATTCATCGCCGACGATTTCAGTGCGCAGAACGAGCGGATGAATCGCGACCAGGTTCGCGCGCTGGTCGTGTTCCAACTGCGACGCTACGAACGCCTCAACGGCCAGCTTTTCCCGATTTCGGTCACTGAAACCGCCCCCGACACGGCCGAGGCCCGCTTTCGCGCACTCATCACCGGAGGCCCCGGCTGGATTCCGGACAGCGGCCAGGTTTACGACTTCGAGACCTGGTGGCGTTTCGAGGACGGTGACTGGCTGTTGACGAGCGCCAACTGGGACGAGGTGCCGTTGGACGAAGTCCTTGACGATATCCCGCTCCCCACGCCCGACCGCTGACTCCATCGCGTCCGCCCGACTGGCGGTGTTGCAAAGCCGCAAGCGACCCACGGCCTGCCGCCGTTCGTTCAAGGTTTCTTGCCGATGGGCAAACCGCCATTCGCTTCCTTCTGGCCTGCCCCGGTTGAACGGTTCTGAAACCATTCTGCACCAGGGATGTCGCAGTTTCTCAGGAATTGAGAACAGGCTAGGTACAATGATGCGATGGAACTGAGCGCTTTTCATCCTGCCGTCCGCAGCTGGTTCGACCAAAGCTTCGAGCACGCCACCCCGGTGCAGGAGGAGGCCTGGCGAAAAATTGGTTCTGAGCAGAACATCCTGGTCGCGGCGCCGACCGGCAGCGGCAAGACCTTCGCCGCTTTCCTGTGCGCCATCAACGATTTGGTCGAGCAGGGCGCTCGCGGACCGCTGGCCGAGGGCGTCCAGGTGCTGTACGTCTCCCCGTTGAAGGCGCTTTCCAATGATATCGAGAAGAACCTCCGCGAGCCGCTGGCCGGAATCGACGGATGGCTCGAAGAAAAGAAGCAGCCGGCTTCGGGTATCCGGGCGATGGTTCGAACCGGTGACACCCCGCCTGGAGACCGGCAAAAGATGCGACGGAAACCGCCGCAGATTCTCGTCACCACGCCGGAATCGCTCTACCTTTTGCTCACGTCCGATTCGGGTCGCGGCATCCTGTCCGGCGTCAGCACCGTCATCGTCGATGAAATCCATGCCATCGCGGGCAGCAAGCGCGGCAGCCATCTGTCACTTTCGCTGGCGCGCCTGGATGCGCTGACGCTTGAGCGCAACGGCGTTCGCGCCCGCCGCATCGGCCTGTCGGCAACGCAGAAACCCATCGGGGAAATCGCCTCGTTCCTGTCGGGCGGAGAGCCTTGCGCGATCGTCGACACCGGGCACCAGCGCGAACGGGATCTCGCCATTGAAATTCCCGCGTCCCCGCTCAGCCCGGTGCTGTCGGCCGAGGTGTGGGAAGAGATCTACGATCGAATCGAGTCGCTGGTGGACCACCATCGCACTACGCTGATATTCGTCAATACGCGGCGACTGTGCGAACGGATGGCCAAACACCTGGCCGAGCGGCTGGGCGAGGACGCGGTGACCGCGCACCACGGCAGCCTGGCCCGTGATCACCGGCTCGAGGCCGAACAGGCACTGAAGGGCGGGCGATTGAGGGCCCTGGTGGCCACCGCCTCGCTCGAACTGGGCATCGATATCGGGCATGTCGACCTGGTCATACAGGTCGGTTCACCGGGCGGTATTTCGCAACTTATCCAACGGGTTGGACGGGCCGGGCACGCGGTTGGAGAAACTCCCAAGGGCCGCCTGTTCCCGGTCTCGAGAGATGACCTCGTGGAATGCGTTGCCCTGCTGCAGGCGGTCAACGAGGGGCAGCTCGATACGATCCTCATCCCTCTCGCTCCGTTAGACGTGTTGTCCCAACAGCTGGTGGCGGAAATCAGCGCACGGGACTGGGACTGCGACGCGTTGTTCGCCCAGGTTTGCCAGGCGTGGCCGTACCGGGATATCGAACGCGATGATTTCGACGAAGTCGTCCACATGCTCGCCACGGGCTTCGCCACGCGTCGCGGCCGCCGCTCGGCCTACATCCACCACGACGCCGTAAACGGCCGCGTCCGCGCGAGGCGCTCGGCCCGCCTGGCTGCCCTGCAGAACGGCGGCGCCATTCCGGACCAGTTCGACCAAGACGTGATCCTGATGCCGCAGGGCTATCGCATCGGCACGCTGAACGAGGATTTCGCGTTCGAGAGCATGGCGGGTGACATATTCCAGCTGGGTAACACCAGTTACCGCATCCTCAAGGTCGAGACCGGCAAGGTCCTGGTCGAGGATGCGCACGGGCAACCGCCCACGATTCCATTCTGGGTGGGCGATGCGCCGGGACGCAGCGACGAGCTGTCGCAAGCGGTCTCGGATCTGCGCCGGCGCTCTGAGCGCTTGCTGCGACAGGAAGGGAAAGATGCCGCCATGCAATGGCTGCAGGAAACCGGTATCGACCCCGCCCCGGCCGCGCAGACCGTTGAATACCTCGCCGCCGCCCGTGATGCCTTGGGCTGTCTGCCAACCGATCGGCGAGTCGTGCTCGAGCGCTTTTTCGACGACACCGGCGACATGCACCTGGTCGTTCACGCCCCGCTGGGGTCTCGCATCATGCGCGCCTGGGGGCTCTCGCTGCGCAAGCGGTTCTGCCGGCAGTTCAACTTCGAGTTGCAGGCCTCGGCCCTGGAGGATTCGCTGATTCTTTCGCTGGGGGAGACCCATAGCTTCGAAAGCTCCCAGGTGCCGGGTTACCTGAAGCCTGAGACCGTCCGTAACGTGCTCGTACAGGCATTGCTGGATGCCCCGCTGTTCGAAGTTCGATGGCGCTGGAACGCGACCATCTCGCTGGCGGTCCAGCGGATGCGAAACGGCCAGCGCCTGCCCCCGCAGTGGCAGCGAAACAACGCCGAGGACCTGGTCGCGGTCGTGTTTCCGGATCAATTGGCCTGCCTGGAAAACATCCGCGGAGAGCGCGAGGTACCCGATCACCCGTTGGTGCGCCAGACACTGGACGACTGCCTGACCGAGGCCATGGACATCGCCGGCCTGGTCGAGGTATTGAAGGGCATCGAAGCCGGCGACATCTCGGTGCGCTGCGTTGATCTCAACGGCCCCTCACCGCTGGCCGCCGAGATCATCAATGCCCGCCCATACGCCTTCCTCGACGACGGAGAAGCCGAGGAGCGCCGCACGCGCGCCATCAGCCAGGGGCCGGACGATCTCGGCAGCGCCGCGACCCTGAGCATCATTTCGGTCGAAGCCACCCAACAGGTTCGGTCCGAGGCCTGGATCCGGCCCCGCAATCCGGACGAACTACACGACGGCCTGCTGCAGCTTGGATTTCTGTGCGAAGACGAGTTTCACACGGGCACCTGCAGCACAGGCACTCCGTCGGACGCGGCCCAGTGGCCCAACTGGTTTCGGGCGCTCGCCGGGGAACTACGCGCCTGCACGACCCAGGCCGGCGGCCGGCGCTGGTGGGTGGCCACCGAGCGCCTGTGCGAATTCCTGGCGCTGCATCCAAAGGCGACGCTGAACCCCGACCCCCGGGCCGCCTTCGCCGTTGACGATGTCGACCCGGACCGGGCATTGATCGAGCTGCTGCGCGCCCGCCTGTCCGGTCTGGGGCCGGTCGACGAAGCACGGCTGGCCGGCGATTTCGGTTTGCCGGGCGCCCGCGTCAACACGGGTTTGCTGGCACTGCAGGCCGAGGGTTTTGCATTGACCATGAACCAGGGCCGCAGCGACGACGACAAGGGCAAGACCTGGTGCGAGCGCCGTTTGCTGGCGCGGATCCATCGATACAGCCGGGAGCGCCGCCGGCGTGCCGCCAAGCCGGTACCGCCCACCGCATTCATGCGCTTTCTGCTGCACTGGCACGGTTTTGACGAGCCCGTCGGAGAACTCGAGCAAGCCCTTGGTCAACTCGAAGGCTGGGTGGCCCCCGCCGTTTCCTGGGAAACCGGTCTGCTGGCCCGGCGTTGCGCCGACTACGCGCCCCAGAGGCTCGACGAGCAGTTTCTCAGCGGCTACCTGACCTGGTTCCGGCCGGCCGTCCAGGGCGAGGGCGCGGCAAACCTGGTGGCAGCGACACCGATCGCGTTCGTTCCCAGAACGGGCCTCGACGCCTGGCGCCTGGGCGGGGCGCCTTCGGCTGAAAGCCTGGGTTCCACGGCGGAACGGATCGTGCGGGTTCTCGAACGCCACGGCGCGATGTTCACCGCGGATATCGCGGCGGAGGCAGGCCTGCTCCCCATGGCCGTGGAGCAGGGCATCGCCGAATTGGTGGCACGCGGAATCGTGACCGCGGACGCCTTCTCACCTCTGCGCTGGTTGATCCGCCCGGAAGCCGAGAAACGGCGTCAGCAGAAACGGCTGTCACGGGCCCGGCGCGCCGCAGGTCCCACGCTGCTTGGCCGCTGGAGTCTGCCGCGGCCTGCCCATGTCGCCGATGAGGAAACCCTGTTTCGCGACCAGGCCCGGCTGTCGACCGTGTGTTCGGCATTGTTGAGACGGTACGGCGTAGTATTTCGGGCGCTGCTGGAACGCGAATCATTGACGCCCCCGTGGCGATACCTGTTGAACTATTTCCGACGTATGGAGGACCGGGGGGAAGTACAGGGCGGACGATTCGTCGAGGGGTTTTCGGGCGAACAGTTCGCGCTGCCGGAAGCCGTCGGTTTGCTCAGACGCCAGCTCACGGAAGCGCGAGGAGACGCCCCGCACGTCATCCACGCCGCCGACCCGCTGAACCTCGGTGGCATTCTGACCCCGGGTGTAAAAACCCCGTCCAGGCCGGGCAACCGGATTCTGCTGCAGAACGGCGAACCGGTGGCCCGGATACTGGGCGATGAACTGGAGATCCTGGGACGAAACGTCGATATGACGGAAGCGGAGCGCCATCTGCGGATCGTCCGGCCTTTCGCCAAGGCCGGACGCTTTAACCGGTAGGAACCCGCCCGCGGGCGACCGTTTCACGAGGCATACGGTCGGCCCCGGGGGGGTTAAACAATCAGGCGGCCAATTGGCGCAAAACGTAGTGCAGGATGCCGCCGTTTCGGTAGTAATCAGCTTCCTTGGGCGTGTCGATGCGTACCCGTGCCTCGAAGGTCTTGACCGAACCGTCTTCAGCGGTCGCCGTAACTGTGACCGTGTCTGAAGAACCATCTCCAAGCCCCTCAATATCATAGGTTTCCTTGCCAGTTAGCCCCAGACTTTCGGCGCTATCGCCCGGCATGAAGTTCAAAGGAAGAACACCCATTCCGACCAGGTTGGAGCGGTGGATCCGTTCGAAGCTCTCGGTGATGACGGCCCTGACGCCCAGCAGGTTGGTGCCCTTGGCAGCCCAGTCACGCGACGAGCCGGTGCCGTACTCGCGTCCAGCGATCACGACCAGCGGCGTACCGCCTGCCTGGTACTTCATTGCGGCATCGTAGATGCTCATTTGCTCGCCCGACGGCTGCAACGTGGTCCATCCGCCCTCGGTTCCCGGCGCCAGAAGATTGCGCAGGCGCACGTTGGCAAACGTACCGCGCATCATGACTTCGTGGTTACCGCGCCGGGACCCGTAAGAGTTGAAGTCGGCTTTCTGCACGCCTTTGCTCTTGAGGTAGCTGCCGGCGGGGGAATCCTCCATGATCGCTCCTGCCGGAGAAATGTGGTCGGTGGTGATGGAGTCGCCCAGCAGGGCCAGGCAGCGGGCACCCCGAATATCGGGCAGTTCGGGAAGCTCCCGGGTCATCCCTTCGAAATAGGGCGGATTCTGGATGTAGGTGGAATCACCCTGCCAATCGAATATTTCGCCCTCGGGTGAATCGATCGCGTTCCAGCGCTCGTCGCCCTTGAACACACTGGCGTAACTTTTGCGGAACATGTCCGAGGTGACGCTGGCGTCGATGGCGCTTTGGATGTCGTGCGACGACGGCCAGATATCGCGCAGGTACACCGGGTTACCCGCCTTGTCGACACCCAGAGGGTCTTCGGACAGGTCGACCTTCAGGCTGCCGGCCAGCGCGTAGGCCACCACCAGCGGCGGCGAGGCCAGGTAGTTCATCTTGACGTCGGCGTGCACACGTCCCTCGAAGTTTCGATTACCCGACAGCACGGAACAGGCGACCAGGTCGTTTTCGCGGACCGCCTGGCCAATGGGCTCCGGCAGGGGGCCGGAATTGCCGATACAGGTGGTGCAGCCGTAGCCGACCACGTTGAAGCCCAATGCCTCGAGGTCGTCCATCAACCCGGCCTTGACCAGGTAATCGCTCACCACGCGCGAACCCGGGCCAAGCGACGTCTTCACCCAGGGTTTGACCTTGAGCCCCCTCTCCGCGGCATTGCGAGCCAGCAAACCGGCGCCCAGCATCACGGCGGGGTTGGAGGTGTTGGTGCAGGAGGTGATCGCGGCGATCACGACAGCGCCGTCCTCCAGGTCAAAATCCTGCTCTTTATAGGAAACGGGAACAGAGCCGGCCCCATCGCGTTCTGCGATCATTGCGGCACTCTTGGCCCGATAGTTCTCGGTCATGTCGGTTAGTAAGACCCGGTCCTGTGGTCGCTTCGGACCGGCCAGGCTGGGCACGACGGTCGACATGTCGAGTTCCAGCAGGGCGCTGTACTCCGCGTCTCGTGAGGTGGATTCATGGAACATGCCCTGGGCCTTCATGTAAGCCTCGACCAATTCCACCCGCTTCTCGGAACGGCCCGACAGTTCCAGGTACCGCAGGCTCTCGGCATCGACCGGGAATATGCCGCAAGTGGCGCCGTATTCCGGCGCCATGTTGGCGATCGTCGCCCGATCAGCCAGCGGCAGGTTCTGCAGACCATCGCCGAAGAATTCGACGAATTTACCCACGACTCCCAATTCGCGCAACATCTCGACCACGGTCAACACGAGGTCGGTCGCCGTCGCGCCTTCCGGCAACTTACCGGTCAATTTAAATCCGACAACTTGAGGAATCAGCATGGTGATGGCCTGGCCCAGCATCGCCGCCTCGGCCTCGATGCCGCCAACGCCCCAGCCCAGCACGCCGATTCCGTTGATCATCGTCGTGTGGGAATCGGTGCCGACCACCGTGTCGGGATACGCGACGCCGTCTTCCCCGAACACCACGCGCGCCAGGTGCTCCAGGTTGACCTGGTGCACGATACCCGTGTTGGGTGGAACCACCCGGAAATTGCTGAAGGCGGTCTGACCCCAGCGCAGGAAGCTGTAGCGTTCCTGGTTGCGCTTGAACTCGATCTGGTTGTTGAGTTCCAGGGAATTGGCCTGCCCGTAACTGTCGACTTGAACGGAATGATCGATCACCAGTTCCGCCGGCGAGAGCGGGTTGATCTGGCTGGCCTTGCCGCCCAGCGCGGTCATCGCATCACGCATTGCCGCCAGGTCGACCACGGCGGGAACGCCGGTGAAATCCTGTAGCACCACGCGCGAGGGCGTGAAGGCGATCTCGGTCGACGGATCGGCTTTCGGGTCCCAGTTGCACAGCGCCTCGATGTCATCGCGCGTGACGTCCACGCCGTCCTCGTGGCGCAGCAGGTTTTCCAGCAGGATTTTCAGGCTGAAGGGCAGGCGGGAGATGTCGTACTGCTCGGCGAGCTTGGCGAGGCTGTAAAAACGGTAGCTCTGACCGTTGACGTCGAGCTGGGACGCGGTTCCGAAAGTGTCTGCCATGGTGGTCTCCGTGTGCTTCTGAATTGGGGTTGGCTTATCCGGTCAATTATGGACGATCGGTCCCGGTGTTCACAGTATCAAGCGCTAAGTTTTTTGATAAGCAGGGTTAATGCTGGGCTCAACTGACCAGGAATTCCTGCACGTCCTTGAGAATTCGTTTGCGCGAGAACATTAGTTCGAGGCGACCTCCACCGAGCTGCTGCCACAGGGTCGCCGATCGGATGCCGGCCATCAGCAGGGTGCGGATCCAGTCGGTCACGCGTTCGTTCTGGAGGTACTGCGGGTTGCCGCTGACCATGATGCGCGGTGAGATGAGGCTCAGCGTGCGCGCATACAGGCTCGCTACGTCGTGGGCCTGCCGGTCTTCGCGCTCGTGCTGCTCGAGCTCCTCGTCCTGGCGTGCGATCTCTTGCAAGGCGTTGCCGACCTCGTCCTGAACGCGCCCGCTGCGGTTGAACTTGCGCTGCAATTGCAGCAGCCCAACCGAGTAACGCAGCGTGTCGGCGTAATCGTTCTCGCCCTGCAATACCGCCTGCAGGGTTTCGAGTCCCAGCCGCATCCGCTGCCGGTCGCCGTATATTTCGTCCAGGGAGTCGGCCTCGAGGCGAAACAGGCTGTCCAGGCACGCGGTTGCCGCATAGCCGGACCACGTGCCGTGACAGGCAGCCTGCCGTACGAGCTCCGATGACTGGAAAACGCCCGCGAGCGCCAGTGTCTTGTCCTTCATTCCTTATCCTCGTTTTTGAGAGTGGCCTGGGCCGGCATGGGCGGCGCATCCGCCCAGTCGATGATGCCGCCACCAAGGCAACTCTCCTGATCGTAGAGTACGACCGATTGGCCCGGGGTGACTGCCCGCTGGGCCCGCTCGAATTCGATGGTCATAGCGCCGTCGTCCACCGCGCGGACGACGCAGGCCTGGTCTTGCTGCCGATAGCGCACCTTGGCGCTCAGCCGCTGTCCCGGGGCCGGCGGGGTATGCACCCAGCTGAGTCGGCTGGCCGTCAGGCGGTTCGACATCAGCCACGAGTGTTCGTGCCCCTGTCCGACGTACAGGGTATTCGAGTCGAGGTCCTTGTGCAGCACGTACCAGGACTCTTCGGGGTAGCCTTTCACGCCGCCGATTCCCAAACCCTGGCGTTGTCCGAGCGTGTAGTACGCCAGGCCCGCATGTTGCCCGATCAGCGCGTTGTCGGGGGTTCGAATATCGCCGGGATTCGGCGGGATGTACTCGCTGAGGAACTCCCGGAAGTTGCGCTCTCCGATGAAACAGATGCCGGTGCTGTCCTTCTTGTCGTGCACCTCGAAGCCCTTGTCGCGGGCCACGCGCCGCACGTCCGGCTTCAGCAGTTCACCGACCGGGAACAGCGTGCGCGACAGGGGCTCCTGGCCGATCGTGTACAGGAAGTAGCTCTGGTCCTTGCCCGGGTCTAGCCCTTTAAGCAGGCGGTAAACGCCGTCGACGCAGTCCGACCGCACGTAGTGACCCGTCGCCATGTACTCGACGCCGAGATCCAGCGCGTGTTCCAGGAAGGTTTTGAACTTGATTTCGCGGTTACACAGGATATCGGGATTAGGCGTGCGCCCCGCGCGGTACTCGGCCAGGAAATCTTCGAACACGAAATCCCAGTACTCGGCCGAGAAATTCCGGCGGTGCAGACGAATGCCCAGCCGATCGGCCACCGACTGCGCATCGGCAGCGTCCTGCGCAGCCGTGCAGGCGCCTAGACGGTCGTCCTCTTCCCAGTTTTTCATGAACATACCGGCTATCGAATGCCCCCGGGACTGCAGCAGGGCCGCCGAAACGGCCGAATCGACTCCGCCCGAGAGGGCAACCACGACCTCTTTCCGTGTGAAAGCATTTGGCTTGTTGTGCCGGTCCATAGCCCATAGATAGGGTCAACGAGGCGCTCACAAAAGTCGAATGATGCAACTCGTGACGTTTTTCGAATTGGGATAGAATCGCCGCATGGGACAGGACCTGGAATCACACAAAGACCACGGACTCGCGCTGGAGGAATCCCGGCCGGAGGTCACGCTGCCGCCCATGTACCGGGTGGTATTGCTGAACGACGACTACACGCCGATGGATTTCGTCGTGGAAATCCTCAGGGTCTTCTTCGGCATGAACCACGACCGCGCAACCCAGGTGATGCTCCAGGTCCATACCAAGGGCAAGGGCGTGTGCGGCGTGTTCACGTACGAGATTGCCGAGACCAAGGTGGCGCAAGTCAACGAATACGCGCGGCAGAACGAACACCCGCTGAAATGCACGTTGGAGAGGGCCTGAACCATGTTCAGCAAGGAACTCGAAGTTTCCATCAGCCAGGCCTACCAGGAGGCCCGTGACAAGCGTCATGAATACCTCACGGTCGAGCACATGCTGCTGGCTCTGCTGGAGAACGGCTCGGCATTGAGCATCCTGAACGCCTGCGGTGCCGATGTTGGCGCGCTCGAGAACGACTTGCGCAAATTGATGGCGGACAACACCCCCGTGCTGGAAGAGGAAGGCCGCGACACCCAGCCGACCATCGGCTTCCAGCGCGTGCTGCAACGCGCCCTTTACCACGTTCAATCCGCCGGCAAGGACGAAGTTCTGGGAGCCAATGTCCTGGTGGCCATTTTCAGCGAAAAAGACTCGCTGGCCGCTTTTCTCCTCAACCGCCACGACGTGACTCGGTTGGACGTGGTCAACTTCATTTCCCACGGGATCAGCAAGATCGAGGGGGATGACGAGCCCACCGAGGACCCCTCGGCGCTCGACGGCGATGACCTAGAGGGCCAGAAGCAGGCTACTGCACTGGAGCAGTTCACGACCAACCTTAACGAGCGGGCCGCAAACGGTCAGATCGATCCGCTGATCGGACGGGAAAAGGAAATCCAGCGGACGGTGCAGGTACTGTGCCGCAGGCGCAAGAACAACCCGCTGTACGTCGGTGAATCCGGTGTCGGCAAGACCGCAATGGCCGAGGGCCTGGCGCTGCGCATCGTTGAGGGCGAAGTTCCCGAAATTCTCGCCGACGCGACCATCTACGCTCTCGACCTGGGTGGTCTGCTGGCCGGCACGAAATACCGCGGCGACTTCGAGAAGCGGCTCAAGGCGGTTGTCAAGGAACTGCAGGCGATTCCGGGAGCCGTGCTGTTCATCGACGAGATCCACACCATCATCGGCGCGGGTGCGGCGTCGGGCGGCGTGATGGACGCTTCCAACCTGATCAAGCCGGTGCTGGCCTCGGGCGAACTGCGCTGCATCGGCTCGACCACGTTCCAGGAATTCCGGAGCGTGTTCGAAAAAGACCGTGCGCTGGCGCGGCGATTCCAGAAAATCGACATCACCGAGCCGAGCACGTCAGAAACCGTGGAAATCCTGCGCGGCCTGAAGGCGCGCTTCGAGGAGCACCACCACGTTGAATACTCCGACCAGGCCCTGGTGACCGCGGTCGAGCTCTCGGTTCGTCACATCAACGACCGGCACCTGCCGGACAAGGCCATCGACGTGATCGACGAGGCCGGCGCCCGGCAGCGCCTGGTGCCCGAAGAGGACCGCAAGACGGTGCTCGAGGCCTCGGACATCGAGGAAATCGTGGCCCACATGGCGCGTATCCCCGCCAAGCACGTATCGCGCTCGGACCGGGATTCGCTCAAACACCTCGAGCGCGACCTCAAGCTGGTCGTGTTCGGCCAGGGCGAAGCCATTGGCGCACTGGCCTCCGCCATCAAGATGACCCGCGCGGGTCTGGGCGAGGAAGAAAGGCCGATAGGTTCCTTCCTGTTTGCCGGGCCAACCGGCGTGGGCAAGACCGAGGTGACCCGACAGCTGGCTCTGACCATGGGCATCGAGCTGATCCGCTTCGATATGTCCGAGTACATGGAGGCGCACTCGGTTTCCCGCCTGGTGGGTGCCCCCCCGGGCTACGTCGGGTTCGACCAGGGCGGACTACTGACCGAGGCCGTCACCAAGAACCCGCACGCCGTGCTGTTGCTCGACGAGATAGAGAAAGCGCATCCCGACATTTTCAACGTGCTGTTGCAGGTGATGGACCACGGCCGATTGACCGACGCCAACGGCCGCGAGGCGGATTTCCGCAACGTGATCCTGGTGATGACCACAAACGCCGGTGCGGCCCAGAGCGCGAGGCGCTCGATTGGCTTTGCCGAACAGGACAACTCGTCCGACGCGATGGAGGTGATCCGCAAGGCGTTTGCCCCGGAGTTTCGCAACCGGCTCGATGCGATCATCAACTTCAAGGCGCTGGACATGCCCGTCATCCTGATGGTGGTGGACAAGTTCATCCTGGAACTGGAAGCCCAGCTGGCGCTGAAAGACGTCAACATCGAGGTGACCCGCGAGGCGCGCGAGTGGCTGGCGCATAAGGGTTTCGACCCCAAGATGGGCGCACGGCCCATGAAACGGGTCATCCAGGAGCAGATCAAGCGACCGCTGGCCGACGACCTGCTGTTCGGCGACCTCGCTGCCGGTGGGCAGGTCCAGGTGGACGCGCCGAGGGCCGACGGCTCAGGAGAGGCCGGTGATCAACTCGTACTTGAGATCGCCGCGATAACCGACGAGCGTAAGGCATTGCCGGCATCCACGGAGTGACGAGCCGGCTTACTTCGTGCGGTAGGTGATTCTTCCCTTGCTCAGGTCGTAGGGGGTGAGTTCGACTTTTACCTTGTCCCCCGTGAGAATCCGGATGTAGTGCTTGCGCATGCGGCCGGAAATATGGGCGGTCACGACGTGACCGTTCTCAAGCTCTACGCGAAACATCGTATTGGGCAGCGTCTCCATGACGATGCCGTCCATTTCAATGACGTCTTCTTTGGCCAAAGCCACTTCTCCAATTTTTGAAACGCGCTATTGTGCCACAAATTGAGTCGAATGGTGTTGACACTCATGGGGTTTGGCTTACAATACGCATCCTCCGCGGGTGTAGCTCAGCTGGTAGAGCGGTACCTTGCCAAGGTACAGGTCGACGGTTCGAACCCGTTCACCCGCTCCAGACATGAAAGCCTGGTCGCCGTCTTGGCGCTCCAGGCTTTTTTTCTGCTTCAAGTCAACGCAGCCAGTCCAGGTGGAGCACGGTCAGCCCACGCGGCACAATATCCAGGTCGAAGCGACGGTGGGTCAGGATAATCTCTCCGTCACCAAAGAACGGCATGGACTCAGCCGTTTTAATGCGGGCGGATACGGCCCTGAGAACATGGCAGTCTCGCTCTCGTTGGACCGCAGCCGTGGCGATGTGGCCCGTGATCATCAGGTCTCGCAGCCGACTTCCGGTATTCAACACACAGATTTCGAAATGACCATCGTCATTGATTGCTTCCCTGACCACGGTTAATGAACCGGCGAAGGTCGCTTGATTGCTAACAAACAGGGCTTTGGTCTGCAATCGCAAATTCCTGGTCTTGCTGGAATCGACATCCTCCCACTCAATTTCCACCCATTGGTTGCGAGCGCCTCCCCAAAGCACCTGGTTTGCAGCGATAAGGGGATAGATGTATCGACCCATTTTTCGACTCAACCACTCACATCGATTCTGCCTTAACCGGTTGACCTCCCGGGCAACCGTGCTGGGGATACCCAGTCCTCCCGTGGTGCAGAAAGACTGGCCATTGACGCCAATTCGATCGATGCGCAGGGCCAGGCCCGATGGCTTACCCAGGCTTCGATGCAGGTCGTTGGCTGTACCCAGTGGAAAAACAGCGAGGAGGTCGCCTTCATTCATGGCCCGAACGCATAGATTGATCGTCCCATCCCCACCGGCAGCGACTACCAGGTCGGGCTGAGACGCCTCCAACGCGCTCTTCACAGAGCCCGGTGTGCCGGCTTCTATCTCGGCGGTGATGCTTACGTGGCGGGTAAGCGACTCACGGATTTCCGGCCAATGGTCTGCGTGAAGGCGCCGCGTGGCGGGCGTGTACACCACCACGGCCCGACCTCCGTGAACGCAAGCAGCAAACGCGTTCATCCGACCCTCTGTTTCAATTTGAGTGCAACCATCAAGGTTGCGACAGTCGGGTGCAGAATAAGCGTGAACGCGATCACCAAGAGGTATACCTCAGGATTGGGGCGCCTAACGAAACTGAGCGCAATGAGAACAGCGACAACGCTGTCGACCTGATCCACAAACCAAAACAACTTTTGCAGCTGCCCGTTGGCGACTGACCCCGGAGGGATGTTCAACTGCCTCTTGATCAATGAGTTTGGAAGCTCCCCAACGATGTAGGCACTTCCGAACAGAAAACCCAGGCTGGCAGAGCCCAGTTGTTCCATTGGGATGTAACGAAGGTCAGCGTCAAGGTTCAGAGTTGTTTGAACATGGTCCAATACGATGGTCCAGACAATCGTCGCGCATATCATTACAACAGCGCCACGAACCGTCTTGTTTGCGCCGAATAGGTCCCGGCCACGCAGTTTCATTCCACAATCGAGCCGCAATCGGGCCAGCGAAGGAAGTGCATCCGCTTTGATCATTGCGACATGGGTGATGCCACCGAGGGTCAGGGGCAAGCAAAGCCAGATACTTTGCTGCAGGGTGTTCACGTTGCTCTCCAACCCAACTCGATGGGAAAACAGGTCGCACTGGTGCGCATTTTTCCACTGTAGCCAACGGTTGGATTGGCGTGGGTGTCGCGACGACAGGCGCAAGCACGGAGATCATCCATTTCGAGCACCCTGGAAAACGAGGGCGGAAAAAACGAAAAAAGCCGGGGCAAGGGCAGGCAACCTCCGGGTATACGCCAGAAGACTCAGCGCGGTTGTCGCCGACCAGGCGACCATCCACAACCACCATGAGCCGTTCACGGACATAACGGTAACAAGTCCGACACAAACGAAATAGCAAATCAAAATGAGCATTGAACCCGGTTTTTCGCGCAGTGATTCATCCTGGATCCGCTCATAAATACCGAAGCACAAGTAGACCAGCAGCGGTGCGGCCCAGTGCTCAGCGCCAATGGCCACAACGATGATTGGATATTTGAGCAAGACCCAGTACTCCCGATAACCCAAACCGAAGCGGTACAGCCCGTCGAAGCAGACCGCCAACGCAAGCACAAGGGCCGGCCCGAGCCAACCTGTAAGCACCAGGAGTAAAAGCGAGCCGACCGTGAGCAGGCCCAGTGCGGTGAACCAGAATGGCCGAAGGTCGGAGACCCCCACGAGCACCCGGTAAGGTGTCCTGACGGCGTCCCGCGGCAGATCGTAGATGTCGTCCTGGATGCGAAAGGCAGCCACCAGGCACCAGGCGGCAAGCACCTGCACCGCGAACATCAATGGCGAACTTTCTTGAGGAACGGTGCTCGCATCAGTGGCTGCCAGCCCCAAATAGACCGACAGCAGCCCAAAAAGGAGTATGGGCATTCGCTCGCGGTGCCAGGCAAGTACCGCTTTCATTTGACGGTACCTTCACGATAGACCCGGCCCTGGTCCCCATCAACCAGCAGCAAGTCTCCTGTTTTTAACAGATCCGCCGCGTGCGGCACGGCGATGACGGCTGGAATCCCGAACTCCCTTGCCACAATGGCACCGTGAGAAAGCATTCCTCCTCGTTCCATGATCAGGCCGCTTGCCAGAAAGAACAGCGACGCCCAGCCGGGGTCCGTCTGACGGGCGACCAATATCTCACCCTTTTGAAACTGCGCCGACTCGCCCAGCCCGGCCATGACTCGGGCACGGGCTCGAATTCTGCCACCCGAAACACCGACTCCTCGGAGTTCACCTACCGCCTGCTGAACGACCGGAGTTTGCGTATCCGACTTGAGATATTCCCCCGGTGGAAGCTGGATGGTGTCGGGCACCGCCCGGGCCGACTGGGCCAGGTGTTCTCGACGACGCAGCGCTACGAGTCCCGGTATGGTGGCGGGAAGCATGTAGTTGCCGCTCAGCCAGGCATCAATCTCTGACCATTCGAGGAAAAACAGGTCGTCCGGCCGGTTGAGTCGTCCTTGCCGGACAAGACCCCGGCCCATGGACAGCAAGACCCCTCGAAATCTTCGATAAATCAGGGCCTGCATCAGCCTTACCCGCTCTCGATAGCAGATGCTGCGCTGAGCAGTCAGCAACGCCAGTCTCAGCTGGAGAGCCCGACACCGGCCCAGTCTTTTGCAAAGATCAGCCATTGCGGTATCCCTGCGCTCGGCCTGAAGGCCTGTCGATGCCTCTGGCGATGGCCCGTCAATATCGATGAAGCCCGCGACGACGGGCAGCAGGGTTGCGGGCTCTTCCTGGTAACAGGGAATGTGAAGCATCAGTTCGCCCGAGACACGAAAGCCCCAATGCTCGATGTGACGGATGAAATCCTCATGGAATTCAGGAAAAGCCCCATTGCACAGCGCCGAGTAAAGCGTGTCCCAGTCTTTGGCACTGGCGGCCGCGCGGAGCTCATGGCACAACACAGGATTGTCACGGGCGGTACGCGACAACTCCCAGAGAGAGTTCACGGCGCCCGCGCTGACCACGTTGGGAATGGCCAAAAGAAGGTTAGGGGGAAGCGTCTGTGCCGCCTCGGCGCCCAGGCGATGGTGCAGGAAAGACTTGAGCGCAGCATAACTCAGGGCGGCCGCCACGTCGGCCAGCGAGGCGTCAGTCCAACCCCGGAACCGAATGTCGATAAAGCGGCGATAGAGTCCCAGGAGTTCCAGTGGTGTCGAGTCCATCAACGCTTTGGCCCCGGCGTCGCATGAATAAGCGCGTGCCCGGGCCTCGAAGCGCTCCACGCGCCAGGGCAAGGTGGAAAGCGACCGAGCGGCCGACAGTACGGCCCAGGTCAATTGCAACTGCGAGGCCGCTCGCGCGGTTGCATCGACCCGGGTTTTTTTCCCGGTTCTACCCTCGTCGTCCACGCCCACGAAGTTGTCGAAAGCAGCGGAAAGGTAGGCCCCGAATGGAGCAGCATTGATGCAATGATGAATGCTGCTCAGGTTGTAATAGAGTCTGGCGCCGTGAACACCCACGCTGTATCGAAGCCAGGACCGCAGGTCATCCAGCGCGGCTTCGGAAAATCCGAATGCTCGTCCAATATTGGAAAAGTAGTTCTCGTAGGCCTCCCGAGCGATGGAGTACAGCAACGGACTGACGGGCTCAGGGTAGTTTTCGTTGATGTTTACGTTAGACCAGACCACGGACTGGCGGGCTTTTGGGGATACCGTGATGGGACGGCACTGCACGAACCAGAGTGTTTCGGAACGGTCGATCAGCCACTCGATGTCCTGCGGTGCTCCGTAGGACTGTTCAAGCGCAAGGGCCTGCGCAGCCAGTTGGCCAAACCGCTCATGATCTGGAGCATTGCGGGGCAGTACAACGCTTTGTGGGGTCTGGGTACCATTGACCAGGGTTTCCGGATGACCTTCAACATACTCAATGCGCAATGTTTCCGTATCATCCGGCGCACGGGTGAACAGCACACCCCCCTGGAGGGGCTCGATCATGGTTTGAATGATCACCCCCATGGAACGCAATGGCACTTCCTGACTGATTCGGTAAACCAGGGCGCGCTCAGACCAATAGGAAGCCCAACACCGCAACACCGCTGCCTGCATGGCATCGAACGAATTCACGTTGAGCACTGAATCCAACTGGCCCGCAAAAGATGCCGTTCCCGAGTCTTCCCCTACGGCAGAGCTTCGTACGATCCAAAAACCAGTTTGGTTCGCCCACCACTCGGCGAGTATCTCGAGGATTTCAGGGGGCAAACTGCACGACATCAACCGATCCCGGATCTGGGCTGATCGTTGCGTGAATCGTGGCCGGTCAGCGAGGTCGAGGCCCGGTTCAATCTCGAGCGCACCCAGGTCATTGCCACGTATAAAAAGATCGAAGGATTGACACGTGAGCACCATGCCGGGGGGTACAGCGACGCCAAGAGACGCCATTTTCGCCAGGCTCCACGCTTTACCACCAGCCTCTTTCGCCGACTTCAAAGACGAGACTGGTCGAAATAAAGACGTTGACTCAAAAGTCATTGGAGACTCCGGTCTAGCCTACCTCGGGCTCATGGAGAAACCGTTCTTCGGAGAGTTTCTTCTGCCCGGATTTTGTGCTGATGACAGAATATTACAGTATGACGTTGGACCTAGCTGCCAAGCTGTATGGATCGGTGAAACGCACAAATGATTGAACCACCATCGTGCACCTCCTGGATATTCAGTGAGTACCATCGACAGGCTTGTCGGGGTGCTACCGATTCAAGAGGTTATCGATAATTTCGCGAACTCAGATGGATAATCTCAAAGAGAGATAGCTTTTCATCATTATCAAACATTTGTGTCGCCTCAAATGACTCAAATCAAGCAATAGCGAAAATATTGGCGGCGAATGCGTCTGTATATCCCATACCGTTCTCATGCTATTTTTTACAACTGGAAACAAATGACGGAAGGCCACCGCAAATAAAACTCATCCAATATCGCGAGTAAAGACTCGGCCAACTTGATTGAACGGTCCTTTGCGCATTTGACCTGGAACTCATAACCCCCTGGGGCTCATCGAAAGATGACAGAAGAAAATTCAAACGAACCCGCTTCACGGATGAAACACGACGAAACCCGTCTTCGAGACCGTGGCGCGCTGGCCCGTTTTGACGCACAGCCTCGCGGGCAAAGCATGTTGTGGTTTGTCAGGGATTTACCAAATGCGATAACCCTGGCAGGCCTGGTTCTTTCCTTACTGGCAATATTTTGGGCGGTCACCGGGATGTACGCTGCCGCAATGGTTGCGTTGCTCTGGGCCTCTCTCTTTGATTGGTTCGATGGGCCGGTCGCAAAAAGGATGGCAAACCGACCCGAGGAATCACATGCATTTGGTGTACAGCTGGATTCGTTCTCAGACCTGGTAAGCAGTAGTGTTGCTCCCGCGATAATTTTGCTGGGTATTGGCGAGTGGAGCGCATGGTATTTACCCGGCGCAATCTTGATCGTGATGGCAGGTGTTATCCGCTTGAGCTTTTTCAATGTATACGGATTATCAAGCGATCAGAGTTACCAAGGCCTGCCTGTACCAGCGAATACCATTCTGCTTACCAGTGTATTTCTAGTTTATGGCCTCGTGGACATGCGCTTGTTTCAAACGCTGCTGTATGCATCAATGCTGTTGATGGCCACTTTGAACGTGGCTCATTTCCGCTTCCCGAAGCCGAGAGGAGGCTGGTACGCAGCGATCGTGGTTTACACCTTGGTATTGACCCTGTTTTATGCGTGGCGAATGCCCCTGGCTTCGCAGTAACGAATGGGATCCAGAGCTTAGCTGATGTTTGGGCTATTCAAGCCGTCGTTTGAGCGCATCGGTTATTTATTGCGGTACCGTGGCCGCGGCGCCGCCCAGCGCGTCGAGCCGGTGAACATCGTCCTTGCGATCCAGGTACTCCCAGCGCTGCAGGGCGATCGGCACGTTCCCGTTTTCCATCAGGTAGTCGTGGAATGCCCGTAAGGAAAAGTCGCCGCCCTGGTCCAGCCGGGCATCAGCCAGGAAGCGGATGATCTGCAGCTTGCCAACCTGGTAGGTGATGGCCTGGCCCGGGTTGAAGGCGAAAAATACGGCTTCTTCCAGCGCGGTTTCGGAGTCCATCGGCACGGTGCGGGCCAGGTATTCGGCGGCTTCCGCGATGGAAAAATCGCCCACGGCTAGCTGGATGTCCACCTCGACTCGCAGGGCACGCAGCCGCGCATAGCTGTAGATAATTTCACGGGTCTTGGGGCTGAAATCGAACAGGCCGGCCTGCAGCAGCATTTCCTCAACGTAATACGCAATGCCCTCGTTGACGCTCGAATCGATGTAGCGGCGTCGGATCGGGTTGGGCTGGGCCCAGGACAGCGCCATCTGATAATAGTGGCCGGGCACGCCTTCGTGGAGGATCAGCGGCCGCGGGTCCTTGGCGGCGGACAGCTGGAAGTAGGACAAGCCGGGGTCGGGTTCGACGATGTACCGGCAGGCATCCTCGTCCAGGCGGGTTTCCGAGGTCAGGTCGTCGGCCACGCCCAAAAAGGAGATCGGCGCCAGGTGTGCTGGCATCGGGCAACTCCGGTAATGCCGCAGCCAGTCGGGCACGGTCATCAGGTCTCTTGATTCAAGGAAAGCCCGGATGGATTTTTCGTGCATGTCGGCGGCGGCAACCTGTTTTTCGATGCTCTCGAACAGCGGCAGTTTGCCGACATCGCGGTTGCGGTTCTGCTCGAGCACGTCCCAGGCGACCGCCCGGCTCCACTCCTGGCGGCCCTGGGCCAGCAATTCAGCGGGCGTGTGCGGAACCAACGCTACCTGGGTCAGGAACCAGGTGTACGCCTCCGGGCCGATTGCAAAGCTCTCGCGCATACCCTCGCGTTCGGACTGGAGCCAGCGGCGGTATCTTTCCAGGGCCTTGTTCGCCTTCGAAACCGAGCGATGCAGCCGCCTCTCGAGGTTAGGCGGCACCTGGGCTTCGAGTGCCCGCTCAACGGCATCGAGGCGCTCGTCGATGTCGGTCAGTACCGAGATCGTGGCATCAGCGAACGGGCCGACGGCTTCGTCGAGGTTTTTCCGAGCATGGCTCAACGTTTGCGGAATGCGCTCGAGGCGAAGGATGATGTTTTCCAAGCGCGCCTCGTCGACCGGGCTGGCAATCAATAACAGCTCGAACACGCTTCCTAGGGTCTGCTGCACGTAGAACAACGGGTTGCGATGGGGTGACCGCAGTATGTCCAGTTCCCAGTGGACGCGCTGGATGGCGGCCCGCAACAAGCGGGCGTCCACTTGCTGCCCAACCGGCCAATCTTCGACGCGCAGCGCATCGACTGACTGTATGAATTTCTGGTAGTCCGCACGGTAGGTTTCCAGCGCCTCGGGTGACCAGTCCGGCGCCCAGCCATCGGGACGCTCGACCCGTGGAATATCGTCACCCGCGGCCGGCTGCTGCCCGCGTCGCCATGCAAAGAAAGAGCGGGAGAGCGTGGCGAGTCGGGTGTCCGTCGTAAAGGTGTGCTGAGTCGCTTGTGCCTGCGCAGGGGATGCGGACAGGCAGACAAGCAGGGTCAGCAGATACAGGGTGCAGGAGTTTTTCACGGAATTTCTCGGGCCTGGACTGAGCCCATTGTGAGCGTTGTGCGATGCAAAAAAAAGCCCGGCCAGGCCGGGCTTTTTCCGAAACGCGGTCGATTACTTGATATCGATCTTTCGAACCAGGTACTCGCCGGTGATCTCGCGCATCGACGGGTAGTTTTTGGTTACTTCACGCGTCGCGTCCTCGTTGGCGCTACCCCAGGCTTTCATGAATTCGTCGTATCGCGCCTTGTTCGGTTCCAACTGGCTGCTGTCGGCGAATTTCACGACGAGGAACAGGTTAAAGTCGCCGCCCTGAGGGAGCTGGCTGCGGTAGATTGCAAAATCCTCGATATGGCCCAGTTCCATCGCCACCTTGTTGGCGGCAACCCAGGTGCCCCTGAGGCCCTCGAGGTAATCGTCACCCAGGTTTGGGTGGACCTTTACCGTGGTGATATTCCACAATTCCTTGCTGACATCGTAGTCCTTCCAGGGCTCCAGCTGCGCCATCGCCTGCGTGGAACCAATCAACAACATCAGTATCGTCAGGAATTTATATCGCATTGCGTACTCTCCTAGTAATTTTTTTAGTGTCTCGACATTGAGACCGGGCGACTATAACAGGCGACAAAGATTTCGCCTAAGAGCATCGGCGGTCACGGTAAGATGCGAGTTACAGGTCTGCCCTGGGTAAACGCCATGAATCCTCTGACCCCTTTTTTGCAACAGCAAGGCTTCGTCATGCTCGATGGCGGCCTGTCCACACAGCTCGAGCGGTTGGGTGCAGATATTACGGGAGAGTTGTGGACCTTTCGTGTGCTGCTTGAACAACCTGAACTACTCGAAAGAGCGCACGCCGCGTTTTTCGATGGGGGAGCAGACATCGTTGCAACGGCGAGCTACCAGGCGAGTATCGAAGGTCTTCAGCGTGCCGGCTATTCCGCCGGCGACGCAAAACGCCTGATGAGGCATTCCGTGGCCATCGCGGCGCGCGCTCGAGACGCCTATTGGAGCCGGGCTAGAGACGGGGGAGGGCGCCTGTGCCCGCTCGTGGCCACATCTCTGGGTCCTTACGGCGCTTGCCTGCACGATGGTTCCGAATACCACGGCAAGTACACACTGACCCGGGCCGAACTGGCGGACTTCCATCGCCGGCGCATCGCCATCCTATCTGATGCGGGCGCGGACCTGTTCGCGTTCGAAACCTTTCCCTCCCTGGCCGAGGCCGAAGCCTTGCTTGACGTACTGCCGGAGTTTCCGAAACTGCGAGCTTGGCTCAGTTTCACCTGCCGTGACGAAAAAAAAGTCGCCCACGGCGAGCCCTTCGCAGAGTGTGCCGCACTGGCCACCTCGTGTGAAAACCTCGTTGCCGTTGGCATCAATTGCCTTGACCCGTTGAAGGTGCCGGCTCTGCTGGATACCGCGGCGGGCTGCGACTTGCCGCTGATGGCCTATCCCAACAGCGGCGAGTACTGGGATGCCGATGCACAGGAATGGCGCGGAGATCCCAGGAAACACATGAATGTAGCGGCCTGGAGGCGCCACGGGGCACGCCTGATCGGTGGTTGCTGTCGCACGGATGCCGACGACATCCGTCAAATGCGGGGGGCGTTGGAAAATACGTTCCGATCAGGCATGGAAAAGCACGGGGCAGAATAGTAGAATAGCGCGCCTTGACAGTATCCTGTTACCGGGGCTAGGTGGCAGAGTGGTTATGCAGCGGCCTGCAAAGCCGTGTACGCCGGTTCGATTCCGACCCTAGCCTCCATTTCTCTTTCACGTCTCGTGTTCCGACGTTCGGATGCATCCGTTTGGCCTGCAAAGTACAATGCGGTCTGCCTCCATGTTCGAAGCGCAGGCCTTCACGTCGCAAGCCCGGATGGCGAAATTGGTAGACGCAAGGGACTTAAAATCCCTCGGTAGGAATACCGTCCCGGTTCGAGTCCGGGTCCGGGCACCACGCTTGTTGGTCGTTGACGATGATCCAACGCGGGTTCTGACTGTCTGCTCCAGCCGTCAACGCCGCGATGCGTTTCGGCTTCGCGCATGAAACCGGTCGCGTTTTCAACACTCTGACTAACGGCACATCTCCGCGCATTCGGCCTTTGGTAGCCTCGTCGGAAACGAGGAGTGACATGAGCTTTGTAAACCTGCAAGTCCAAACCGACGATCTTCCGGGGGTCGAGACCTTGAATTTCGAACCCATGTCGGCGGTTTATCGAAAGGAAGTGAAGGTCCAACTGGCTATCGTGTTCCTGCCCTTGCTGATCGCTTCATTTATCCCGCTGGCAATCGTGCAGGCCCTGCCGCTCCTGCTGATACCGGTCGGCATCCTGTTGCTGGCAATCGCTGTCTCGTACCTGGCGCTGGGTAAGGCGAAGGTGAAAGGACTTGCGCTTCGCGATCACGATGTTGCCTACCGTCATGGCCTCTTCTGGCGCAAGACCGTGCTGTTACCATTTAACCGTATACAGCACGTGGAAGTGTCCAGCGGACCGCTGCAGCGCAAGTACGGGCTGGCCACGCTGAAGTTTTTTACAGCGGGCGGAAGCAGCGTTGATCTCAAGGTCGATGGTCTTACAGAGCAGCGAGCCGAACAGATCCGGTCCCTGGTCACGGCCAAGGCCGCCGGGCAAAGCACCGAATGACCGCGAACGATCAATCGACGGATTGGCACCGTATTTCCCCGGTTTCGGTCGTGTTTTTCCTGTTCCGGACGGTCCGCGAAGTCGCGTTCAATAGCCTGCCGGCGATTATTGTCCTGTTTGCGTTCCTGGCCTCGGGTGGGCCGGGACGCAAGGCGATGGTTGGGGGTCTTCTGGGCCTGGCGTTAGTCGCCGCCGTGGGTTTTTCCGTGCTTCACTGGTTGCGGTTTCGCTTCCGGGTCTCCCCGGACCGTGTGCTGGTACGCAGCGGCGTCATCCAGCGGGAAGAGCTTGAAATTGATTTTGGGCGAATCCAGAACGTCAGTATCCGCGAGCCGTTCTACATGCGGCCCTTCAGCCTGGCTATCCTGGGCATCGATACCGCAGGCAGCAGCCAGAAAGAAATTCAACTCGGGGGCATCGAAAAACGGTTCGCCCTGGTCCTGAAAGAGACCTTCCTGAAAGCGGGCAGGTACGAGTCGCCAGGCTCGGCGCAGGAAGGAGAGGGCACGGACAGTGACTCCGCCTTGCTGACACGTGATGCACGCGACATCGTCATTTACGGCCTGACGGTGAATTTCCTCCTCTGGGTGCTGATTGCGCTGGGCCTGCTGTTCGGTGGCGGCGAGAACACCGAGCCGATGCTGAACTGGCTTGCCGAGAGGGTGCAAATCGAACAGCTCGTCGCTTCGCTGGAGGGGATAGGGCCGACCGGGCTGAGTATGCTGGCGGTAGGCGCGGTTTTTGCAACACTCACGCTTCTTTCGCTGCTCTCTGTGTTGGGCGCCCTGTATCGCTACCACGGCTATCGCC
>JABDPF010000084.1 GCA_013042915.1 Lysobacterales bacterium
ATCATCGTCGACGTCAGCAGTGGCCAGGACGCGGTTTCGAAGACCGCGCCGGTGGTGTCGCGAGCACCCCTCAAAACCGGTCTGGACAAGCGCTATCATTTTGACAATTTCGTGCAGGGCAAGTCCATCGAACTCGCGTACGCCGCGGCGCAACAAGACGCGGCCAAGCCGGGGGCTGCCTATAATCCGCTGCTTTTCTACGGTGGAACCGGCCTCGGCAAAACGCACCTTCTGCATGCCGCCGGAAACCTGATTCACGAACATAGGCCGGAATCTCGGGTCATCTATCTGCATTCCGAGCATTTCGTCAGCGAGATGATCAAGGCGCTGCGCTCGAACAGCATCGAAGCGTTCAAGCAGCACTATCGCACAGCGGACGCATTGCTGATCGACGACATCCAGTTCTTTGCCGGCAAGGACCGGTCACAGGAAGAATTTTTTCATACATTCAATGCGTTACTGGATAGCCAGCAACAAATCATCCTGACCTGCGACCGCTATCCGAAAGAGGTCGACGGCATCGAGGCCCGCTTGCGGTCCCGGTTCGGTTGGGGTCTGACGGTATCGATTGAGCCGCCGGATTTCGAAACCCGGGTGGCGATCCTGCTGAACAAAACCCAAGAACGGGGCATGAATCTCAGCGACAAGGTGGCGTTCCTGATCGCCAAGCGCATTCGCTCCAACGTCCGCGACCTGGAGGGCGCCCTCAATACCTTGTTTGCCAATGCCCGCTTTAGCGGCAAGGAAATCACGGTGGCCTATGCCCAGGAGGTCCTGCGCGACTTGTTGCTGGTGCATGATCGCCTGATTACGATCGAAAACATTCAGAAAGAAGTCTGCGAATATTACAAAATGCGAGTGTCAGAGCTGCTGTCACGGCGGCGCACGCGTACGATCGCGCGGCCCCGGCAGATGGCAATGGCGCTCAGCAAGGAACTGACCGAGCACAGCCTACCCGAAATCGGTGAGGCTTTTGGTGGCCGGGATCATACGACGGTGCTGCATGCGTGTCGTAAAATCGAGGAACTCTGCGAAACGGACGGACGGATCCGGGAAGACCGGGCGAAACTGGTGCGGAAGCTGACTTCTTGAGCCCGGCCCGGCACAAGAGTGATTGAAAGCACTTGACATCCTGTGGATAGGTTCTTGATAAAGAGTAAGGCTATTTTTGTCCACAGGTGGTCAACAGGCTGGAGCTCCAGTTATGCGCTTCAGACAAGTTTGTAAATTATTGTTTTAACGATATTTATTTGAGTTATAGTGTTATCCACCGCCCCTATTATTACTATATGTTTTATATAACTAAGAATTAGTACTAAGGAAATCGGCCATGAAACTCAGCATCCAGCGTGAAAAGCTTCTTCAACCCATCACCCAGGTCGTCGGAGTCGTCGAACGGCGCCAGACACTGCCGGTGCTTGCCAATTTCCTGATCTCTGCCCGAGACGGGAAACTGTCGGTGACCGGGACTGACATGGAGGTCGAGTTGATCACGACGGTCGATGCCGACGTCGATACCGGCGGAGAGACCACGGTGCCGGCCAGGAAGCTGGTCGATATCGTGAGGATGCTTCCGGATGGCGTAAAGATTACCTTCGCACCCGACGGCGACAAGCTGATCGTGGCATCGGGTAAAGGGCGCTATACGCTGGCGACGCTTCCAGCCACGGAGTTTCCCGCAACCGACCAGGTAGAAACGTTAGAAGTAATTAATATTCAAGAAGTTAGTCTAAAAAACCTGCTCGATAAGACGGCCTTTGCGATGGCCAATCAGGATGTCAGGTACTACCTCAACGGCCTGTTGTTCGACTTTCACGATAACCAGTTGACCGCGGTTGCGACCGATGGCCATCGCCTGGCGCTGTGCGATTTGGGCAGCGACGTCGGCATGGCCGAAGAACGGCAGTTGATCGTGCCGCGCAAGGGTGTGCTGGAGTTGTCGCGGATGCTTTCCGACAGCGACGATGCGGTCGAGTTGGCGATCGGAAAAAACCACATTCGCCTGGTCAAGGGCAGCTCGGTGTTCACGTCCAAACTGATCGACGGTCGTTTCCCTGAATACCGCGCCGTCATTCCCAAGGGTACGGACAAGCATATCAAGATCGATCGGGAGGCTTTTACCCGGGCCTTGCAGCGGGCGTCCATTCTCTCGAACGAAAAATACAAGGGGGTTCGTCTCGAGGCCGAGGGCGGGCGCATCAAGATTATTGCCCACAACCCGCAACACGAAGAAGCCATCGAGGAGCTCGAAGCCGACCTGAATTTTGACAACATGGCCATCGGTTTCAACGTGACGTACCTGCTGGACGCACTGTTGGCTATCGATACCGAAACGGTATTGATGGAACTCAAGGACGCCAACAGCAGCTGCCTGATCAGCGCCGAAAGCGGTGGCCGTGATCGTCACGTCGTGATGCCCTTAAAGCTCTGAATATACTGACGAAACCGAACCGAAGGTATGACCAGGTCAAGAACGCAGCCGATAAGCTCGGGTTGAGCTCAAGTTGACCATTCTCAATTTGCACGTTGAGAACCTGCGCAATCTCGCGGCGGTGACGATCGAGCCGGACGCGCGACTGAACCATCTGTACGGAAGCAACGGAGCTGGAAAAACCAGCGTGCTGGAAGCGATCTCGGTGCTTTCCCGCGGCCGGTCGTTTCGAACGCCCCACGCGTCCGAGTTGACTGGACCCGAAGAGAGGGCGTTTCGCGTGTTCGCGCAGATTCGGGACCCCGGGGGGACTGAGCACCGGATCGGCCTGGAGCGCTCGTCCTCGCATTGGCGTGGTCGCATCGACGGTTCCGATGTCCGCCAGCTTAGCCAGTTATCCAAGCTGTTGCCGCTGGTGGTTCTGGAGCCGGACTCCCACCTTCTGGTCAGTGGCCCGCCCGACACGCGCCGACGTTTCCTCGATTGGGGCATGTTCCACGTGGAACGCGGCTTTCTCGAGGAGTGGCGGGCTTTTTCAAGGGCTCTGAAGCAGAGAAACTCGGCGTTGCGCGCCCAGCATGAGGATGTTTTGGATAGTGTGGATGATGTGTTGGCCCGACACGGCATGCGGCTCGACGCGATGAGGAAAGCCCATGCGGACCAACTGTCCGGCAAGATCGATGCCGCCCTGGATGCGCTTAAAGCAAGAATTCAGCGTGTCGAGCTCTCGTACCTGCCGGGCTGGAAAGGAGAGAGCTATGCGGAGGCGTTGGTAGCGCGACGGTCACGCGACCTCGACCGGGGAAACACCGGGGTGGGCCCGCATCGAGCCGACCTGGGGATCGTCTGCGATGGAGTCACCGCGCGCACCGTACTGTCTCGGGGAGAGCAGAAAGCTCTTGCCGCGGCCATGTTGGTGACCCAGGCGGAGTTGATGAAAGAACACGGGCAGCAGCCGGTACTCTTGCTCGACGACCTGGCCTCTGAATTTGATCGAGAACATTTCGACGCGGTTCTCACCCATGTCCTGTCCCTGGGTGGGCAGGCCTGGGTGACTGGAACCGAGAAAACCCCATTAAACACTCCACACAGCGTGTTCCACGTGGAACAAGGGGCCGTGCAGGAACTGGTATAATACCCACTCACCTGGCGCCGGCATCTGGTCGGGCGGCAGATATTTATTTTTTACTTCTTTCAAAGCCCTTACAGGCGTGTCTGGCTGGTCCAGACCGGATATATATGAGCAAAACCAAATACGACTCCAGGAACATCAAAGTTCTCAAGGGCCTTGACGCCGTGCGCAAACGCCCGGGTATGTATATCGGTGATACCGATGATGGCACTGGTCTACATCACATGGTGTTCGAGGTGGTTGACAATTCCATCGACGAGGCCTTGGCTGGGCACTGCGATGCCATAGAAGTCATTATCCACGCTAATAATTCGGTCAGCATCAGCGATAACGGTCGCGGCATACCCGTCGACCTGCACGAGGAAGAAGGTGTCTCCGCGGCCGAGGTCATCATGACCGTGCTGCACGCCGGCGGAAAGTTCGACGACAATTCCTACAAGGTGTCTGGTGGGCTGCATGGCGTGGGGGTTTCCGTGGTCAACGCGCTTTCCGAGGAACTTCAAATCCGGATCAAGCGCGACGGTCACGTATGGCGGCAGGTGTATCACATGGGCGTTCCCGAAGCCCCCTTGAAGATCACCGGTGACAGCTCTGAAACAGGGTCGCGCATCACGTTCGTGCCCAGTGGGGACGTGTTTTCCGACACGGAGTTTCATTACGACATCCTTGCCAAGCGTCTGAGAGAGCTGAGTTTTCTGAATTCCGGCGTTCGTATCGAGTTGACTGATGAACGGACAGGAAAGTCGGACGTGTTCGAGTACAAGGGCGGCATTCGTTCTTTCGTCGAGCACCTGGGTCGCAACAAGAATCCGCTGCATCCCACGGTGATGCACATGTCCGACGAGGCCAGCGGGACCGTCGTCGAGGCCGCTTTGCAATGGACCGATGCCTATCAGGAAACGGTTTTCTGTTTCACCAACAATATCCCGCAAAAAGACGGTGGTGCGCACCTGGCGGGCTTCCGAGCGGCGCTCACCCGCACCATCAATCAATACATCGACGAATCCGGCTTGCGCAAGGACAAAGTCGCCACGACCGGTGACGATGCGCGGGAAGGCCTGATCGCGGTGTTGTCGGTCAAGGTGCCCGACCCCAAGTTTTCGTCCCAAACCAAGGACAAACTGGTGTCTTCCGAGGTGAAGCCGGTGGTCGAATCCGTGGTTTCGGGCAAACTGCGTGACTTTCTACTGGAAAACCCGGTCGAGGCCAAGACCATCACCGCCAAGGTGGTGGAGGCTGCCCGGGCCCGCGAGGCGGCGCGCAAGGCGCGCGAAATGACCCGTCGGAAGGGTGTATTGGATATTGCTGGATTACCCGGTAAGTTAGCGGATTGTCAGGAAAAAGATCCGTCACTTTCTGAGCTGTTCCTGGTCGAGGGTGATTCGGCGGGCGGCTCGGCAAAGCAGGGCCGAAACCGCAAGTACCAGGCAATCCTGCCGCTCAAAGGCAAGATCCTCAACGTCGAGAAAGCGCGGTTCGACAAGATGCTGTCCTCTGCCGAGGTTGGGACCCTGATTACCGCACTGGGTTGTGGTATCGGCAAGGATGAGTTCGACATCGACAAGCTGCGGTACCATCGCATCATCATCATGACCGACGCGGATGTCGACGGGTCACACATCAGGACGCTGTTGCTGACGTTCTTCTATCGCCAGATGCCCGAACTGATCGAGCGTGGCTACATCTACATTGGTCAACCGCCGCTCTACAAGATCAAGCAGGGTAAGCAGGAGCATTACCTCAAAGACGACATGGAGCTCAACGACTACCTGCTGGCGCGTGCACTCGATAACGCGTCTCTGGTTTACGACCCGGACGCGCCGCCCCTGGGGGCCGAAGCGCTCGAGACGCTGATGCGTGATTACCTTTCCTCGCAGCTCGCGATCGAGCGGCTTGCGAAGCGCTATGATCGGCTATTCCTTGAAAACCTTATTGATTATAAGAGATTTTCTACAGAATGGGCCGAAGAGGAAATAGCCCCCTGGTGTGGTCCTTTGGAAGACCGCCTCAATGCGGCCAGCCCGGCCAGCGTTCGGTATCGCATGGAAGTGGTGCCGGGTGAGGAGGGCAAGGAAATCGTGCTCAACCGTTACAACCATGGGGTAGAAAGCGGCAAGCGCCTGGGTGCGGAATTCTGGAACGGACCGGAATATCGCCTCATCGGCAAGTTGGCGGATGCCCTGCACGGTTTGGTGCAGGAAGGCGCCATGGTGCGTCGGGGTAAATCGGCGCAGGAGATTGGCTCGTTCAGCGAGGCGTACGAATGGCTGATGTCGGAAAGTCGCAAGGGCCGGAGTATTCAGCGTTTCAAGGGCCTGGGTGAAATGAATCCGGAGCAACTCTGGGATACTACGGTCAATCCGGAAACCCGGCGCTTGCTGCAGGTGACCATTGAAGACGCGGTCGCAGCGGACCAGATTTTCACGACATTGATGGGTGACGAGGTTGAACCGCGTCGCGAATTCATCGAGCGAAACGCGCTGGACGTATCCAACCTGGATGTCTGATCAGGCGGTGCCCATCGTCTCCGCCAGCGATTCCAGTTTTTTGCACAGGCTGTTGATATTATTAACTTTTTGAGCTTTTACGCCAAATTTTTTAGCGGCTGCTATGAACTTCTTGTTGGTCGTGACCAAGTAGCAATCGCTTGCCTTCGTGCCAAATCGCTCCAGTAAATCGCCGATCGCTTCCTCGCGCCGCGCTCTTTGCGTGAGCAGGGAATGGGGAATGTAGTAGACGCCGTCGAGCACCCCTCCGGCCTCGGCCAATCGATCACGCAATCGCCTGGGGCCACGCCGTGAGCGCTTCGATTCGGCCCTGCGTCGCGACCATTCGTCGGGTTGCGAGGCCGTCGCGACGAAATGGAACCCTTGGCGGGTCAGTGAGGCCAGTGCTCGAATGAGGCGATCTGCTTCTGGTCCGTCGTTGGCCTGGATCAGGTCTCGTCGGCTTACCAACAACAGGTGCTGTCCGCTCATGACCTCAACCCAGAATCGACAGATTGGCGATGCGATCGAACCGTGATTTCAGCAAGGCCAGCAAGTTCAGACGATTGGCCCGCAGACGGAGGTCTTCATCCATCACCATGACCTCATCGAAAAACCGGTCAATCGGATCTCGAAGGTTCGCCAGTGCATTCAGTGCCGCGCGGTAGTCACCCGCTTCCAGCAGAGGATTGACGATCTCGTCGGCCTTTATAATTTCTTCGAAAAGACCTTTTTCTTCATTAATCTGAAGCAATTTCTCATCAACATCGCCTATTTTCAGATTGTCCGCCTTGCGCAGAATATTGCCAATTCGCTTGTTCGACGCGGCGAGGCTGGAGGCTGCGGTCTCATTCATGAACGCGTTGAGGGCGCGTAGGCGGCGATCGAGATCCGGCAGGTGTCGCCACGGCGACGCCAGCGCAGCGTTAACCAGGTTGGTCTGAAAATCCTGTTCGGTGTAGTAGTGGCGGAGACGATCGATGACGAAACCGTGGACGTCATCAAGCAACGCCTCGTCGGTCGGCAGGCGCCCTTCCAATTGCCGCGCTGCATGTTGCAATACGGTGAGTGGCGGCAGGGCAATGCCGGCCTCCAGAAGAATACGCACCATGCCCAATGCCGCCCGGCGTAATGCGAACGGATCTTTGTTTCCGCTTGGTTTGAGCCCGGCAGCGAACACACCGACCAGCGTATCGGCCCGGTCGGCCAGACCGACGACCTGGCCGTCGGGGGTCGAAGGAATCGCGTCACCGGCGAAGCGGGGCGCGTAGTGCTCAGCGATGGCCACGGCGACTGCCTTGCTCTCGCCCGATGCCAATGCGTAGTGCCGCCCCATCTCGCCCTGCAGTTCCGGGAACTCGCCCACCATATCGCTCATCAGGTCGCACTTGGCCAGAAGCGCCGCGCGCTCGGCAGCGGTGGAATCAATGCCAATATCTTTCGCTATAAGTTCCGAAATACTTTCAATACGGCGAGATTTGTCGCCAACGGTTCCAATCTTCTGTTGAAAAACGACCCGGTCGAGCCCCCGCAAAAACGCTTCCAGGGGCGTTTTGCGGTCCTGTTCGAAGAAAAATCGCGCGTCGGCCAGGCGCGGTCGGATGACGCGCTCGTACCCCTCCCGAACCTGCTTCGGGTCACGGCTCTCGAGGTTGCTGACCGCGATGAAGCGGTTGCTCACGCGTGCCGTGTCAACCGGGTCGAGCACCGGGAAAAACTTCTGATGGTCCTGCATGCTGGCCACCAGCGCCACGTGGGGTACCTCGAGAAACGCTGCTTCGAAGGAGCAGGCGACGGGAACGGGCCATTCGATGAGGTTGTTCACCTCATCAAGCAGCGCGTCGTCAATCAGGACATTCGAATCGGTTGCCAACAGTGCCTGGCGGATGCGTTCACGACGTACTTCATGCTCGGCGAGCACGCAGGCATCTTGCAGGATACGTGGATAATCTGCTGGCGAAGTGATCTCGTGGGGGCCCGGTGAATGAATGCGATGGCCGCGTGTATTTCTGCCGGACTCGAGGCCGAACAGCTTGCCCGGAATCACGCGCCCACCGTGCAAAACGACCAACCAGTGGACCGGGCGAACAAAGCTGAACTCGTGATCGCCCCATCGCATCGGCTTGGGCACCGGAAGCTGACGGATCGCGTGTTCCAGGATACCGAACAGCAGGTCGTCGAGGTTTTGGCCCCGCTGCTCCACGCGACAGAACAGCCACTCACCTTTGTCTGTCTTGAGGGTCTCGAGTTCCGATACGTCCTTGCCGACCGAGCGGGCAAAGCCGCGGGCTGCCCCGGTCGGCTCGCCCGATTCGTCGAATGCCGCTTTGACGGCCGGTCCACGGCGCTCCAGCAACTGGTCGGGCTGCCCGGAAGCTACCGAGCCGAGCATCAGCGCAATCCGGCGCGGGGTGGAGAACGCGCGGCTGGTTGCGCGCTCAAAGGCGAGGTTGTTCTTTTCAAGGCCGTCGCAGACCCCGGAAAAAAAGGCATCCCGGATCGCATCGAGCGCCTTGGGGGGCAGTTCTTCGCAACCCAGCTCGATCAGCAGGTCGGCGGTGTCGAAGGGGCGTGCATCAGACATGTTCCGGCCCTCCCGGTGCCGCGGCCAAGCCTGGAAATCCAAGGGCTTCGCGGCTGGCAAAATACGTCTCCGCCACGCGGCGGGCCAGGTCGCGTACACGCAGGATGAAGCGCTGGCGTTCGGTCACCGAAATGGCTTTTCGCGCATCGAGCAGGTTGAAGGTATGCGAGGCTTTCAGCACCTGCTCGTAGGCGGGTAGCGGCAGGCCGAGATCGACCAGCTTTTTTGCCTCGCGCTCGCAGGTGTCGAACCAGCCGAACAAGGCGTCGATATCGGCGTGTTCGAAGTTATACGTGGATTGCTCCACCTCGTTCTGGTGGAAGACCTCGCCGTAGGTCACCGTGCGGCCGCCGACGTCCGTCCAGACCAAATCGTAAACGCTGTCCACTTCCTGCAGGTACATTGCCAGACGCTCGATGCCGTATGTGATCTCGCCCATCACCGGCTTGCATTCCAGGCCGCCGGCCTGCTGGAAGTAAGTGAACTGGGTGACCTCCATGCCGTTGAGCCACACTTCCCAACCCAACCCCCAGGCGCCCAGCGTAGGGGATTCCCAGTTGTCCTCGACGAATCGGATGTCGTGGACCTCCGGGTCGATGCCGACTGCTTTCAGGGAGCCCAGGTACCGTTCCTGGAAATCTTCCGGAGAAGGTTTCATCACTACCTGGTACTGGTAGTAATGCTGCAGGCGGTTGGGGTTTTCGCCGTAGCGCCCGTCGGTAGGGCGGCGGCTGGGCTGCACGTACGCCGCGTTCCACGGTTCGGGTCCGATCGAGCGCAGAAAGGTCGCCGGGTGGAACGTTCCGGCGCCGACTTCGAGGTCGAGTGGCTGGACCAGGACGCAGCCTTGGCGAGACCAATAAGCCTCTAGGCTTTGAATGAATTCCTGAAAAGTCATTTCTACTCAGCGCTCCGGTATCGCCGCGGCTTCACAGCGCGGGGCGAGGGTAAACGAAACGGTGAATTATAGCGGTTTCAGGAGGGTTCCGCGCTCTCCACGATGAACACGGTGCCGTCCACGCCGGCAACCCGCACGCGGGTGCCGGCCGGCAGGTCCGGGCCTTTGACGCGCCAGGTGCTGTCGTCCACTTTGACCTTGCCCACACCGTTGGTGATCGGGTGCTCGAGCGTGAACACCCGGCCGGTGTATCGCTGACCACGCCGGTTCAGAAACGGCTGGTCAGATTCCGGGGGGAGAAACTCCCGATAGCGGCGCCAGGCAACGACCGCCAGCACCGAGAGCACACCGAACAGCACGAGCTGCCCGGCCAATGGAATCTCGGGAAAAATCAGCAACAGGAAGCCCACGGCCGCCGCCGCAAAGCCCAGCCAGAGGAAAAAGTACACCGGCGTGGTCAGCTCCAGAATCAGCAGGACCCCGGCAAGGATCCACCAGTGCCAAAAAACGAGTTTACTCAGCCATTCCATCGCGTCCTCCTTGCTGCTCCGGGCGGCGCTCGTCGCCGAAGGCCTCCTTGGCTACCTCGGTGATGCCGGCAAGGCTGGAGAGAATGCCGGTGGCTTCCACGGGCAGCAACAGGGTCTTGGTATTGGTGCCGTTTGCGAATTCGCCCAGTGCCTCGACGTATTTCTGGGCGACAAAGTAGTTGATCGCCTGCACGTTGCCCGAGGCGATGGCCTCGGAGACCATCGTGGTGGCGCGGCCCTCGGCCTCGGCCAGGCGCTCGCGGGCCTCGGCGTCCCGCCAGGCGGCTTCTTTGCGCCCCTCGGCCTGCAAGATGGCGGACTGCTTCGAACCCTCGGCCTCGAGGATCTCGGCCTGGCGCGTGCCCTCGGCTTCGAGAATCGTCGCGCGTTTTTCGCGCTCGGCCTTCATCTGGCGAGCCATCGCGGCCACCAGGTCCTGCGGTGGGCTGATGTCCTTGATCTCGATTCGCGTGACCTTGATGCCCCAGGGCGTGGTCGCCTCGTCGACGACCACCAACAGCCTCGCGTTGATGTCGTCGCGCTTCGACAGGGCGTCGTCGAGATCCATCGAGCCAAGCACGGTGCGGATATTGGTCATGGTCAGGTTCAAAATCGCGTGCTCGAGGCGGAAGACCTCGTAGGCGGCCTTGGCCGCATCCAGCACCTGGAAGAAGACCACGCCGTCGACCGTGAGCACCGCGTTGTCCTTGGAGATGACCTCCTGGGAAGGCACGTCCAGCACCCGCTCCATCATGTTGACGCGGTGGCCGATGCGATTGACGAAGGGAATGATCATGTGGAACCCGGGGCGGAGGGTGCTTCGATAGCGACCAAACCGCTCCAGGGTGTATTCGAAGCCCTGGCGAACGATGATGACCGCGTTCTTCACGACCACTACGCCCAGCACGACGACGATGAATCCCCAAATGAGAGTCGTTTCCATGATTCCCTCCAAGATGATGCCGGCGATGATCAGGGCCCCTTCCCATCGTGCGGCGAGGTAGCGTTCCCGGTATTGGCCCCTTTAAAAAATTAGCAACTGTCCCGGAAAACCAAAAGCGCCATTAGTCACGGTGCGCGGTATCATCATACAGTGAAAGATCGAATTTTTGAGAACACCATTACCGAGCCCGCGGACTTCGTATTTGACCAGCGCGTGGTCAGCGTCTTTCCGGACATGATCAACCGCTCCGTGCCCGGCTACGGGACCATTGTGCCGATGACCGCCATGCTTGCGCGGCGCTACGCTCGGCCCGGAACGCGGATCTACGACCTGGGATGCTCGTTGGGCGCGGTTACCCTGGCGATGCGTGGTGCGGTGGGGGCCGATGACATCCGCCTGGTGGCCGTGGACAACGCACCCGGGATGATCGAGGGCTTGCAGCGCCGACTGGCGGAGGCGCCCGATGCGAGCGCCCCGGCAGTTGAAACACGCCTGGAGGACGTGCTCGACACCCCGATCGACCACGCGTCGGTGGTCGTGATGAATTTCACACTGCAATTCATCGAGCCCGGGAGGCGCGAGGAACTGCTGGCAAGGGTCGCGCACGGCCTCGTGCCGAAAGGCATTCTCGTGCTTTCCGAGAAAGTCCGATTCGAAGACCCGGACGAGCAGTCGATGCTCGATACCTGGCACCACGACTTCAAGCGCAGCCAGGGTTATTCCGACATGGAAATCGCGCGCAAGCGCGACGCCTTGGAGAACGTCATGATTCCCGAGAGCCTGGCCCGTCATCGTGAGCGCCTCGCCCGCGCCGGCTTCGGGCGGGTCGTGCAGTGGTTCCAGGGATTCAATTTCATCTCGCTGGTCGCATTCCGCTAAATGGAGGCGCCTGTCTACACCGCGCTGGCCGAGCGCTGGCAAGATCAAGCCGGCCTGGCCCGGCTGGCGGAGCGGGCCGAGCGCCGATTGCGTGAACACCCCCATGGTGACTTAACACGCTGGCGGGATGCCCTGTCGCGCCTGCCCCCCGTTGAGCCTTCGGCCGATCTAGACCGGCCCGATCCGCGGCTGGGAGCGACTGCGCCGGATCTGCAAGGGCTGGGCGAAACCCTGATGGACCTGCATCCCTGGCGCAAAGGGCCGCTGGTTCTGGGAGGAATCCGTATCGATACTGAATGGCGCTCCGACTGGAAATGGGAGCGGGTAACACCGTATATCGACTTGGGGGGCGCCAGGGTGTTGGATATCGGGTGCGGAAACGGCTATTTCGGCCTGCGCATGCTGGGGGCCGGCGCCGAGCTGGTGGTGGGTGTCGATCCGACGCTGCTGTTCGTGATGCAGTACCTGGTGTGCCGGCATTTTGGTGGTGATCTGCCCAACTACGTGCTGCCGCTGGGCATCGAGGACTTGCCCGAAGGGCTCGGCGGATGGGATGCGGTATTTTCAATGGGGGTCCTCTATCACCGCAGGAATCCCATGCGCCATCTACGACGCCTGCGCCGCCTGCTGAAAACCGGCGGCACCCTGGTTCTTGAAACCCTGGTACTGCCGATCAGCAGGCCGGGAGACCTGCTGGTCCCGGATGGCCGCTACGCGAGGATGCGCAATGTCTGGGCCATTCCGGGCACGGATCGCCTGCTCGGGTGGGTGAATGAAGCAGGCTTCGAGAACGCTCGATTGGTGGACATGCGGCCGACCACCACCTCCGAACAGCGGTCAACACCCTGGATGACGTTCGAGTCGCTCGAACAGGCCCTGGAACCGGGGGATGGCTCGCGGACAATCGAAGGATTGCCCGCGCCTGTTCGAGCCGTCATCGTCGCGACCGCCTAGGGCGCGATCTGCCTGTCGGTTCAGTTGTCGCCGGGGCACTCTAGGCGATCAGGGCCTTTGCCCTGCCTGGAGCCACGCTGGTCCCGTTTTTGCAGCATTTCGTCATGCACAGCACGCTGCTCATCGGTCAACACAGCGCGGAATTCCTCGCGGTGCTGGTCCCGTTGTGCACACATCTCGTCACCGAATTCGGCAAACACGCGGGCCTTCATTTCGGCGCGGTCGGCGGCCTGCAGTTCAAACATCTCGAGCACCTGGATCTGCTGCTCCATACTCAGACCAAGACGATTTACCAAGCCGGCCATGCGCTGGGCCGGACCGCCGCGGCGGTGCATCGCGGGACGGTCAGGTTGGCCGTTGCCCACGCCGCTGCCGTCACAGTTTCCGCTGCCGTCGCAGTCTCCGTTACCGGGTCCGTTGCCCGCCAGGGCAACGCCCGAGCCCAGCAGGCCAGCGGTTGCCAACACGAGTATTGATTTGGAAATACGGTTCATGAGTTGAAATCTCCTGTTTTTGATTTCGGGCCGTCTCTTGGGCGACCCGTTTTACGGTTTGCAGGGTGAAGTCTGAGAGGGAAAATGCAATTAAATGTGAAGAAAAATGCAAGTTTGCCGGTCCGCCTTGAACCGCCTTTCCTTCCCGGTGCAGGATAGACAATATGAAAACCCTGTTTTCCAGGATTCTGCTTGCGCAGGTGGTTGCCGTGGTTCTCGCGCTGGCCGTGGTAACCGTCATTACCCGGGTCAGTCTGACGCTCGGCTTTGAGGCCTTCCTTCAACAGCAGGAAGCGGCTGTGCTGCGTCAGGTCGCCCCGCTGTTTGCGGACGTGCATCGTCGCAGCCCGGGCTGGGGTGCCCTGCGTGACAAGCCGGAAAACTGGCGACGCATCTGGCGTTTGAACCGCGCCGTCGATGGTCCGTCGCGCCGGGGCCCCGGTCCCGGACCGGGACGTGAACGCCCACGCGACGCCGCAGAGGTTGCGGCCACCCCGGGGCTTGATCCGGAGTTTCGCTGGATGGCCCGGCCGGGCCGAGGCATGCTGCGTGAGCGGCTGTTCCTGCTGGATGCCGAACGGAACCACGTTGCCGGTGCCCGCCCGGACTCGATCGATGAACACGCCCTCGAGCCCATCCACGACACCGGCCAGACCGTCGGCTGGATCGGATTCACGGCGACCGATGCCGTGGTGCCGCCAGACGCGCAACGTTTCCTCGGCGGCCAATTGAAAATTACGGCCCTGGCTCTGGCCATCGCCCTGGTCGTGGCAGTGGTGCTTGCCTGGACGTTGGCGGGTACCGTGAGCCGTCCGGTTCAGCGCATGGCCCAAACGGTGCGCCGGCTCAGCCGAGGTGATTACGAGGCGCGCGCACCGCAGGGCTCGACAGACGAGATCGGCCGCTTGTCATCGCACGTTAACCAGTTGGCCGCGTCGCTGCACAAAAATCGAACCGCACGCCAGCGTTGGATGGCCGAAATCGCCCACGAACTGCGCACGCCGGTGGCCGTCATGAAAGGGGAAATCGAGGCCATCGCCGACGGCGTGCGAGCGGTGGACGCACGGACTACTGCGTCCCTGCTAGAAGAGGTCGATCAGTTGGCCCGAATGGTCGACGACCTGCAGGCGCTTGCCCTGGCCGACGCGGGCGCCCTGGATTTGAGAAAGGAGTCCGTCGACCTGGCGGAGCTTGCCGCGCAGGCGGCCGACACGTTCCGTTCGCGGCTCGCAGAGCGAGGCATCCGGCTCGATACCCGGCTGCAAAAGGACGTTTGCGTGATCGGCGACACGCAGAGATTGCGGCAGTTGCTTCACAACCTGCTGGAGAACACCACCCGCTATACCGAGCACGGGGGATCGGTTCGACTCGATGTGTCCGGTGGTCCGGCTGCTCGCTTGAGGGTCGAGGATTCAGGCCCCGGCGTGGATGACGATCAGTTGGGCCATTTGTTCGACCGTTTCTACCGCGTCGAGGGCAGCCGGGCCCGTGCGACCGGGGGGTCCGGCCTGGGCCTGTCGATTTGCCGCACCATCGTCGAGGCACACGGCGGAAGTCTGCGCGCGGAGCACGGCGAAACAGGCGGTTTGTCGATCTGCGCCGAGCTGCCATTGAATGGGGGTGCTGGGTGAGTAGGCAAAGCGTATTGATCGTAGAGGATGAGCCCAAGATTTCGGCCTTGCTGTCGGACTACCTTCAGGCACGGGGCGGGTATGCCACCGAGATCCTGGATCGCGGGGATACGGTGCTGGATCACATCCGGTCCAAGCCGCCCGACCTGGTCCTGCTCGACCTCATGCTGCCCGGCCTGGATGGCATCGAGGTGTGCAAGCTCATTCGTCGCGAGAGCCAGGTGCCCATCATCATGGTGACCGCGCGCGTCGAAGAAATCGATCGCCTGCTGGGCCTCGAGCTTGGTGCAGACGATTACATTTGCAAACCGTTCTCTCCCAGCGAGGTGGTGGCGCGGGTCAAGGCCGTGCTGCGCCGCGGCGGGGGTGCCGGCGAGGTAACCGTCAGTGGGCTGGAAATCGATGAATCGAAACACATCGCGCGCTACGGGGGTCGGGCGTTGACGCTGACGCCGGTTGAATTCTCGTTACTCAAAGCCCTGGCTGGCCAGGAAGGCCGGGTGTTTTCCCGGGATCAGTTGATGAACGAAATGTATAGCGATTACCGGGTGGTGAGTGATCGCGCGGTGGATACCCACATCAAGAACCTGCGGCGCAAGCTCGATGAAGCCAGCGATGGCCGTGAGATGATCGAGTCCGTTTACGGCCTCGGCTATCGATTTAGATCCTGAAGATCGAGCCGGTTTCCGGCCGCGTTTTTGGCCGTTTTCCTGCAGGACCCGGGCGCTTTCTGCGCTAGGGTGGTTCCCATGGTCATCAAACCCCTGTTGATTCCCGCCGTGCTTGCCGCGTTTCTCCTGGGAAGCGCAGGCGCCCCGGCAGACAGTTACCGTTGCGGGCGAAAACTCATTCGCACCGGCGACGAAGTCTCCAAACTGATCGAGGTCTGTGGGCAACCCCGGCGCAAGGACAGTGGAAAGCAAACCCTCGTGGTTGACGGCCGTCTGCGGCAGGTCAAGGTGCAGCGATGGCATTACCGGATGGGTTCGCGCCGGCTGGAGCGCGTGGTGATGCTCTACCGGGGTAAAGTTGCGGCTATCGAGGTGGCCCCGCGCTGACCGGTTTGAGCGCCGGGACGGGGGTATCAAAAAACTCCAGACCAATAGCGGCGGTAAACCGCGGCCAGGGAAACAGCGGCCCGGGGTCGACCTTGCGGCGGATCTGCGTTGCGGGGTCATCCTCGGCGGGCAACCGCTCCCGGTCAAGGTGTTCGTGCCCGCTGACCCGGCGCAGCGAGGGTATGGCGCCACGCAGGACGTTAATAAGCCGGACCAGATTTTCGAGTTGGGGCCGAGTGTAGGGTTCTCTCATTTCCTGGTGGTCACTTCGATACCAGTGGGGAAAGCGGCCGGGGTGGTCGAGCTCGATGCCGATACTGCACTCGTTGAAACCCCTCACATGGTGCGCCACCCGGTCAATGGGAACCCATTCTTCGATACGACCACTTCGTTCTATGTAGTAGTGTCCTGAGTTGCCTGTTCGAGATTCGTGGTTGACGAGGCGCTCACCGTATTGCCTGGCGGTCGCAAGATCAGGTAACTCCGTGCAATGGATTACTACCAGGTCGATGTGATCGACCGGGCGCTTGTCGAGCCGCTCGACATAAGACAGGTGATCGACAAACACGCGGCCGTTTCCGACTCAGCCTTCCTGCAACAGCTTGCGAAGGTCGATGATGGCGGCGTTGGCCCGGGAGATGTAGTTGGCCATGATCAGGGAGTGGTTGGCAAACATGCCGAACTGGCTGCCGTTGAGCACCATCGGGGCGCGCAAAGGTTCCTGGGTGGCTTCGAGCTCGCGAATGATCTGGCGAAAGCTGACGGTTGCGTTTTTCTTGCGCAACACGTCCTCGAAATCGACCTCCATGGCGTGCAGGAAGTGCACCAGCGCCCAGGCCGTGCCGCGGGCCTCGTAGAACACATCATCGATCTCGGTCCACGGCGTCTTGACCACCACCACGTCCGGCGAATCGGTTGACTGGCGGGCTTCAGTTTCTCCCGACAAGTCAGTGTTCAGCCGGACCTGGCCCACGCTCGCGGACAAGCGCTGTGACAGAGAACCGAGTCGCTTTTCGACAATCGCCAGCCAGTCGGTCAGGTTGTCAGCGCGGGCGAAGAACTGGGCGTCGGGGCTGGTCGGAGAGGACAGGCGCACCAGGTAGCGCTCGACAGCCTCCATACCCTTGACATAGCGGCCCTCCGTATCGGGGGGAATCCACCGGGCACTGTCATAGTGGAACAGGGGGTCGGCCTGGGAGAGGTCGGGATCCTCGGTAGATTGTGTTTGGGATCGGCTGAAGTCGTTGCGCAGGGTGCGAGCCAGATCGCGAACCTGAACCAGCACGCCGTATTCCCAGTTGGGTACGTTGTCCAGGAAAATCCAGGGCGGCATGATGTCGTTGGACAAGTATCCGCCCCGTTTGTCGAGCATCCCTTCCACGGTTTCAATCAACGTGGTCGTGGTCGTGTAACCGGTGACGACCTGGTGCCCGTGGGCCTGCGCATGCAGGGTCGCCCGGGCCACCGGGTTGAAGGTCGGCGGCTCGTGGTTGAGAAAAAACATCGCGACCAGGGTCACGACGACCAGCAGGGTTGGCACGCCCATCCACAGGACGCGCGCCTTGTCCGACATTTGACTGAACATGTCTGCAAACATACCAGAAGGCGAAGCACTTCGCCTGTGTCAAAAGGGCCCCAGGCCGAGGCGAGGATAAGGGGTTTGCCGGGAAGAATTCAGGAGCGGTCGGACTGAACCACCAGCGAATCTTGCAGCACGGCGTAATATTCGCTCAATTGGTCGCGGTTCGACCCGATCACCGCGGCGGATCCCCTCTCCAGGTCGACCAGGAGGACGTCCATCTCGTCGAACGCCCACCGTTCACCATCCTCCACGTCGGTCTCCGGCATGAAAATCACCGTCAGCGGGCCATCGTGGGTGTGCAACACCATGTGCACTCCTTTGCCATCGGGGGTCGGGCAGAATTTCACCAAGCCCACGATATTGGCCAGTGCCGGCTCGGCGTCGAGACCGAACTCAGCCAACACTTCGTGGACGTTCCCGTAGCCAGCTTCGAACGACTCGGCCACCAACCGTCCGCCGTCGTGTCGGTAATGGTCCATTACGTATGCTTCGACCGAAGGCCAGTCGGGCGCTGCACGCCAGCTCAATCCCGCTGCGCCGACGGCCATCAGCAGGCCGGCCGCCAACGCCACCGGCCACCAGCGCCGGCCATGGTTTTTGCCCGCGGGGATCGTCCTGAGCGTGTCGATCAAGTCGGCCGGAACGGGTGTGTTAAGCGCTCGTTCGAGGCGGTGCTCGAACTGTTCCGCCTCGGCGACTGCCGCCCGATGCTCGCTCGAGGCGTCGCGCGCAGCCAGCATTTCTGCATCTTCGCTGCGCGGCTCGGCGCCCAACCGCCTTTTGAACTCAGAAAAGTTCATGGACATTGCCTGTTACTCCGTCTTTTTGCAGCTTCTTTTTGAGCTGCTCGCGCGCCCTGAACAGCTGTGTCATCACGGCGCTTTTACTTATCCCGAGCTCCTCTGCAATTTCCTTGCAACTGCTCCCCAGCACCGTTTGCAGCAGCAGAGGATCTCGGTACTTCGGCGCCAGCTGCATGATGCCCTGGCGCAACATCTGTACTTCGGCGCGGTCGTCTGGCTCCAGTTCGTCGTCGTCCGGCACGACCACGGTATCCACGTCGGTGAACTTCGGCACCTTGCGTTCGAAGGTGCGGGCGTATTCCCGACGCAGGATCGTAATCAGCCAACTCTTCGCGGCGCGCGTTTCTTTCAGGCTGTCGATCGCTTTCCAGGCCCGAAGAAACGTTTCCTGAACCAAGTCCTTGGCCAATGCGTCGTTGCCACAAAGCCACATCGCGTACCGGTAAAGGTCGGCGCCGTATTCCCGGGCCAGTTCGTCGAACTTCGCGGTACGTTGGCGTTCTATGCTCATGACCGGCAGGCTGCTCCAAAACTTGCAAAAAGTTCCATCCCCCTGAGACAGAACGAAAGTGCTCGAGGTTCCCCGGGGCCTCGGCGGGCCCGTCGGGGAATGGAAAAACGATAGCCCTTCGCGGGTACTGCGTGCAACAAGGGGTCGGGCGGCAAGGGTTTTCATTGTGACTAATGGCACTTAATTCATAGGTCACGAACACGCACCCTTTCGCTTGATACCACGGTCTCTACGGGCTAGGCTTGGCGGTTCTTGACTGCTATCGGAATGGCCCAGAGACGGAGCATGAACATGAACTTCGAACAAGCGCGCTTCAACATGGTGGAACAGCAGATCCGTCCCTGGGAAGTTTTGGACGCCCGGGTGTTGTCCCTGCTGCAGACCATACCTCGCGAGGACTTCGTGCCGGTCCAATACCGCAAGCTGGCCTTTGCGGACATGGCGATACCGATGGAAGCCAACCAGGTGATGATGCGACCCAAGATCGAGGCGCGAATGCTGCAGGCACTGGATGTTAAGGCAGACGAGACCGTTCTGGAGATTGGCACCGGCAGCGGGTTCATCACCGCCTGCCTGGCTGACCAGGCCCAGCACGTGGTCAGCGTGGAGATCGTCGAAGAGTTGCATCGTGAGGCCAAGGCCCGGCTGGACTCCCGCGGCGTCACCAACGTCGAGTACTTTTGCGATGATGCCATGGGCGATTGGCAGCCCGAGCAGGCACACGACGTGGTGGTCGTGACGGGTTCGGTGCCGAGCGTGCCGGAGACGTTTCTCGGTTGGGTGAACCCGGGTGGTCGGATGTTCGTCGTACGGGGAGAGTCACCCGCGATGGAGGCTTGCCTGATGACCCGCAAGGGCGTCAGCGAGTGGTTGGTAGAAAGCCTGTTCGAAACCGATCTTCCCCGCCTGGTCAACGCCACGCCGGAGCCGGAATTCGAATTCTAAAAACCCGGTGGCAGCGCGAGCCGATCAGCCGGACAAAAACGGGAGTCATTTGATGACATTCAGAAACAAGTTCATGGCACTGGCCGGCGCAAGCCTGTTTGTGGCCACACCGGTGCAGGCGGTCGATCTGATCGGTGTTTACGAGCTGGCGCTTGACTACGATCCGACCCTCGCTGCAGAGGCGTTTCGCCTGGAAGCGACTGAGGAAAACAAGGCCATAGCGCGCGCCAATCTGCTGCCGCAACTCGGCGCAACCGGGGTTTGGAACTGGGGCACGAACAAGACGACGGTGCCCGGGCTCGAGCTGGATGACTCGGACATAGAAACCAACAACTACGGCGTCGATTTGCGCCAAAGCCTCTATCGCCAGGCCAATTACGAATCACTGGACGTTGCCCGTGGCCAGATCAGCCAGGCCCAGGCGGTTTACGAACTGACCTACCAGGACCTCCTCCTGCGGGTTTCCGAGTCCTATTTCACCGTCCTGACGCTGCTCGACGGCGTGACCTTCGCCGAGGCCGAAGAGAAGGCCTTCCAACGCCAGTTCGAGCAGGCTGAACAGCGATTCGAGGTCGGCCTGACGGCCGTGACGGACGTTCACGAGGCGCGCGCTTCTTATGACAACGCCCGGGCTCGCGCGATCGTCGCGCGGAACAGCCTGGCCGACGCGCAGGAAGCCCTGTTTGAAATCACCGGCCGTCGCTTCGAAGAATACGATGCGCTGCAGGAAACGCTGCCACTCGTGGAGCCGGATCCGAACAGCGCCGAGGCCTGGGTGCAGATGGCACTGCAAAGCAACCCGCAGGTGATCGCGGCGCGTGCGGCCCTGGAAACCGCTGAAGCCAACATGCGCCTGGCCAGGGCGGGTCATTTTCCAACCCTGGACCTGGTGGCCGGCTACAGCCAGTTCACCAATGAGAAATACGTCTACCGTGATTTCATCAACGGCGTCGAGTTGACCACCGACCTGCAGAACGACGACACCAGTTTCGGACTGATCCTGGATATCCCGCTGTACGAGGGTGGCCGGGTCAGCGCGCAAACCCGCCGGGCTCATCATCTGATGGACGCCGTTGGCTCGGATCTCGACCAGGTCAACAACGCGATCGTGCGCCAGGCCCAGAACGCGTACCGCGCCGTGCTGGCCGGGATCCAGGAAGTGCAAGCGTTCGAACAGGCCCGCATTTCCGCGGAGAGCGCGCTGGAAGCGACCCAGGCCGGTTTCGAGGTCGGCACGCGAACCATCGTGGACGTGCTGATTGCCGAACAGCGTAAATTCCAGGCGGAACGAGACAATTCCATCGCACGCCATGCTTACATCCTGCGCCATCTTGCGCTCAAAGGCGTGGCCGGACTGCTGGGTTCGGAGGACCTGGCGGCCGTCAACCAGCTTCTCGAGTAAACGACTCCCCGATCAGGGACAGGGTGCGGCCTACCGCACCCTGTCCTGATTTGACCAGTTCCGCCCCGGCCCGACCCATGCGGTCCCGGGTTTCCGGCTCCATCAACAGTTTTGACAAGGCCGCCTCGAAGGCCGGTTCGTCCGCGACCTGGATGGCGGCCTGCGCATCGACCAGTTGCTGCGTGATGTCGGCAAAATTGAAGGTATGCGGCCCGACCAGTACGGGCCGGGCCAGCGCCGCAGGTTCGAGCACGTTGTGTCCCCCAATCGGCTCAAGGCTGCCGCCGACAAACGCGATGTCCCCGGCCGCGTAGTAGCGCAACAACTCACCCATGGCGTCGATCACGTAGCAGTCGGTGTCGGCCGGGCAGGCGGCAAACTTGCTTCGCAGAGCCACTTGCAGGCCCGCCCCCCGGGCGGCATCGGCGGCTCGCGCGAACCGCTCGGGATGGCGCGGCACCAGGACCAGAAGGGCGTCGGGATAGTCCTGCTTGAGGCCGGCGAAGGTCCGCAACAGAATGAGCTCCTCGGCCTCGTGGGTGCTGCCCGCCACCAGCGCGCGGCGCTGCGTGCCCCAGGCGGTTCGGATCGATTCGCCTTCCTCGAAGATGCCGGGCGGCAACCTGAAATCGAATTTGAGGTTGCCGGTCACCGTGATACGCTCGGGGGGGGCGCCGATCGCCTCCAGGCGCCGTGCATCGCCATCGCTTTGTGCCGCGATCTGCCGAACCTGGCACAGAGCGGGGCCGACCAGACGACGAAGCCTGAGGTAGCGGCCAAATGAGCGATGTGAAATTCTCGCATTGACGATCACCAGCGGAATATTTCTGGAGGCGGCGCCGTGGTAAAGGTTGGGCCAGATCTCGGTTTCCAGGATCACCGCCAGCGCCGGTTGAACCCGCGTGTAGAAGCGGTGAACCGCTCCGGGCAAGTCAAACGGGGCATAGGCATGATAGACGCTGTCGCCGAACAGGGCGCGCACACGGTCCGAACCGGTCGGGGTAAACGTCGTGATGATCAACGGGCGGTCGGGGTAGGTATTTTTGAGGGCGTCGATCAGGGCGCTGGCCGCGTTGACCTCTCCCATCGAAACCGCGTGCACCCAGATTCCGCCGGTCGGCGGTTCACGATCGAACCGGGCGAACCGCTCGGACCAGCGCTTGCGGTAGCCTGCGCTGCGGAATCCGCGAAAGAACAGGTAACCCAGCACCGGCGGCACGGACAGGTACAGGAGCAGGGAATAGAGCGCACGCATTGAACGCAATTTATCTCATCGGTGACAATAAGGCCATGGCCCACTTTGAACCCTCGCTATGAAGAACATCATCCGCATTTTTTTCCTACTGACCATTGCGCTCATCACCGCGGCGGTTCTGCGCTCCATGTTGTGAGAGCCCGGTCGCCGTGAAGTGTCGAAAAGATGGTTCGAGTATGCCCTCAGCAGGGCGGTCCGCCGCAGCTGACGGGCCAGGCTGGTGGGCCTTGCGAGCGCCGGGGTAGAATGAGCATCCATTTCCCGGAAGCCGGTCATTGAGCAACAGTAGCCCCCGCGCAACATACCCAGACGGCTGGTATCCCGGCCTGTCGAAGGCGTCCATCAATGGGGCATGGCCGTGCACGTAGTCCAAGCGCTCGTTTCGATGAACATCGGCGGCTCGGAACTGGTTGCCACGGAACTTGCCGAGTTCCTCACCGCCAACGGCCACCAGGTGACGGTCATTGCCGCCGATGGTCCCATTGGTGACCGGGTTCGCGCGAGTGGTGCGCAGCACCTGGATTGGCCGATCGGCAAGAAACGGTTCTCCACGCTGCGGCTGATCAAGCCCCTGGCCGAATGGTTCGGGCGCGAGCGACCCGATATCGTGCACGTCCACTCGCGGTTTCCGGCATGGATTTGTTGGCGAGCGCTGCGCCGCGTCGACGCGGACGTGCGTCCGGCGTTCCTGACCACGATGCACGGCCATTACTCGGTGAGCGCCTACAGTTCGATCATGGCGCGTGGCCAACGCACCATCGCGGTTTCTGAGCACATTCGACGCTATACGCTTGCCAATTACCCCTCGGCGGCGCCCGAAGACATCGTCACCGTGCACGGCGGGGCCAGCCGGGAAGACTTTCCCTACGGCCATCGGGCACCGCCCGGATGGCGCAAGGGCGTGGAAGTCGAGTTTCCCGAGCTGTCCGGAAAGCGCTGGTTGTTGTTGCCGGGACGGGTGACGCGCTGGAAGGGCCACGTCGACTTCCTGCACCTGCTGTCGGCGCTTGCCGAGGATTTACCGGACGTTCACGGACTGTTCGTGGGCGGTTGCCGGGTCGGCTCGCGGTACGAGGCGGAGTTGCAAACGCTGGCCTCGAAAATGGGCCTGAGTGACCGCTTGACCTTTACCGGCGACCGGCTCGACATCCGCGACTGGATGGCCGAATCCACGCTGGCGTTCAACCTGTCCAACGATCCACCCGAGGCGTTCGGCCGAACGGTGCTCGAGACCCTCTGCCTGGGTCGTCCGATGATCGCCTGGGACCATGGCGGTGCGGCGGAAATCATGGCCGCGATGTTCCCGGCCGGCGCAGTTCCCCCGCTCGCCTTCGACACCCTGGAAGCACGAACCCGGGCCTTCCTTGAAAACCCACCTGCCGTGGAAAAGAGCGCCGCGTTCACGTTGGACGAGTCGATGAACAAGCACCTCGAGGTGTACCGATACTTGATGCAGGGCCGACAAACATGACCATGATGACGCTTTTTTTGCGACGTTTGCAGAATGAATGGCCAGCTTGGCTGGCGGTTTCCTTTTTTGCCCTTTTACCGTTCCGGCGGCTGGCCGAAATTCCGCTGAGCGTGTTTGCGCTGAGCCTGTTTTTCCTGCTGCGCTCACCCGCCCACCGAGCCCGGGTTGTCGCCCTGCTGCCTTTGTTGTTGCCGCTGTTTTTGTGTTTCTGGCTGCCGATGTTTTTATCCAGCTTCGATTCGTTCCTGCCGGTAAAAAGCTGGGTCACCTCGATCGCGGCGATCCGTTACCTGCTCGCGGCGCTGGCCATCGGGGTGTTGCTGTATACGCCCTCCCTGCGCTGGCTGGTGCTGCGCTGGACATCCTACCTGCTGCTGTTCTGGGCCATCGACGGCTTCGTGCAGCTGGCGTTCGGCGTTGACTTGCTGGGCATCCCCCTGCACCCCGACCGTTTGAACGCCCTGTTCGGCGAGAAATACCAGTTCTACGGCCCGACCCTGGCGATGCTTTCGCCGCTGATCTTTGAATTCGCGCGGCGGCGCTGGCCGGCCTGGGCCTGGGGCGCCAGCTTCGTGCTGGTGCTGGGGGCCGTGATGATCTCCGGCATGCGGGCGGGTTGGCTGGCGCTGGCGATGGTGGTGTTTGCCTACTTCGTACTGATGCTGCGGGCCGATAATCGTGAGCTGCGGCGGGTGACCCTGGCCATTCCCTTCCTCTCGGTGCTGGTGATCGCGATGAGCTATTGGGTGTCGCCAACGGTCCAGGATCGCATCGAGCGAACCCTGGTGATGGGCCAGGATGTCGAGTCCGCCATCGATTACGCATCCTCCTGGCGCCTGCCGATTTTCGAGAACAGCATCCGGATGTACCGGGCCCACCCGGTCAACGGCGTGGGCGTGAGGGCCTTCCCAATCGCCTATCCGGAGTATGCGCCGCCGGACGACTACCACGTCGTGCGGCACGAAGACGGGACCGGCGCCACGCATGCGCACAACATCGTGCTCGAGGTGATGGCCGATACCGGCAGTATCGGCTTGGCTGGGCTGATCCTCGGCTTGGTGCTGGCGTTGAGGGCGTGGAGTACGATGACGGCGCCCAACCGACAGGAAGCGTTTCCTTACGTGGTGGCACTGGTGCTGGTGCTGTTTCCACTCAACTCGCACTTCGCGATTTACGGCACCTACCTGTCCTCGCTGATCTGGGTCCTCGTGGGGTTGTGGGCCGCCGCGTGGAAACGTTGAGCTGACCCGAATGCGAATTTCACGATCGACCTAACCGCATTCTCGGGAGAATGCGTGCCATTGAGCGATACATCGCCTGTCCCGGTGGGATTTATGTCTTAAACCTATCCGGTAAGCGAGCCATAGAAACGGGTTCGGTGGGAATCGATACTGTGGCATCAGGTTGAAATCGTGCAGCACGGGCAACCACTGCCCGTCGCGTTCGCGTACGAGGATATTGCGGTAGTACAGGTCGAGGTCGTAGAGCCCGGCCCGGTCAGCTTCGCGCAGTATGTCGGAACCGGCCACCAGCACGCTGTCGGGCAGGCCGCCGTCGCGTCGGCCGAGTTCGACAAGGGACAAGCCCTCGATGAATTCCTGCACGAAAGCGAGTGCATGTTGGCCGCCACCGACCACCGTCACGGGCGCTGCGGCGTAAGGTCGAAGGCCGGGCGTTTCGAACACCGCCCGGTTGCGCTCCATCTCGAAGGTGGCGATGTTAACGCCGTAACGGGAAAGGTATTTTTCAACGAATTCGGGACGGTATACCTTGACGGCCACGGTCTTGTCTTGGAATCGACCGCGGTAGACAACCGAGCGACGGCCTTCGCCGGCGCGTTCGCCCAGCGTGATGCCGGGCGGTAGCGAGAGGTCAGTCAACGAGGCGGTAGACGGTGCCGCAATAGGGACAGGCCTCGACACCGGTTTTTTCGATCGGAAGGTAGACCCGCGGATGGGCGTTCCAGAGCTTCTGCCCCGGCGTCGGGCAGGACAGTGGCAGGTCTTTTCGGCTGACTTCGTACTCGCTCGCTTGTGCGGCGGTCTCCAGGCTATCGTCGGTGGCGTCGGTGGGGTGTGTCAAGGCGGTCTCCGTGTCGTCAGCTTCCTCTAGCGGTACATTCTAAGGCACCGCGCTGAGATTATGAACGCTACCGGCCTGCACGGGCTTGAGCCGGGTCAATGAACCGTGCCGATCCGCGCCTCGAAGAAGCCGGCGGCTTTCGCGTTGTCGAGTGGGGTGTCGGGCGACTCACCCACCAGGGCGGCCATCAACTTGACCGACTGCGCCCGCATCAGGCTCTCGCGCAAGGTTTGCGCTTCTCCGCTATCGAGCCATCCCGTCGCGGCCAATGCGTCGACCTGCCCCACGGTGCCGGTCGGCGCGGTCAACTGCGGATGGCTCGCTGCACCGGCAAGGATGCCCAGTTGCGCGATGAACTCGATGTCGACGAGGCCCCCGGGCTGGTGTTTGACTGAGCGCGCATCCTCAGCCGATCGGCTCGCATGTTCGGCCGCTATCTTGCCGCGCATTTCCCGAAGTTCATCGGCCAGGGTCGCTTCGTCACATTTGCGGCACAGGGTTTTCTGGCGGATAGCCTGAAAAGCGCTCTCGAGCGACGGTGGTCCAACCACGAAGCGTGCGCGGGTCAAGGCCTGCAGCTCCCAGGTCCAGGCTTCGTTCTGCTGATACTCGGAAAAGGCGCGCATGCTGCTGACCAGGGAGCCGGCTCGGCCGTTGGGGCGCAGGCGGGTATCGACCTCGTACAGTCTGCCTGAAGGGGTCATCACCGTCAGGAAGCTCAAAATCCGCTGCGCCATGCGCGCATGGTATTGCTCGGGCGAGAGCGGGCGCTCGCCGTTTGACTGCTCCGTTCGGGTCTCAAACAGGAACACGATGTCGAGATCGGAACCATAAGCCAACTCACCGGCGCCCAGCGTGCCGTAGGCGATAATGGCCAGGGTCCCGTGGCCTTCCCCGTCGTCGAAAGTGCCATGGCGCCGTTGGATTTCCCGGCCGGCGACCGCCAGCACGCCGCGCAGTAAAGCGTCTGCCAGGTCGGAAAGCACCTGCTGCGCCGACTCGGCCGGCAACCCGCTCTGTAACTGGCCCACGGCGATGCGCAGTTCGGTGGCCAGCTTCAGATAGTTGAGAGCCTCGAGCACGGCCTCGGTGTCCTGGGCGGTGTCGAGGATGCGGTCCACGCTGACGTTGAAGTCGCCGGCATTCGGTATGTGCACGCCAAGCGCCGGGTCGATCAGTTCGTCGAGCAGCGCCGGAAAGCGTATGACCTTGTCGGCGATCCAGTCGCTGCGCGCGAAAAGCTCCACCAATCGATCCAGGGCTTTGGGGTGCTGGACCAGCAAGACCAGGTACGCGCTGCGCCGGCAGATCGCCAGCACCAGGTCGAACACCCGGTCGATCGACCGTTCTTCAAGAGCGGCCCGGTCCAGTTGCTCGAGCAGGCCGGGCATGAAACGGTCGAGGCGCTGGTCCGCGCGCTGGCTCAAGGCGACGCGCTCGAGGCGCTGCACGAAGATATCGAGCGCACGGCAACCTGCTTGATCCGCCGCACCGGGACGTTCACTTTCCCCGTTCTGCCGGTCGTGCCGCAACGCCCGCCAATGCTCGCTCCATTCTCCGGACGGTGTGCGGGCCGGCTGCGCCGGAAAAATACTCTGAAAGTGGCTGCCGACGCGGTCGCGGATGATGCGCAAACACTCATCGAGTGCCGGCACGTCGTTCGCGCCCATCGCCTGCGCGATCCGTTCGCGGTCTTCGCCCTGGGGCACGCGGTGGGTCTGCTGGTCGCGTAGCGCCTGGATGCGGTTTTCGAGAAATCGCAGGTAGGCATAATCGGAACGGATTTCGTCCAGCGCCGCAGCGTCCATCAGCCCGAGGCGACCGATTTCACTCAAGGCGGCGTGCAGCGAGGGCGTCTGCAGGCTGGGCTCGCGGCCGCCGCGCAGGATCTGGAAGCACTGGGCGAGGAATTCGATCTCGCGGATGCCGCCGGGGCCGCGCTTGATGTCGTCGAGCCGGTCTTTGCGGCGTGCGTCTTGCTGGACGTTGGCGTGCATTTCCTGCAACGCCTCCACCGCGCTGTAGTCAATGTAGCGCCGGTAAACGAAGGGCCGCACGTTCTCGATGAATTGCCGGCCGGCCTCGAGATCCCCCGCCACCGGGCGCGCCTTGATCAGCGCATAGCGTTCCCAGTCCCGGCCTTCGCGCTGGTAATACTGCTCAAGCGCGGCCAGGCTGGAAGTCAGGGGGCCGGCATTTCCGAACGGGCGCAGGCGCGTATCCACGCGGAAGCAAAACCCGTCCTCGGTCAGCTCCGACAGGCTGGCGATCACCGCCCGTGCCTGGCGGTTGAAAAACTGGTCGTTCGTCAGCGCCTTGCGGCCGTCGCATTCCCCGCCGTGCGGATAACAAAAGATGATGTCGATGTCCGAGGAGAGGTTGAGCTCGCCGCCCCCGAACTTGCCCAGCGCGATCACAAAGGCCCGTTGCGGTTCACCCTGGGGCCCCCGGGGCGTGCCGTGTTTTTCCTCCAGCCGCCTGCCGTGCGCTTCGAGCGTGCGGGAAAGGCAGAGTCGGGCCAGGGCATCGAGGTCCCGGAAGGTGTCGCCGAGCGGCGCGAGCCCGCAGAGATCTCGCCATACGATGCCCAGCATGACCTGGTTGCGGAAGCGCCGCAGACCGGCTTTCAGGCCGTGTTCATTGATGACGCTCTGTAATCCGGCGGGGTCGGGCGGTCCCGCCTGATCGATGCCTTCTATCCAGCCGGGACGGCGGTCAAGCCAGCTGGCGGCGAAATCACTGCAGGCGCGGACGTGATCGAGACGGTCTCCTGGCTCGACGGGACCGGGCGGCAGGCGGTCCCAGCCGCGGATGAACGTCGTGTCCTGCATGGGGCGATTATACGACCGTGGGCCGGTCGTCGGGGAGGGTCATCGAGATCAGCGCAGCTGTTCCGCGCTCTCGAAGGCGCGGTAGGGCGAGAGCAGGTCAAACACCTCCCGGTCTTCCGCGGAAAGTTCGTCTTGGACCAGTCGCGCCAGGTAGCTGCCCAGGCCGGGACCCAGCATGAAGCCCTGGCCGCACATGCCGGCGGCCTGCACGAAGCCTTCGACTTCTCGGACCCAGCCCACGACCGGCGCGCCATCCGGAGTCATCGGGTACAGTCCGCGCCAGGTGCGGCGTACTTTCAGGTTCATGAGCCGCGGCATCACCTCGATCATTCGTCGTGCGACCATCGGCAGAAACGACGACGTCTCCCTCCGGTCGGTGCCGACGATGGGCGGCGAAGGCGTGATGCAGAAGACCACCTGTCCGGTGTGGTGCTGGTAGAAGTAGAAGTTGGCGGAGCCTTTCCGCGGCCGGATGTCGACCACCATCGGCTCGAGAAAACGGGCGACGGGCTCGGTAACCCCCCCCTCGTGGGCGTCCGGGGTGACCGGTACGTCGATTTCGGCCAGGGCGGCGATGTGGCGCGCGTGGGCGCCGGCGGCGTTGATCACGACCGGGGCCGAGTAGCGGTCACGGTCGGTCTGCACGCCCCCGACCCGACCGTTTTCCACCGCGATACCGGTTACCGTCTCGCCGAATCGAAACGTGGCGCCGTGGCGGCGTGCGTGCGCGTAAAAGGCGTGCAGCGCCAGCAACGGTGAGGCGTTTCCGTCTTCCGGTGACAGAGTGCCGCCGAGCAGGCCGCGGGGCTCGAGGGCGGGCACCGCTTCGAGCAGTGGCTCGCGGTCGAGCCAATCGATGTTAAGCCCATGGCTCTGCTGCACGGCGAGCAGGCTTTTCAGGGTCTGTTCTTCCCGATCGCCGTAGGCGACGAAGGTGTAGCCGCCGGTATGCCACTCGATGTTGTCGCCGTGGCGATCCTGCCAATTCGACAGGATCTCGATGCTTTTCAGGCCGAGACGGATCTTGGCGGTGTCCGAATGGGTCGCGCGAACGCCGCCGATGGCGGCCTTGTTCGCACCCTGGCCGACGCTGGCATAGCGGTCGATGACCAGCACCTCCAGCCCGGACTTCGCCAAAAAATACGCGGCGGGCACGCCCACGCTGCCTGCCCCGATCACGATCACGTCGTAACTGCGATGGCCTCCACTCACGGCTCAGCGTTCCTTGTGCAGCCCTGAGAACACGCCCAGGGGCACTTCGACGAAGAGAGGCCGAGGGACGTTGGGCGTGCGTTCGTCGAGCGGCACGCCTTCTTGCCGAAACAGGAAATCGACCAGGCTGCCGCAGGTTTTTGCCCCGCAAGCCCCCATGCCCGTGCGGGTGACGGTCTTGATCTCGTTGACGTCCCGCATACCCTGGTGGATCAAATCGCGAATTTCGCCGGCCGTGACGCGCTCGCAGCGGCAGACCACCGTATCGTCCGTCATGCGCGACACGTAGCGCGCCATCGGTTCGGCAGCCTCGGGCTTCTGAACCTGGATTCCCGCGATGCGCGTGGCGATGGCCCGGGGCGCCTTGATCCGCAGCAGCAGAGTGCGGTCCATCTTCTTGCCGGAAGCGACCTTTGCGATTTCGGCCTGGCCCAACGGGGCTCCTTCGGTGTCGAGCACGTTAACGACGTCACCGGCTTGTATGTCGTCTTTGGGGAATTCGTGCGCCAGGGAGATCGTGGGGTAGTCCTCGTCCTTGCGGTAGTCGACCAGGGTGATCGCGAGGCCCGGGCAAATCGTGACGCACTTGGTGCAGCCATTGCAGGCCACACCGAGCTCGTCGCCGATGAAGGTGGGTCTGCCACGGATGTCATCCCCGGTCGAAATGGCCTGTTGCGGACAAACCGAGGTGCAGGGGTTGCAGGGAATCTCCTGCTCGCAGTGGAAGACGACCGAGACCCCGTCGCTTTTTTCCGGGCGGTGTTCGGGTTCGACCGTGCCGGGTTTCGACTTGAGGATTTCCTCGATCCGGCTCCAGGCTTCGGGAATGTCAGGGACCTCGTGGCCCAGCGAACCGGCAATCTTGTGGCCCTGGATCTTGCCGGAGAAGATCGCGGCCGAGGCCTCGGCGATTTCGGCGGCGTCCCCGGCGGAAAAAGTCTTCATCCCGAACGTCCGTGCCTTGTGATAGAACTCGCTGCAGGAATCGAGCCCGACCGCGACCAGCACGGTATCGCAGGCGAACGATTTTTCGGTGCCCGGAATGACCTCCCAGCCGTCGTCGATCGCCGCGATCGTGACCGACTCGACGTGCGCGTCGCCGTTGGCGCTGAGCACCGTGTGCCGGTTGTGGATGGGAACCCCCATGCGCACCAGCTTGTCCTTGTGCACCTTGTAGCCGCCGCACTCGGACAGGGCCTCCACCAAACCCGCCACCTCGATACCGGCCTGCAGGGCGTGGTAACCCGCAATCAGGCCGACGTTGCCGCCACCCACGATGAACAGGCGCTTTGCCGGCCGTACCAGGTCGCGGTTGACCAGGGTCTGGAAGGCGCCCGCGCCGTACACGCCCGGCAGCGTGTTACCGCGGAAGGTCAGGGACTTCTCGCGCGCACCGGCGGCGATCAGCAGCGTTTGCGGCCGGACCAGCACGTAATCGCGGCCGTCTCGGACCAGCCCCACCTTGCGATCGCTGTAGACGGCCACGGCGTTCGTGCCCGGCCAGCATTCCACCGAGGGGTGTTGCGCCACTTCCTGGGCCAGCAGGGTGGCGATATCGATGCCACGGGTGCCGGCGTGAACCTCGTCCACCGAGCCGAAGAACTTGTGGGTCTGCAGGACCAGCTTGCCGCCCAGGCGGTCCTTGTCGTCGACCAAGAGCACCTCCACGCCCAGCTTGCCCAGTTCGATGGCCGCGGCCAGTCCGGCCGGTCCGCCGCCGATGATCAGGCACTCCACCGCGCGTTCTTCGATGTCGTCGAACACCCCGTCGTGCGGGGTCTCGGGCAGCTCGGGCAGGCTGTCGAGCGGAGCCACGTCCATGCCCGGTCGTACCGTCTCCATGCACGCCTTAACGGCCAGCCCGTCGGCCACGACCATGCATTGCGCGCACTGGCCGTTGGCGCAGAATATGCCCTGCGGGCTGTGGTCTTTGTGGTGATGGCCGAACACGTGGACGCCGTTGGCGAACAGGGCGCTGGAAATGCATTCGCCCCGCTGCGCGGTCAGTGGCTCGCCCTTCCAGGTAAACGCGATGGTCTCCCGGTCGGGCGCGGACAGGATCGGGTGCGAGACAATCCTGCGGGTGCCCCGTTCAGTGTCGCTCATGGCGGTTCAAGCCCTATCGGTATGTGTTTCAGAGTAGCGGGCGCCACGCAAATTGGCCGTGCGCTACGTCAACGGAATGTCAGAAACGACGGCTGACTGGCCGCTCAACCGGGGTGGAGAATCTGATCGCGGAAGAAGGCGAGGGCGGTGTCGAGGTGACGCTGGGCGGTGGATGACATGCCGTTACGCAAACCCCAATCGCAGCCCTGGATCATCAGGATATGGGCCTGTGGCGTGCGGCCGTAAAGGTCCTTGCAGTAATGCATCACGCCCCGCGGCGGCAACACGTGCGTGGTGAACTCGAAATTCTCAGAGGGCTCGCAGTCTGTCCAGCGGTAGCCGCCGGGTAGTTCGCCCTGGTAGGAATCGATAAAGACCACGCGCTGCATGCTCGCGATCAGGGCGGCGTCTTCCACCTGGAGCTGGTAGCGGTACTCGATCGGGCTGAAAAAACCGGGCTCACGCTGGATCCGGTCGAGAAAGGCCCAGCCCAGGCCGTCGTCACTGCGCCCACAATTGCCGATCCCGAACAGCAGGGTTTCCGCCCCAAACGCGGTCGAGGTCGGGGTAGTATCCCTACCCTGATCCCGGTTTTCTGCTTTCAGTATCGCGCTCAAGTCGGATCCTTCACGTGCTCGGCCACCATCTCGCCGCCGGCATCGAACACCTGCAGCACCATGGGCATCTGGCCCATCGAGTGCGTCGCGCAACTCAGGCAGGGGTCGTAGGCGCGGATCGCCACCTCGACTTGGTTGAGCATGCCGTCGTCGATTTCTTTCTGGCCGTCCAGCACGTTCTGCGCGACCCAGCGCACGGCCTCGTTCATCGGTTCGTTGTTGTGCGTGGTCGAGACGATCAGGTTGCACTTGGTGATGCTGCCCTTCTCGTCCACTTCGTAGTGGTGGATCAGCGTGCCGCGCGGCGCTTCGATGATGCCGATGCCTTCCGGCCGCCGGTTCACCGGCGCGCGTTCGGGCGTATCCAGGATGGTCGGGTCTTCGAGCAACTCCTTCATCGCTTCGGCGCAATGCAGCACCTCGATCAGGCGCGCCCAGTGCGAGTGCATCGTGTGGTTGTTGGGTTTGCCGTTGGTATAGGCCTTGAACTCCTTCAGTTCGGCATCCGCCAGCGGTGTGGTGATGCTGTCGCTCACATTCAGCCGCGCCAGCGGGCCCACCCGGCTCCAGCCGTTCGCGCGGCCCAGGTGGCGCAGGAACGGGAACTTCATGTACGACCACTTTTCGACGCCTTCGCCAAAATGCTTCAGGTAGTCGTCGCAATGCACATCGTCCAGCGTTACACCGCCTTCCGAGTCAATACCCCGCAGGCGGCCGTTGTACATTTCCAGTTCGCCGTTGTCGGAGACCAGCCCCAGGTGGCCGGAGGGGAAGCTGGCGAAGGAATCCAGCAGGGCGTAGTGCTTGTCGTGGTAGTCCTTGATGAAATCGACAACGCTCTTGGACCATTCGATCATGGTGTCGATGGATGGCAGGTTGTCGTTGGTCAGGAAATAGTTACGCTCTTCGGCCGTGAAGACCTTGTGCACGCCACCCGGGATCGCGGTGATGCCGTGGATCTTCTTGCCGGCGAGTGCCCGGATGATCTCCTGTCCGAACTGGCGCATCTGGATGCCCATTTTGGCCAGGTCCGGGTATTCGAGGGCGACCGGAACCACGGACCTCTTCTCGACCGGGGCGTCGACGCCGAACAGCAGGTCCGGCGAGGCCAGGTAGAAGAAGTGCAGTGCATGGGACTGGAAAATCTGCCCGAAGTGCAACAGGCGGCGGATCTTCGTGGCGGTCGGGTCCAGGTCTTCGGGATCCACCCCGTACACCTGGTCGATGGCCTTGGCTGCAGCCAGGTGGTGGCTGACCGGGCAAATGCCGCACAACCGCTGCACCAGCAGCGGAGCTTCCCAGTAGGGATGGCCCTGGATGAAGCGTTCGAATCCGCGGAACTCCACGATGTGAAAACGTGCCCGTTGGACCCTGTTGTCCTCGTCCAGGTGGACGGTTACCTTCCCGTGCCCTTCAACGCGGGTGACGGGTTCGATAGTAATTTTGTTGGCGTAGTTACTCATGGCTCAATCGTATTTGAATTCGGAATAGGGAACAGGCATCTGCTGGCCTGAAATCAGGCTCAACACGGAGCGCCATATGTGATCGGCATCCGGCGGGCAGCCCGGGATGTAGTAGTCGATGTCGACGATGTCGCTGCAGGCGTACACCTTGTCGAGAATCTTGGGCAGGTCTTCGTGGTAAGGCACCTCGAACTCGTCGTCGACGGTCGTCATCGCATTAAGGTAGGCCTCTTCGAGACATTCGCCGAGCGGGATGGTGTTCCGCATGGATGGTACACCGCCCCAGACCGCACATTCACCGAACGCGACCAGCACGTCGCAGTGCTTGCGGAATTCCCGCAGTGTTTCGACGTTTTCGTCATTGCAGCAACCGCCCTCGATCAATCCGATGTCGCAGTGCTTGGTAAATTTCTTGATGTCGTTGATCGGCGACTTGTTGAATTCGACCACGTTGACGAGGTCGAGCAGTTTGAGGTCGATGTCGAGCAGGGACATGTGGCAGCCGAAACAACCGGCCAGCGAAACGGTTGCAACGGTCTTCTTCTCCTTCGGCAACACGATTTCGGGGTCGGCGGCCGGCGCGGACTTCTGCATCGACTGCATGTCGAAGCGGCGATCACCAAACGGCTTGGCATGCTCGCCGCGCACGATGATGGCGCCCGTCGGACACAGTTCCATGGCTCTGACGGCCTGTTCGCTGGTCAAGAGGGCTTCTTGCTCGTAGTCGATGCCGACGCGCGTATCGTTGCCGCGATAGCGGAAAGAAAACACGGCTTTGCCGTCGTCGGTAAAAACTTCCTTCACGCAGCGCAGGCACTTGATGCAGCGATTGTGCTCCATGATCATGCGCTTCGGATTGAAATCGACCAGTCGGTTCTTGAAAACGTTCGGGAACCGCTTGTGTTGCAGGCCCAGTTCGTAGGCCATGTGTTGCAGGTCACAATTGCCGCTCTTCTCGCAGCCGGGGCAGACGTGGTTGCCTTCGGCGAACATCATCTCGACGATCGCTTTACGGGCGTCGATCAGTTCATCGGTTTCGGCTTCGATGACCATGCCGTCCCGCACGGTTTCCGTGCAAGCGGGGCCGGCCACGCCGTCGATTTTGCAGGTGCAAACGCGGCATGTACCCAGTGGAGGCTCGATTTCCGGAAAGTAACACAGGCTCGGGATGAAGAAGCCGTTTTCATTGGCGACCTGAACCAGGTTGCGGCCGGGTTCGGTCTGGATTTCTTTGCCATCAATGGTGATAGTGATTGTTTCTGAGGCCTGGCTGGCCTGACCGTTCGTTTTGTCGTTCATGAACTTGCTACCTAACCTGGATTAACTGCTGAACCGGTCGTATTCACGGACGGCGTCCTTGAGACTGAATCGTTTGCTCAGGCGGTCCGGGTTTTGATCGACAAGGGTTTCGAAATATTCGGGGAATTTCTCCTGTGCCGTCAGCAGCGCATTCGGCGCGGTTTTGCCGAGGCCGCAACGGCAGGTCATCTGCATCATCTTGCCCCAGGACTTGACGTCCTCAATGTCGTCCCTGTGGCCGAGCTTTGCGGCGAACAGGTCCAGTTTCTTCTCGATGATGAAATTGCCGGCACGGCAGGGCGTGCACAAGCCGCAGGATTCGTGTTTGAAGAAGCTGGTGTAGTTTCGCAGGATGCCGAGAATGTCGCGCTGGCGGCTGAAGATCATGAAGGAACCGCCACAGGGCAGATCGTCCAGCGCCAGGGCCCGGTCGGCTTCCTCAATGGAAATGCACTGGCCGGATGGACCGCTGACCTGGATGAAGTGCGGTCGGTCGGCCTGGGCCATGTCGAGCACTTCCCTCACCGTGGTACCCCACTCGATTTCATAAACACCCGGATGCCGGCAATCACCGGAAACGCTGATCAACTTGGTACCCGGTGAGGTTTCCGTGCCGGTAGTCAGGTAATGGTCAGCGCCGAGTTCGATGATCCTGGCAGCGGCGCAGAACGTCTCGACGTTGTTGATGACGGTGGGTTTTTGCAGATAGCCGCGTTGGGTCGGGAAGAAACGCTTGTTTCGGGGTTCGCCGCGCTTGCCTTCCATCGAGTTCAACAGAGCGGTCTCTTCGCCGCAGACGTAGGCACCCGCGCCGAGTTTGATATGGATGTCGAAGTGGAATCCCTTGATGCCGCCGGCATCCCTGCCCAGCAGACCCATCTTGCGAAATCGTTTGATTTCGTCTTCGAGCTTGTGCAGCAGCCACCGATATTCGGCCCGCAGGTAGATGTAACCTTCCTTTGCACCCACCGCGTACGCGGCCACGATCATGCCTTCCAGCAGCAGTCCGGGGCGCGAATTGAGCAGCACGCGGTCCTTGAAGGTGCCGGGTTCGCCTTCGTCGGCGTTGCAGACGATGTATTTGGGCTCGCCCTCTTCTGCGGCACAGAACTGCCACTTCAGCCCGGCCGGGAAAAACGCCCCGCCCTGGCCGCGCAAACCGGATTTCTTGATCTCTTCGATAACGTCGTCCGGTTGGATTGCAGCCAGTTTGGCCACCGACTTGCCATGGTCGTAATCGCGCATCAGGATGACCTTGTCTTCCTCCGGCGTATGGCGCACGTGGTCGGGGATCTCGTCGCAGATGTCGGCGGGATCGGCGCCCTGTTTCAGCTTGGCGACGATCTGCTTGACCTTGAGGCTGTTCAGATTCGTGAATGGATGGAAATTGATCAGCGCGGCCGGCTCCATGTCGCTGAGCCCGATACAGGCGGTTTCGAACAATCCGAATTGGCCGCTTGGATCGACGCTGCCGAACTGGCCGCCGGTAGCGGATTCGAACGCTTCCTTGACGCGTTCGAAGCCTTTGTGTTCGGAAACGATGCTGGCGTTCAGGTAAACCGTGAACTCACCGGTCGGGTAACGACTGAAGAAGTGGTAAAAAGAAATCACACCTTCCACGTCAATCGTGGAGATATCCAACGCTTTTGCCGCCGCTTCGATATCTTTGAACCTGATGTGACCGTGCTCTTTTTGTACGTTCCACAGGTACGCAATCAGGTCGGTGCGCTCGAGGATCAGGTCCGGCGACTGGCCGGGCGCGGTTATCGACTTGTTGTTCAAGGCTCTTTCCTTTGGCTTGGAAAATCCGGGCTTTCCGCCGAATTCCGCGTGCGGAAAGACCCTGGTTAAACGCGGTTAAAATGCTGCTCCCGAACACCGGCCCCGTATATGATTCAGGTCAAATTAGTCCGATGAATAAAACTAATTACGGGGCTGCCTGATCGACGTCAGAACGGCGCACGTCTTCGCGTGGTTTTCTTCACGATCGGCGCAGCGAAAAAGGCCTTGAAGAAGCCTGTCCAGCCGCTATCATAAGTGCTTTTCCAGCTCCCCCGAGCCTGCGCCCGGCGCGGGTTGGCCATCGATGCCGCGCCGGCTCCCACCGTATCGAAACCGCCGCCCTGCGCCGGGACTCGACGAGGGTTTCCGGCCCCGGCGTAACCTTCTGAAGTAGTGAAAATAGCCGATTGACCCGAGGCCTCTGGAAAGCGGGCCGCGGTTGATTGGCCTAAAATGAAAAACCGGAACGAGGTTCAAGCCAGTGAGTGCAAACCCGAATTCTGTAAGCGACAAAGTCTCCTACCGGGATAGCCGGCGCGCGGCGTTCCGTGTCCTCCGGCCTGGCCAGACCCATGGTCTGCGGCGCCTGCTGACCTTCGTCCTCGTGGCGGCGGCGGTCTGGGTCGCATGGCGCCTGCTCGAAGGCGTGTTTCCTCCCGAGCAGGAAGCCGTGCTGTTCCTGTTCTTGCTGGCCGTGGGCCTGTGGATCACCGAGGCGGTGCCGGCTTTCGCGGTGGGGCTGCTGATCATGGGATACCTGGTGTTCGCGCTGGGCACGACCCTCATTCATCCGGAACCATGGGATGTCGCCCCCTACCTCAACACCTGGTCCAGCCCGGTGATCTGGTTGATGCTGGGTGGCTTTTTCATGGCCGAGGGGCTGTCGCGAACCGGGCTCGACCGCCACCTGTTCCGGTTGGCCATCAAGCCGGCCGGCACCCGTCCTGCGATGGTGCTGCTGGCCGTGATGATGACCAGCGGCGTGGCGTCGATGTTCATTTCCAACACCTCCACGACGGTCTTGATGATCGGTGCCGTGCTGCCGCTGGTACGGCAGCTCGGTCGCAAGGAACCCTTCGCCAAGGCCCTGATGGTGGCGATCCCGATGGCCGCCTCGGTGGGCGGTATGGGCACTATCATCGGAAGTCCGCCCAACGCCATCGCGGCGGGCGTGGCCTCGGGTTTCGGCAAGGAAATCGACTTCGTCGAGTGGATGATGATCGGGGCGCCCACTGCGATCATCATGATATTGATCGGATGGGTGGTGCTGTTGAAGCTGTTTCCGGCGAATACCGGCGAGGTCAAGCTGGAAATGGACAGCATGGAAGAGCCGGAGATGCCGGGCCTGCGCGAGCGCCTGCTGGTGGGCGGCATCACGGCCATCACCGTGGTCATGTGGCTGACCACACCGATACACGGCATCCACGTGGCGGCCATTTCGCTGATCCCGATCGTCGGCTTGACGATGACCCAGGTGATGGGCGCAGCGCACGTGCGCGGCCTGCCCTGGGACACGCTGATGCTGGTGGCGGGCGGCCTGTCGCTGGGCGCCGCGGTCACCGATACCGGCCTGGCGCTGCGCCTGGCCTCGTGGCTGGAGTTCCTGACGGTGATGAACCTGGACGTGCTGGTCTATGCCACGCTGGCGCTGGTGACGGTGATACTGTCGAATTTCATGAGCAACACCGCGACGGTTTCGCTGATCCTGCCGGTCTCGGTGGCGCTGATGCCGGGCCGGGAACTGGAAATGTGTCTGATCCTGGGACTCAGCGCATCCTGCGCGCTGCTGCTGCCGGTCTCGACGCCGCCCAACGCGGTGGCTTTTGCCACCGGCGAGATCCGCACCAAGGACCTGCGCCCCGGCGGTATCCTGATGGGCCTGCTCGGTCCCGCCGTGATCATTGCCTGGGTGATGCTGCTCAGCCGCGTGGTCTTCTGAGAGCAACGCCCGGAGCGGCGCAAGGGTTTGCTCTCACCGCAGCGTGGGTGTCAGCCGTAGCGCCCCTCGATGTAGTCCGAGGTTTCCTTGTTCTCGGGCGTGACGAACATCTTGCCGGTGTCGCTGTGCTCGACGACCTTGCCCATCAGCATGAAGATGCACTCTTCGCTGGCGCGCCTTGCCTGCGCCATGTTGTGGGTCACGATCAGGATGGTGTACTGGCCGCGCAGTTCCCAGATCAACTCCTCGACGGCCTCGGTGCCCTTGGGGTCGAGGGCCGAACAGGGTTCGTCCATCAGCAGGACGCCCGGTTTGACCGGCAGCAGCCGCGCAATGCACAGCTTCTGCTGCTCTTCCAGCGACAGCCCGGTGGCCTTGGTGTCCAGGCGGTCCTTGACCTTGTCCCACAACAGCACGGTTTTCAGCGCGCCTTCGACAATGTCGTCGGCTTCACTTTTGGAGGTCTTGGTCGCCGCGTTGTGGATGCGATGTCCAAACAACACGTTCTCGCGGATCGAGATCGGCAGCGGGTTGGGTCGTTGGAACACCATCCCGATCTGCTTGCGCACCTGCACAAGCTCCACGCCCGGGGCGTATATGTTCTCGCCCATCACGTCGATCGCACCGGTGATGCGCACATAGCCGAGGCGTTCGTTAATGCGGTTCACGCTGCGCAGAAAGGTGCTCTTGCCGCAGCCGGACGGGCCGATCATCGAGGTGATGATGCCCTGCTTGATCTTCAGATCGACGTCGAACAGTGCCTGGAAGGTGCCATACCACAGATTCAGTTTTTCGGTGTGGATCGCCAGGCCGGCGTCCTGGCTGCCGGTGGTGTTATTCATCAGCCGAACCTCCCGTCCACATAATCGCGGGTACGCGTGTCTTTCACCTCACCGGTGAACAGGTCTTCGGTGACACCCACCTCGACGCATCGCCCGCCCAGGAAGAACGCGGTGCGGTCGGCAAGGCGCCGGGCCTGCTGGACAAGGTTGGTGACCAGGATGATGGTCAACTCGTCACGGAGTTCCTTAAGGACATCCTCGATGCGCATCGTGGTCACGGGGTCGACGGCAATCGAAAACTCGTCGAGCATTAACAGTTCCGGGTCCTGAGAAAGCGCCCGGGCAATGGTCAGGCGTTGCTGCTGGCCGCCCGAGAGCATGCTTCCCAGGGAGTTCAAACGGTCCTTGACCTCGTCCCAGAGAGCGGCGCGGGTCAGGCAGCGCTCGACGATCACGTCAAGCTCGGCCCTGTCCTTTTGGCCGGCCAGGCGAGGCGCCAGGGCGACATTGTCGTAAATCGACAGCGGCAGACCGACCGGTAGCGGAAAGACCACGCCGATGCGCCGGCGCAAGCCATACACGTTGCGCACCTTTTGCACGTTGACCCCGTTGAAGGTGATATCGCCGTCGACTTGCATGTCGGTATTGAACAGGTCCATGCGATTGACAGCCTTCAGAAATGAGGTCTTGCCCGCGTTGGCCGGGCCGATGATCCCGAAGATCTCGTGCTCCTGGATGTCAAAGTTGACACCCTCGAGGATGGTTTCATTGCCATAACTGATGGCGAGGTCCTTGACACCGAGCTTCACCATTTCTTCTTACCCCGCAGGTACATGCGCAGTGCGATGGACAGGCTGTTCATCAGCAACACCATCGATATCAACACCAGGGCAACGCCGAAGGGCAGTTGCTCGGGCATGTTGGGCACCTGGGTGGAGACCACGAAAAGGTGCAAAGAGAGGGCCATGGTCTGGTCGAGCACGCCCTGCGGCAGCAGCGGCAGGAAGAAAGCGGCGCCGGTGAACATGATCGGCGCCGTCTCGCCTGCGGTGCGGGAGACCTCCAGGATCACACCGGTCAGGATGCCGGTGACCGCGTTGGGCAGCACCACGCGGCGAATGGTCTGCCAGCGGGTCGCGCCCATGTTCCAGCAGGCCTCGCGGAACGACATCGGCACCGCCTGCAGCGATTCTCGCGTCGCCACGATCACCACCGGCAGGGTCATGATGGCCAGTGTCAGGCTGGCCGCCAGGATGCTGGTGCCGAAGCCGAAGAAGATCACGAAAGCGCCAACGCCGAACAGGGCGTGCACGATGGACGGCACGCCGGCCAGGTTGATGATGGCCAGGTTGATCGAGCGGGTGAACCAGTTGTCCGGCGCGTACTCGCTGAGGTAAATGGCTGCGGCCACGCCCAGCGGCACCGAGGCCAGCAGGGCGACCAGCACCAGCAACACCGTACCGAGCAGGGCTGGGAAAATACCTCCGGCGGTCATGCCTTTGGTAGGGCCGGTGAACAGGAACTCGAAGCTGATCATGGGCGCGCCCTTGTAGATCAGCGTGCCCAGGATCAGTGCGACGGGCAGGATCAGGATGCCGGTCATCGTGCCCAGGCCGATGCGAACCAGCTTTTGCTGGGTGATGTTCTTCTTGTTGATACTCGTTGTTTCAAACATGGTTCAGCTAACCCTTCTTGACGCCGCGGACCACGAGGTCGGCCGCCAGGTTGATGATGAAGGTGATCACGAACAAGAAGATGCCGATCGTGAACAGCGCCTGGTAGTGGGGCGAGCCGGCCGCGGTTTCACCCAGCTCGGCGGCGATGGTGGCGGTCAGCGCGCGGACCGAGTCGAACACGCTGGTCGGGATGTTGATCGAGTGGCCGGTGGCCATCAGCACCGCCATGGTTTCGCCGAAGCCCCGGCCCACGCCCAGCAACACCGCGCCAAGCAGGCCGTTCTTGGCCGCCGGCAGGACCACCTTGTAAATCACCTGCCAGCGCGTGGCGCCCATCGCCTCGGCCGCCTCGCGGTAGGGGTCGGGCACGGCGTTGAGCGCGTCCTCGGCGATCGAGGTCATGATCGGTGCCGCCATCAGTCCCAGGATGACGCCGGCGTTGAGCACGTTCAGGCCGACCGGCACATCGAAGGTCTCGATGATGATCGGGTTCATGATGGCCAGGCCGATGAAACCCCACACCACCGATGGGATGGCAGCCAGCAACTCCACGGTAATCTTCAAAAACTCGCGCGTTTTACCGGAGGCGAACTCGGCGATAAAGATCGCCGCGCCGAGCGAGAACGGGATCGCGATCAGCATCGCAAGGCCGGTCACGCTGGCAGTGCCGGCGACCAGCGCCAGGATACCGAAGGTCTCCTTCGTCTCAGAGGTCGGGCGCCAGTTGGGCGAGAAAAAGAACTCCTTGAAATTGAACTCACCCAACAGGAAACCGAAGCCTTCGCGGCTGATGAACACGAAAATTCCGATAATGAAGACAATGGCGGAAATTCCACCGATGAACACCAGCGCCTGGACGAGCTTGTCGATGTACCAGTCGAGGGTCAACCGATCGAAATCACTGCCTGCTCCGGCGGCGGTCTGCGCCATTTTTTCGCTCATGCCCTCAATCCTGGTTGTTTTCGCGGCCGGCCAGTAGTTCGACCAGGTCGGTGATGCGCGAGCGCAGTTCGCGATAGGCTTCAGTCAAGTCGTCGCCTGCTACCGGCCAGTTCAGCGCCGAGGTATGAAACGGCATCCGCTCGATGTAGTCGTCGTAGTGGCCGTTTACGCAGACGACGACGTCGTAGTCGGCCAAGTCCAGTTCGAGCGACTCGAGCGGCTCGGTTTCCAGATCGCCTTCGGGCAGGCCGGTCTCCTGCAGGAACGTACGCATCGGCTCCGACAACGGCTCGGCACCATCGGGTGTGGTGACCGTGAACGCTACGGTGTCTGCATAACGGTGTCGACCGATGGCCGTGGCCAGGTGTCCCAGGCCCGATCCCTTGCGGTCGAGGAACAGGATCCTGTACACCTTGGGGAGCTTGGCAATGCCGCGCACCGCGAACACGGTCTGGTCGCAGATGTTCTTGGACTGGTCCGCGACGCGTTTGAGCACGGTCAGCACGGCGAAGATTACGACCCGGCTGGTCCGGTTCAGCTCGCTGTCCTTTTCAAACAGGTCGTCGTAAATCGAGTCCATGCGGGCATCCAAGCGCTTGGTGGCGTTCATCAGCGCGATCGCCTGCTCGGCGTTGCCTTCGCGGAATGCCTGGCGCGATTCGGAAAAAATCTCGATGGCCGTATCGGCCGCATCATCGATGCGTTGCGCGTACTTCTCGGGCAGAGGGTCGGAGAGTTGCAGGGCTTCGCGGGACATCGTGACCGCGTAGTCACCAATGCGCTCGAGAGTCACGTTGATACGGATGGTCGCAGCCATCTCGCGCAGCGCCCCGGCACCCGGCAGGTAGCGGGCGATGAAGCGGTGACACAATCGGTCGCAGCGACGCGAGGCGCGGTTGATCGGATGATCGCCCAGGATGATCTCGTAGGCGAGTTCCGGGTCCCGCAGCACCAGCGTTTTCTTGGCCTGGCGCAAGGCGTTTTCGACATCATCACCGATGTTCCACACCCAGTCTCGGATGGCGTTGAGGTCATTTTCCATGCGTTCTTCGAGATGACTCATGACGGTATTCCCGGTGGTTCTGAGTTCCCACCCGGCGCCAGGGCCGGGTGGGTGTGAGAGTGGTTCAGCCGCAGTTGACCGTGGTGGCCGGGGCATAGCCTTTTTCAAGAATGATGCACTGGCCTTCGCTGCTCTTGATCCAGTTCATGTAATCGCCGACATAACCGGTGGGCTCGCCGTTGGTGTACATGAAAAGGGGTCGCGCGATCGGGTAGCTGTTGTCGATGGCGGTCTCCACGGACGGCGCGACGCAGGCTCCGCCCGCCTCGGTGGACACACAGGGTAACTTCACGTGGTCGACGGCATACGCCAGGCCGCTGTAACCGATTGCGCAGGGGGTTTTCTCGACAAGGTCGACCACGTCCTTGGAGCCGTGCATGTCCCGTGTGCCCAGCTTGAAGTCGCGTGAGCCCAACACGGCGTCGCGGAAATACGCGTAAGTGCCAGAGTTGTTTTGGCGGCTGACCACCACGATTTCCTGATCCTTGCAGCCGGGAACTTCGACCCCGAGGTCGGTCCAGCTGAGGCTGGTGCCGCCGTCGCCGTAGATATCGGCCAGCTGTGAAATGCTGATCTCGTCGAGCGGGTTGTCGGCGTGAAGGAAAATCGCCAGGGCATCGAAGCCGACCACATGCTGTACCGGTTCCTGGCCGTTGTCCTGGGCCAGCTTGAGCTCTTTGTCCTTGATGGCGCGGCTGGCGTTGGCAATGTCCACGGTGCCGTTGATCAGGGCCGCGATACCGGTGCCCGAACCACCGCCGCTCACGGCGACCACGACGCTGGGGTCCACTTGCTGGTAATTTTCTGCCCAGGCCTGGGCCACGTTGACCAGGGTATCGGAGCCTTTGTTCTGGATCACCTGGCGTTGCTCGCCACCGCCGCAGCCGGCAAGAAGGGCGGTCATGGCCGTCAGGGCGAAGGGGAGATAAGAAATTCTTGAGGGCATGTCTTGCTCCTGTAACAATAAGTGGTGTTTCGGACTTGGAAGCCTTCCCATTATGACAAAACCGTGACAAAGGGGAAGGGTCGGGCCAAATTCTCTCTGAGAGCACAGCAAAACCAAGCGATGTCGAAAAGCAGGCGTTCAACCTTGGCTGCGCGTGATGCGGCGGACGGTCGAGAACACGCTGTCGAGAATTTCCATTACCTCCATTTCACGCGCATATGTGCGAAGGCGGTTGGGCTCGTCAACAGTCATGCGATCGAGGCCGTGTTCGACGACTTCCCGCGAGTAGTGCGCGATTTCCTTGCGGCGCCGACGGACCTCCCGCGCGAGTTCCGCGTCCTGCCGGGTGACGGCCTTTAGCGCGTCGGCCAGCGCGTCCAGGACCATGCGGTGGAAAGCCTCCAGCACCTCCAGGGTCTGTGGCGATACCGTGACTTCTTCGTCGATACGCTTGGACGCGGAGGTCACCAGCCCGGTGGCGACCCGGTCTCCGATCTGCTCGAGCGCATTGGCGACCTGCACGAGCTGGACCATCTCTTTGGACTGTCGCTTGGAGAGCTCCCGAAGGCTGATTTGACCCAGGTACTCGACGATGGCGATGTGCAGCGCATCGACCACCTTGTCCATTTCGGAAAAGCGCTCGAGGTCGGCGCGGGTGCCGGTCAGCGCCGCCGGCATGATATCCCGAACCATCTTGCGCACCCGCTTGCCGAGCCGCTTAATCTCCGTACGTGCCGCCTCGAGCGCCACGGCCGGGTTCTCGAGCAGGTTTTCGTCCAGATGCTTGGGCAGCATGGCTTTTTGGGGGGGTATTACCTGGTCTGGCAGGAGCCATTCTACGAAGCGCGCGATATGGGTCGTGAAACCGATGAAGATCAGCGCATTGGCGAGGTTGAAGAAAGTGTGGACATTGGCAACTTGGCGCGGCGTGTCGGCGGCCAACCGGTCCATGCCGGTCAGAGCGGTGGCGCTGGGCGAAATACTTTCAGCGAAGGCGGCCAGTTGCGGGATGAAACCAATCCAGAGCGCCACGCCGATAACGTTGAACAGCGTGTGCACCACTGCGGCGCGCTTGGCCTCGCGCGGCTTGCCGATCGAGGCCAGCCCGGCCGTCACGCAGGTTCCGACATTAGCGCCCATTGCGATCGCGATCGCGGTTTCCAGCCCGATCAAGCCCTGCGACGCCATCACGATCAGGATGCCCGTGGTCGCCGAGGACGACTGGACGATGGCCGTGAAGCCGGCGCCCACCGCCGCTCCCATCAACGGGTTTTTCATCGAAACCATGAACTCGATAAATGGTGGGAAGCTGCGCAGGGGGTAGAGCGCGTCGCTCATCAGCGCCATGCCGTAGAACACCAGGCCCAGCCCGAGGACGATCGAACCCGCCTGCTTCCAGTGCTCGGACTTGACCGTGAAGGAGACCAGGAATCCGCCGGCGATCAGGGGCAGCGCCAGCGCCGTTACCTTGAACGCCAGAATCTGGGCCGTGATCGTGGTGCCGATGTTGGCGCCGATGATCACCGCCACGCTCTGCCCCATCGTCATCAATCCGGCGGAAATGAACCCGACCATCAGTACGGTGGTCACGGAGGATGACTGGATCACCGAGGTGACGAAGGCGCCGGTCGCCAGGCCAAGCAGGCGATTGTTGGTCATACGGGCCAGGATGTCCTTGATGTAGTCGCCTGCGGCCGACTTCAGCGCATGTGTCATGACGTCCATGCCGAACAGGAACAGCGCGAGGCCGCCGAACAGGCCCGCCCAAAGGGTGTAAGTCGTAAACGGGTTGTCCATCCTGGCGCCTGCTCGATCGGTGGTTTTTTAAAATATGACAGTTTTGTGACAAGCACCAGAGCCAGTCCGTTCGTTGCCGGCACCGGTCATCGATTCAAGAGCGGGTGAACGGCCCGAGCCGCGCGACGAAACCCCGCTCAGGGCAGGCTGTCGACGGCGCTGGCCAGCCTCTGAACGGTGCCGTCGATGTCACGGAGCTTGTCCAGCCCGAACAGCCCGACGCGGAAGGAACGGTAATCGTCGCCCTCATCGCACATCAGGGGCACGCCCGCCGCGATCTGCAGGCCGAGCGAGAAGAACGTGCTGCCGTTCTGGATGGCGGGGTCATCGGTGTAGCTGACGACCACGCCGGGCGCCTTGAAGCCCTCAGCCGCGACCGATTCGAATCCGCGATCTTCGAGCATTTCCCGCACCCGCCGGCCTAGTACCCATTGAGCCTCACAGAATCGGTCGAACCCAAACTCACCGGTTTCCAGCATGGTGTCCCGGAACTGCCGAAGGGCATCTGTGGGCAGGGTGGCATGGTATGCGTGGCCGCCGTCCAGGTAGGCGCGCATGATCTCGTGCCACTTGCCCAAGTCGCAGGCGAAGCTGCTGCTGGTGGTGTCCGCCATCCGCGACACCGCGGCCTCGCTGAGCATGACCAGCGCGGCGCACGGCGAAGCGCTCCAGCCCTTCTGGGGCGCGCTTAGCAGCACGTCCACGCCGCAGTCCTTCATGTTCACCCAGGCGCCGCCCGAGGCCACGCAGTCGAGTACGAACAGTCCACCGTGCTGGTGAACAGCGTTGGCGACAGACCGGATGTAGTCGTCCGGAATCAGCACGCCGGAGGCGGTGTCGACGTGTGGAGCGAACACGACGCCGGGTTGTTTGGAACGAACCGCGCTCACCACTTCTTCGATGGGCGGTGGCGCAAACGGAGCGCGCGGGCCGTCGCCCTGGCGACGTGCCTTGATCACGGTCACCTCGTCGGTGAGTTCACCGGTCTCGAGGATCTGCGACCAGCGGAAACTAAAATAGCCGTTGCGGATCACCAGGCATTTCTGTTGCGTGGCAAACTGGCGTGCGATGGCTTCCATGCCGTAGGTGCCGCCTCCCGGCACGACCACGGTCGCATTGGCGCCGTAGACCGCGTTCAGCGTCGAAGAAATATCGCGCACGACCTGCTGAAAGGCCTGGGACATGTGGTTCAGGGATCGGTCGGTGAACACGACGGAATATTCGAGCAGGCCGTCGGGATCGACATCGGGCAGGAGGCCGGGCATCGTTGGAATCTCGCGTTTAGAATGGGCCTAACAGAATACCACCGCAGCCATTCGATTTGGCGCTTGTTCCTGGCCTGCCGCGGGAGATCGGGAATAAACGGGCCGCCTGCCGCGTAAGGAGTACGAGAACCCTGGAAACAAGGCAATTGCGACAGGAATTGGCCCAACTCGGCAACGGCGCCCACGCGCTGGCAATCCAGATACTCGGCAACCGCGAAGACGCCGCGGATGCCGTTCACGATGCCTACGCCACGGTGCTGTCTCGCCCCGGCGCTTACGACAGCGCCCGTGGCGCGTTCAAGCCCTGGTTTTTGCGCGTCGTGCGCAACCGTTGCATTGACCTGCTGCGCCGCCGTCGACCCTCGGGCGTGGACATCGACTCACTCAGCCACCCGGGTGTGGCGCCCGACCAGCGAGTGGAGGAGTTGCAGCGCGATGTCGCCGTGCATGCCGCGCTGGCCGCACTGGCGCCCGACCAGCGGCAGATTTTGGTGCTGCGCGATTACCTCGATCTGGCCTACGCCGAGATCGCCGCGGTGCTGGATATCGCTCCGGGCACGGTCATGTCACGGCTGCATCGCGCACGACTCGCCCTGAAACAGCAGATGGAGCAAAACCATGCATGACGCGTCCCGTATCCACAGCAACGAGCACGTCGGCGAGAGACTGTCCGGATACCTCGACGGTGAGCTGACGCAGCAGGATTGTCAACGGGTCGATTTGCACCTGGCGGACTGTGCCGAGTGCCGGGGCTTGCTGAACGAGCTGCAGGTTTTGCGTGAGCGGCTCGGGCAGTCCACTATCGGCGGAAGAAACGAACAGGAGTGGAGGGAAAGTATGGATGATCTGGGTGTAACATTGAGTCGCGGCATCGGCTGGGTGCTGTTGCTTGCCGCGGCCGTGATCATCGTCGGCACGCTGGTGGTGTTGTTCCTGACCGATCCGGGCGTTCCGGGCGGCTGGAAATTCCTGATTGGCCTGTTCTATACCGGGCTGTTGATACTGTTCGTATCGGTGCTGCGCCAGCGCTGGATCGAGCACAAAACCGACAAGTACAAGGATGTGGAGATATAACCATGATCGTAGTGACATCTGAAACCATCACGGGAAAGAACATCGTCAAGACCCTCGGCCTGGTGCGGGGCAACACGGTTCGTGCGCGCCATGTCGGCAAGGACATCATGGCCGGCCTGCGCAACATTGTCGGGGGTGAAGTTCACGAGTACGCCAAGCTGATGGCCGAGAGTCGCGAGCAGACGCTGGACCGGATGGTCGCCGAGGCCGAATCGCTGGGCGCCAATGCCGTGATCGCGACGCGCTTTACGACTTCGGTCATGGCGGCGGGCGCGGCCGAATTGCTGGCGGTGGGCACCGCGGTGATCGTCGAGGACGCTTAAGGCGTCTGAGAGCGTCCGGGAGGCTCAGTCTTTCAGGGATTTCGCCCGCGTCAGGCTCACCAGCCTGGCGATGCCACCATCAAGGTCACACCAGCGGCCTGGAATGTCCAGGCGGGCAACGGCGGCCGTGGGCATCAGTTTCCAGTCGCCGGGCATCGGCACCGGGGCACGGCTCAGGGTTTGCACCAGCACCTCCAGGCCGGGGTTGTGACCCGCGATCAGCACCCGACCGGCCTCTTCGGGGCTCTCGCTCAGCACGTCCATCAATGCGCCGGTCGAGGCGTGGTAAATCCGGTCATCCCAGTGGATCT
>JABDPF010000085.1 GCA_013042915.1 Lysobacterales bacterium
CTGGTAGTCCCAGGTGTCCATGATTTCCTGGGCGGACACCCAGCGATAGGCGCCGTCCAGCGTGAAATGAAATTCCATCCACTCGCTGCGGTCACCACCGGTCAATACCTGTTCGGATGGCAGGGGCGTCCAATGGCGACCATCCCGGCTGGTCTTGGGCCAATAGCGCGCGAAGCCGTGGTCCAGTTCGAGCCGCACGCGCACCTCGTCACCGGGCCTGCCGCTGGCGCGAAAGGCGAACCATGCAGACGGGTTGATCGGTGGTTTGTCTTCGGGAATCAGGCCGAGTACGAAGCGGCCATCGTCGTCAACGGTGCATTGACCCAGGTTTCCGGTTTCGAAATGCGCATCGAGCAGTACGTGCTTGGAGGCGCAGCGCGCATCCGGCACGGGCCAGGGCTGGTCGCTTGTCGGGGTCGAGAGGGCGCAGGCGGTGAGGCCAAGCACCGCCAGGGGTGCAAATAACCAGTGTCTCATTGAATACCGTAATACTGTTGAACGGTGCGCCAGGCCGTCAACCGCAGCGCTTCGGCAACATCATCGGGCAAGCCGGCTCCGTAGTCGAGAGGTTCAGCCGATTTGCGCCACAGGGCTGAATAAAAGACGCAGGCCGCCAGGTAAGTACCCTCGAGCGTCGGGTGTTTGAAGTCTGCCGTGTGCAGCGAGAGGCCCGGCAGTTCGGCCGGCGCCTGCTCGAACGCGAGACCCACCGGTACGACCATGACGCCGAGTTCCTCACCCAGCCGGCTGTATTCCTGCTTCAGCTTTGCGGTCATCTCGGGCTGATCCGAGTAGGCCCAGGTCATGAACAGTACCGGCCGCGCACCTTCCTCGACCGCCATCGAGACCAGGCGAGCCGCCGAGGCTTCAAAGTTCGCGCGGCTATCGGGCTCCAGTGCCTCCAGGCTGTGGCCCTGCAGGACCACCACGTCCCAATCCCATTGTTCGAGCATTTGCTTGAGGCCTCGATCGTGATCGGAGAGCACGGCGCCCGAAATGGTCATCGATTTCAGAAAGACCGAATCGCGCAGGGACGGATCATCGGATTCAAGCAAGTGGCGCAAATGCGTGTGGATCGAATTGTTGTAGAAGGTGAAGCTGTTGCCGACGAAAAGCACACTGTCCGGCGCCGCCGGTTTCGCCTCGGGCGGGTCGTGCGTATCGGCGACAAGCGGTGAAGCAAGCAGCCACGCGGCGAGCGCCAGCGCAACCGTCACCGGCCTCAGCCAATGGCGCCGCCGGGCCTTCAATCGCTGCCCATGATGCCTGCGACGAGGCACTCAGCCGCGACGCTTGGCCACGACCCGCCAGCGGTGCAGCAGGGGTTCCGTGAAACCACTGGGCTGTTCGCGACCGAGAAAGACCAGGTCGCAGGCCGCTTTGAAGGCGACGCTCTCGTCGTAATTCGGCGCCATGTTGCGGTAGTTCGGATCGCCCGCATTCTGCTCGTCGACGACCTTGGCCATTCGGCGCAGCGTATCCATGACCTGCTCCTCGCTGCAGATACCGTGCAGCAGCCAGTTACACATGTGCAGGCTCGAAATGCGCAGGGTCGCCCGGTCTTCCATCAAACCGACGTCGTTGATGTCGGGCACCTTGGAGCAACCGATTCCCTGGTCGATCCAGCGCACCACGTACCCCAGGATGCCTTGTGCGTTGTTGTCCAGTTCGGCCTGGATTTCCTCGGCGGACAGTTCGCGGTCAAGCAGGGGCGGGGTCAGGATGTCGTCCAGGCTGGCGCGCTCGCGTGACATCAGCTCTTTCTGGCGTTTGTTGACGTCGTACTGCATGTAGTGCAGGGCGTGCAGCGTGGCGGCCGTAGGCGAGGGCACCCAGGCGCAGTTGGCGCCGGCTTCGAGGTGCGCCATCTTGGTGTCGTACATGGCCCGCATCTCGTCCGGCATGGCCCACATACCCTTGCCGATCTGGGCCTTGCCGCGAAAACCGCATTCCAGGCCGATGTCCACGTTCTGCTGCTCGTAGGCCTGGATCCAGGGCTGGTCCTTGATCTCGCCCTTGGGCAGCATCGGGCCGGCCAGCATGCTGGTGTGTATCTCGTCACCGGTACGATCGAGAAAGCCCGTGTTGATGAACACGATGCGATCAGCCACCGCGCGGATGCATTCCTTCAGGTTGGTGGTGGTGCGGCGTTCTTCGTCCATCACGCCGATTTTGATCGTCGAGCGGGGCAGGCCGAATGCGTCCTCGATGCGGTCGAACAGGCGGTCGGCGAAACGTACTTCGCGCGGGCCGCGCATCTTGGGTTTCACGATGTAGACGCTGCCCGCGCGGCTGTTGCGGTGCCGGGGGTTGCCCCGGAGGTCGTGCATCGCACACAGCACGGTAATCATGCCGTCCATGATGCCCTCTGGTGTTTCGTTGTCGTCGTGATCGCGCACCGCATCCGTGGTCATCAGGTGACCGACGTTTCGAACCAGTTGCAGGCTGCGGCCGGGCAGGGTCAGCGCGCTGCCGTCGGGCGCGGTGTAGCGGCGGTCGGGATTGAGCTTGCGGGTTATGGTTTTACCGTTTTTCTGGAACGTTTCCTCCAGGTCACCCTTCATCAGGCCAAGCCAGTTCCGGTAAACCCTGACTTTGTCCCCGGTGTCCACCGCCGCGACGGAATCTTCGCAATCCTGGATGGCGGTCAGCGCGGACTCCAGCATCACGTCTTTCAGTCCGGACCGGGACATCCGACCGATCGGGTGTCCGCGGTCGAGTTGGAGTTCGATATGAAGGTGGTTGCTGCTGAGCAACACGCGACGCCCGCTCTCACCGTCCGAGTAGCCCGCAAACTGGCCTGGGTGTGTGAGCGTTGTGGCCGTGCCGTCCGCCAGCTCGATGCTCAGGTCGGCGCCTTCCTCGGCCTGGCGCACGACGTAATCGGTGACGTCCCGATGGGCACCCGCGGCCAGCGGAACAATGAGGTCCAGCATCTCGCAAGCCGACTCGATCACTTTCTCGCCGCGCGCCGGATTGAACGAGGTGCCCTGTTCCAGGCCGTCGTCTTCCGGAATCATGTCGGTTCCATAAAGAGCGTCGTAGAGGCTTCCCCAACGCGCGTTGGCCGCATTCAGCGCGAAACGGGCATTGCTCACAGGCACCACCAGCTGGGGGCCAGCGACACGGGCAATTTCCGGATCGACGTTTTCCGTGGTGATCTCGAAGCTGCCGCCTTCCGGCACCAGGTAGCCGATTTGACGCAAGAACGCCTTGTAGCGCCTCATGTCGGGCTGGCCCGGGTGTTCGCGGTAGTAGGCGTTCATCTGATCGTGCATGCGATCGCGCTTCTCGAGCAGGAATTGGTTGGCCGGCACCATGTGCTCGACGATGTCCGCGTATGCGGCCCAGAACTCCGCCGGTTCTATACCCGTGCCGGGCGCGATCTCCTCGGC
>JABDPF010000086.1 GCA_013042915.1 Lysobacterales bacterium
CGCTTGCGCAAAAACGGTATGACGAGAATCACCAGCACGGCAATCGCCGCATCGAAATACAAAACCGTCGCGTAATCGAAACGTTCCGCCACGACGCCCTGCCAGTAGTTGCCGATGCTGATCGCCAGGTTGCTCATGCCCATGAAGGCCGTGAACTGGGTTGCCGCTACCGCTGGGTTGGTCATGCCCATGAAGATCGCGTTGCGCACGCCGTAAGCCATGCCGTAGAACACGCCGTGCGCGATAATCAGGCCGTAAAACGTATCCATGGGCACCGCCTGGAGCCCCAGCTGCGTGATCTGCATTCCCAGCAGGGCCGTGGGCACCGCGGTTAGGCCGTACGCCAGAGCCACCGTTCGCTTGGCGCCAAAACGGTCTCCCATCAGGCCGCCCACAACGCAGCCCAACGCGGCTGCGATCGTATTGTAAACGCGCAGCTCGGCGATCCGGTTCTCGGTCAGGCCGTAATCGACCTGCAGGGTGCCCAGCGTGGCGAAGGCCAGCGCCATGGCGCCGACGGGGAGAAGCGCAAACAGCACACCGACCATCGGCCCAGTGCCGGACTTCCAGAAACTCTGGTAGACCTCGACGACAAAAGCCGTCATGGAAGCAACGAGGTTTTTCAGCACGTCGGTCTGGCGTTCCGCCAGGGGGTTCGCCTCCGGGTCGTACACGAACAGCAGCACGAACAGCAGGTTCAGCAGCAACAGCCCGCTGATGTACGCCAGCGCAACCTCGAACCCGAACAGGCCGTAGACGAACACCGCTGCGCCCCCGCCCAGCGCGATACCGATGTACTGGCCGGCGAACATGAACCCGTTGCCGCGGCCGCGTTCATTCTCCTTGAGCGTGCTCACCGCCAGTGAATCGATCGCGACGTCCTGGGTCGCGCAGAACAGGTTGTTGAGCACGATCATCGCCATCAGCAGGCTGAAATGCGTTTTGAAATCCACCAGCGCGGTTACCACCAGGGTGGCGATCATCATCGTGGTGCAGAAGATGATCCAGGCCCGGCGCCCGCCCAGCCTGTGCAGTTTGATCAGGTCGATCAGGGGCGCCCAGGCCCACTTGAACGCCCAGGGCAAAAACAGGGCGGCCATGAAGGCCCCGATCAACTCCAGCGATACCCCTTGCTGGCGCATGAACGCGACCATCGCCACCGAGGTAAAGCCGTAGGGGATACCCTCGGAAATGTAGAGTAATGAAAAAGCGGTGAAACGCCCGTTGCGCGTCGCCAGGAGATTCTTGCGGTTCAGGGGCACACGATCGCCCGCCGTGCCGCTGGCAAGAGACGCACTGCTGCACTGGCCAGGCACTGCATAAAAATAAAACTAAAGATGTGGAAGCCCCCCGAATCGAACCGCGAATTTCGGCATCTTGCCACACAGCGCGTGTCAACGCAGCTGAAGCAATATCTCGTTGCGGCGCAGGAACCACGGAACGAACGGCGCGTTGTATCGGGCCCAGACCGGGTCGCCCACCGTTTCCAGACCCTCGCGTTCGACCCATCCGCGCAGTTTCGCCAGGTGATCCAGGTACCGCTCTTCAGTCCAGCGCCCCGAGTAGCGAATCGCCACCGCGCGGTGGGCGGAAACCTGCCGCAGCATGATCTCGGGGTCGTCGGGTTGCGGCACGGTCTCCATGGTAAGCGAGGATGGCATCATGAAACTCACGGCCCAGCCACCCGGCGCTTTCGCCTGGCTGACCGGCGCGGTCATATCGATCTTCTGCGAACTCTTCTGCTGCGAGACCGGTGCCGTCATCGCGATTTCCCGGCGGGCCGTGTTGTCGCCGTCGATGTAACGGAACAAAGCTCGGAACGCACGGTTGCTCGCCTCCTCGAAATCGCCCTCGACAACGGTTTCGGCGACGATGAACGGCGCATACTCGCGTATCTCGACCTTGCCGTCCTCACGCAGTACGCGATACTCCGCCTCCTCGACGGCGCAAACCGGGGTTGCCATCGCGCCGAGCAGCACGGCGGCCAGGGTATGGATCAGGAGCCGGGCCATCTGCTCAGTAATTCCTCGAATCATAGGCCCAGTGTAACAAGGCCTGTCGCTGACGCGGGCGGCACATCAGGTCGCCCTTCACGCAATTCTTGCGAACCTGCCCGATGTGCCGGGTCATGGCTTTCCAACGTCCGATCTGCCGGCCGTCGTCCTCGCAACGACGCCCCATCCAATAACGGCAATACCACTGGAACCATCCGCGCGGATCGTTATCCCATATCCAGCCCTTTTCGCGCCAGTACGAAAGCGGCTTGGAAGCGCTCACACCGAAGAAATTAAGATCCGGATCGCTCTTTGCAGGAGAAAGCTTGGCTTCTTTGAACCAATCTGCCGGAAATTCGTCCTGGCAGTCGGTCATGTACTTGCCGCCAAACACCCCCATGCGCAGCAGATCGGCAGGGCTGAGTTCCGGCTTGAAATCCGGATCAAAGTGTTCACCCGGCGGTTCGGTCCGCTCATAGCGATAACCCGATTGCATCTGGTCGTTGACTGTAATGGTTACCGGTTTCATGCGCTGTCTTCTCTCTTGGTTTTCAAATCACACTCAAGCGGCTTTCTGGCTTGGTGAACAGGATTTGCACATCGGAAATCGCGCGCTCGAGAAAGGCCCCCTCGCAATAGCAAAGGTAGAACTCCCACATGCGGATGAATCGCTCGGGGTAGGCCATGGCCCGAACTTCGTCGAGCCGCTTGTTGAAATTCTCGCGCCATATCTCAAGGGTGCGCGCGTAATGCAGGCCGATGTCTTCCAGGCCCAGCAGGCGAAGGTCGGTCTTTCGCGCCACCGAATCGGCGATGACCCGAATAGACGGCAGATTGCCGCCGGGAAAAATGTAGCGCCGAATGAAATCGACTGATTTACGGTACTCATCGTAGCGCTGATCGGCGATGGTGATGGCCTGCAGCAACATCGCGCCATGCGGTTTCAGCAGCCGGCTGCACTTATGAAAGTACGTGTCGATGAGATGGTGGTCGATGGCTTCGATCATCTCGATCGAGACCATCTTGTCAAACTGTCCCTCGAGATCCCGGAAATCACTCTTCAGCAGGGTCACCCGGTCTTGCAGGCCGCGCTGATCGATGCGCCGGCGAGCCCGCGCATGTTGCTCTGCCGATATCGTGGTGGTGGTCACGCGACAGCCAAAATTCTCGGCAGCGTGAATGGCCAGGCCGCCCCAGCCCGTGCCGATCTCGAGCAGGTGCTCGTCCGGCTGCAGTTGCAGTTTCCGGCATGTGTGATCGAGGCGATGCAGCTGTGCCTCGTGCAGGCCGGCTTCGCGGTGCGGAAAGATGGCGCACGAGTACATCATGGTCTCGTCCAGCCACAGGGCAAAAAAATCGTTGCCGAGGTCGTAGTGGGCCGAGATGTTGCGCCGGGAGCCTTCCCGTGTGTTTCGGTTGATACGGTGAAACAACGTTTGCAGCGGCGCGGTGATGCGCGCAAGGCCATCCTCCATGCCATCGAGTACGTCGCGGTTCTGCAGCAACAGCCGCACCACGGCTACCAGGTCGTCGCAGGTCCAGTAACCGTGCATCCAGGCCTCACCACCGCCGATGGAACCTCCGAAGGCAATTTCACTGTAGAAAGCCGGGTCCAGCACCTCGATGCGCGCAGACAACCCCTCGCCCGATCCGAATTCGAACGTGTCCGGGCCGTCGACCAGGACCAGGCTTCCGCGATCCATTTGCCCCAGGCGCTTGAGTACCGCGGAGCGCGCCAGGCCGTCGAGCAGGCCGGGTTTGGAGGTGCCCGACAGGTGCTTGCGGGATGAGAGTGAGCTGACCTTCATGAAGACTTCCCTGTTGCATCGAGGCCCTTGTCGGGATGGTCGTGCACGGGCACACCCTTGAGCCAAAGCTTCAGTGCCTCCCAGTGAATCGCGAACACCACTTTGAGCGTCATCAGAGGGAACGAGATCAGCACACGGGCCAGGGACGCCGCTTTGATTTCACGGCGATCGAGCACCAGCGTGGCATCGAATAACTTGTGACCCTCCCGCGCGTTGGCCATGTGCACTGTCAGCCTTTGAGCAGGCGGGCCAAACCGCCAGTCGTAGTCCACGTCCATTTCCATGAACGGTGAGACGTGCATGACTTTTTCTGGGAAAAAGCGGGCATGGTCGCCCTGCCCATGATTATCAGCCTGCGGCAAAACGTAGCAGTGCTGTTCACCCCAAGGCGTGTTGTTCACTTCCGCCACGATCGTCTCCACGCGTTCGTCGTCCTCGTCAAAACAATAGTAAAAACTGACCGGGTTGAAAACATGGCCGAAATAACGCAAATGGGTAAGCAGACGAATCGGCCCTTTCGGCGCCACGCCGTTTCGCTCCTCCACCAACTGCCGCACGGCCTGGTCTAGAGGGATGTCGGCGGGGCCGACGTGGTCCTCGCGGCGGAATCGTGCGATCGCCGCCCCGCGGGCCGACCACAGCCATCGGCCGTCGAACAGGCCCGGCAGTTCGGCCAGGTCGAGGTACATCATGAACATGCGGTAACGGAACTCGTGGACCTTGGGCCGCATGCGGCGGTGCCTAACCCACCCGGCGTAGATGCCGCTGTTTACCGTTTCCGATTCCGGGTTCATCCACGTGCTCCTCGAAGTGCTTCAGCGCATCGATCGCGCTGACCACGCCGTCCTCATGAAAACCATAACGCCAGTACGCTCCGCAATAATACGTAAGTCGGGCTCCGTTGATTTCGCGGCGTCGCTGTTGAGCGGCAACCGCACGTTCGGTAAAGATCGGGTGGTCGTAGCTGATCTTACGGATGACCTTGTCCGGGTCGATCGCATCAGTATTGTTCAGCGTCACGCAATACTCACGGGTCGCAGACAGGCTTTGCAGAATGTTCATATTGTAGGTCAGTGTGACTTTGCCGTCTCTCGTGCCGGGGTGTTTCGGAATAGTGTAATTCCAGGCGGCCCAGGCGCGCCGGCGTTTCGGCATCAACAACGTATCGGTATGCAATACGGCTTCATTGGTCTGGTATTCGATTGCCCCAAGCACCTCGCGCTCTTGCGGTGTCGGATCGGCGAGCATGGCGAGCGCCTGGTCACTGTGACAGGCCAGGAATACCCGGTCGAAGCGCTCCGCCTCGTTACCCGCCGAGCGGATTTCGACGTGTCCGGGAAAGCGGCGAATGGCCGTCACCGGTGTGCCGGTGCGGATACGATCGCGGTGGCCGGCGACGAGCTTTTCCACGTAGCGAGCCGAGCCGCCCTTGATGACGCGCCATTGCGGACGGTCATGGACGCTGAGCAAGCCGTGATTCTGGAAGAAGCGCACGAAAAATACCGCCGGCATCGCGCGCATGCGATCAGCGGTGGCCGACCAGATAGCCGAACCCATCGGCAAAATGTAGTTTTCGACGAATTGTTCGCAGTAATTGTTCAGGGCGAGGTACTCACCCAGGGTCAGCCTGAGCTCCGGCTGCGTGAGCAGAGCCGGCGCCTCCCGGTTGAAGCGGAGGATATCGGCCAACATTCGATAGAACGCCGGGCGGACCAGATTACGGCGCTGGGCGAACAGGCGGTTCAGCGACGAACCATTGTATTCCAGACCATGCCGTCCGCCGGTCACGCTGAAACTCATGTCACTGGGCTGGCTGGCCACGCCCAACTCGTCCAGCAGTGCGATAAAGTTCGGGTAGGTGACGTCGTTGTATACGATGAAGCCGGTGTCCACCGCCAGCACGCGCCCCGCGTCCTCTACCTCCAGCGTATTGGTGTGGCCACCAACGCGAGCGCTGGCTTCGAACACGGTGATGTCGTGGTGTTGCGCCAGGCGGTAAGCAGCGTAGTTACCGGCAATCCCCGTGCCGATAATCGCGATGTTCATGGATTTACCATTGTTGCGGGACGCGCTGCAGGTTCTCGATGTCGTAGCCGACGCCCTGAATGAAGTCCACCGCCTTCTGGTACTCGGCGGCAGGCATTTGGGGTTCCCTGGCCATTAACCAAACGTAGTCCCGCTTGTTGCGCCCGATAATCGTGGTCGAGTAATCCTCGTTCAGGTAGATAATCCTGTAGTCCCCTTTGAAGGGCCAGACGAACTGCATTCCCCAGAGCGCGTTGCTTTGTTCGTCCTCCACGAAACCACGGGGCCTGTATTCCTTCTTCTGACCATCGAAGCCGCCCTTACGGAACGTGAAGGTGGTCGCAATCGTACCGTCTTCATCCAGTCGGTAAGTCTCGATCGCGTTGTGGGCGCCCTTCTCGATGAAGGTCGGGATGTTGGCAATCACGTACCAGTCACCCATGAAGCGTTCGAGGTCGACGTATTCGACCGTCTCCATCGGCGGTTGCGAGGCGCAGCCGCCCAATGCCAGGGCGCAGGATGCAGTGAGCAGTCGATTTCGAAGGGTCATCGGGATTCTCTCAAATGGATTCGTAACGAAGGGTGCGGCCACTTTCCAGCGTGCTTTCGAGGGCCAGCCATTCGTTTTGGTCCGAATACCAGAGGTCGAGGCGCAAGTCGCCCGCTTCCAAGTGGTACCGGTAAGAGGGCATCATTTCGCCGCGTACCTCAAGGCGTTCTTGCACTGGCGACGAGACTTCAACGTCTAGGTAGCGCCCGTCCTGCGTGTTGAGCAGGCGAGCTTCCTCCAGGAACGCGGGATTCCAGTAAGCGAAGCTCATCACGCACGGCGGCAGCGCGGCATCGCCTTCGCTGGCCACCACCTGGAAACCGCCATCGAATCGCAGCCCGTGAACCGTGTAATTGTCGCCATTCGAGTCGGTACGTGAACGTACGCTCTGCAGGCAATCACCTGACCAGTTTTCCAGGTTCTCATGCTCGTATCGAAACAATGTGACGAAGAGCAGGCGGTATTCGAAATTGGCGACGCTTTTCAGCTGCCTATTCTGCCCGTCCTCGGCCAGGTAAAAATGGTGATAACCGATTTCCTTGTCGTCGAGAAACACGCGAAAACGCCACGAGTTTGAGGCATTCTGCAGCGCGGCGAAATCGTCCTGCTCGGTGCTGGCCTCGGCCTCTGGCGAAACAAACAGCACGGCCAGCAGGGCAAGGGCCGCGAAAAGCGCGTAGATATCCTTGATCCTGTTTTGCATGTCATTAACCTCCGTTTTCCACGCTGGCCGCTGCACGGGGCTTTGGCGGCGCGGGGATGAATGCGCTGGTGCGCTCGATGTAGTCCCGGTAGGCCGGGCGCCGGTCGGCAATGTCTTTTTCAAGCAGCGCCACCCCGGACACACGCACCAGCAATAGGGTCATCAGTAACGGCGAGACCACGGCCCACCAGGCCCCGGCGGCCAGTGCGAAGAGATAAATCCCCCACCATAGCAGGGCCTCGCCAAAATAGTTGGGGTGGCGGGTATACCGCCATAGTCCCGAGTCGAGCACCGCGTTTTCAGCGCGCTTTTCCTTTTGAAAGCGCATCAGCTGCCAATCCCCGACAACTTCGAAGATCATGCCTGCCGTCCATACCAGCAGCGCAGCCAGGTCCAGCCAGCCGAGCGGCGCGGGCGATGCAGTCGCCGCAACGGCGGGCAACGATATGATCCATGCCAGGAATGCCTGCAGGCCAAACACGATATACAGGCTTTTCCACCAGAATCCGGGTTGATTGTTGCTGCGAATCTGCTGATAGCGGCGATCTTCACCTTCGCCGTGATTTCGTATGGCGATGTGGATCGACAGGCGCAACGCCCAGAGCGTCACCAGGGCCAGCAACAACGTGGCGCGTGCTCCGTTAATACCGGTAAACACCAGGTAGGCGCTCAGGCTGGCGAGGATCATCAGGGACCACAGGATGTCGACGACGCTGACGTCTCGCTTCACAACGCTGTAGCCCCACGCCACCATCGAGATCAGCGCGACAATGCCGAGGGCCGTCATGTATGAGCTCCAATCAACCATGGGTATCTGCGCGCCCCCATTCTTTCTGGATGTAGTCGGGCCGCTGGACTTGCTGGAAACCGTCGAGCCGTGAGGCCAGCCAGACCAGGAACGGCATAACCAATCCCCAGCCGACCGCCAGCGCGATCATCGCTGCAACGGGCTCGGTAAACGTCATGGCACCCAGGCGTCCACCGGCCAGGTAGCTCAGCGGGCCGCCAATGGCACCGAATGCCGCAGCCAACCAGTAGCGACCCTTGAGCCAGCGCATGGACACATTGAGCGTGCAGGTGAACAGCACCCACAGTGACGCGATCCAGTACGGTGCGATACCCGGCACCCACAGGCCGTTGGGGTAGGCGATCCAGCCCGTCGACAGCAACAGGGAGTCGGCCGCCAGCCCGAGGCCGAGCGCGGTCAGTACCAGGCGCAACTCGACAGCGGGCCGCTGGGCAAACCTCAAGTGAAGGGTCAGGGCCGCCAGCGCGACGGCCGGCCCGAGCAACGGCATGCCGTTGGCGGCGCCCAGCACGGTAGTGAACCACCCGGCCTGGAATACGAGGATGTTGGCGAATACGTTCATTGTTATTTTGCCCCCTGAGGTGCGTCTTCGGTCCGGCGGAACACGTAATGGCTCACGAACCATTCGCGGCCTGAATGCAGGCCAAAAAGCTCTGCGCAGGCCATAAAGAAAATCCGCCAGCGCTGTAACCACTGGGCGGCACGGTCGCGCCCGTAGGTCGCTTCCATGATCGGCATGATTTCGTCCCGACGCTCATCCATATTGGCTAGCCAGGCGTTGGAGGTACGCTCGTAATGAGCGCCGTTCCAGCGGAAGCGGCTTGCAAGTTGCAAGCGGCCCTGAAAGTGCAATGGCAGATCGTCGCTGGGCATGATGCCGCCGGAGAAGAAATGTCGGCTCATCCAATCGCTGTCGCCTTGGTCGAGGAACTCGTAGGGGGTGCTTCGATGGCAGAATATGTGCATAAAAAACTGCCCGCCCGGCTTCAGCCACGAATGGATCCGTGCAAATAGCTGGCGGTAGTTCCGCATATGCTCGAACATTTCGACCGAGACGACCCGGTCGTATTGGTCCGAAGCATTGAATTCATTCATGTCGGCCGTGATCACCGAAAGGTTGTCCAACCCGCGACGCGCCGCCTCTGTCTCGATGAACTCGCGCTGTGGGGCTGAATTGGAGACGGACGTCACGTGGCAGGCGGGGTAAGTGCGCGCAATCCACAAGCTCAACGAACCCCATCCGCAACCGAGATCAAGAACGGCCATGCCGTCCCGAATGCCGGCTCGCTCGCAGCTGATCTTCAGCGCGGCGATTTCAGCCTGTTCGAGCGTTTCAGTGTCGTCGCCCCAAAAGCAGCAGCTGTATTTCCGATGCGGCCCGAGGGCGGCGTCAAAAAAGCTTGGCGGAATTTCATAATGCTGCTCGTTGGCCAAGTCGGGAACCAACGCGATGGGCGAAGAGTTCATCATGTCCACGAATGATCCGATTCGGAGTGCCGAAGCCTCGATATCCTCCGCTTCGACATCCTTGAGACGCTGACGGCACAGCCTGCGAATGCCGGCGCGAATCATCGCGTCCGGGACTCGGCCCTGCTCGGTCCACTCCAGGATTGCCGAAGATGGAGATCTTGCTGTGGCGTTCATTCGTTTACTCCGCTTGTGTTTTCACGTCTGACAGGTGACGTCGTTGTTGATGACGCCATTAGACAACAGCCCGGGTCAAGATCATGTGAAGATTGAAATCAATATCGGGAGCCCCGGCCATGGTTGGCTCACGGTGCCCGTCGGAGCTCGGCCTGAGGGTTGCAGCTCGGCACTTTTCAATCACCGTGCAGTGACCTCTTCAAGCCAGGTTTTGTATAGTTTTTCCGCGGCGCGCCCGTCTGGCAGCGCCGCCTGTGACGTGATGTATAGATTGGGTACAATTAATTTCGTGAAAACTTCAATATTTACGATAAGTTTGCACGATATGTACAGTTACCGTACACTAATCGAGTTGAATCGCTGGCGCGACATATCATGACTGAAAGAGCACAGATAATCGAATACCCCGCTGAAAAGCTGTACACGATCGGAACCGTATCAAAACTCACGGGCGTCGGAGCCATTACCCTGCGCGCGTGGGAGCGGCGCTACGGACTGGTCAAGCCCGTTCGAAAGGAGAGCGGGCATCGTTTGTATACGCGGCAGCACATCGACCAGATCAACCGCATCACGTCCTTGACACAGCAGGGTCTGCGCATCAGCCAGATCACGCCGGAAATGCTCGAGACTGAAATGCAGGGAAGTGCAGAGGATGAGCGCCCCAACGACGTCTGGAAAGAGTACCTTAACGGCATGATTGCAGCGCTGGTGAGCTTTGACGAGGACCGGCTCGAAGAAATCTACAATACGGCTCTCTCTCTCTACCCCATCGGGACCGTCACCCAAAAGCTTTTGACACCTTTGCTGATTGAACTGGGCGTTCGCTGGGAGGCCGGCGACGGGGGCGTGGCCGAAGAGCACTTCTTCTCTTTCTATTTACGTAACAAGTTGGGGGCGCGTTTCCATCATCGCCCACGGGGCAACCGCGGCTCGGTATTGTTGATCGCCGGCCTGCCGGGCGAGCACCACGAGCTCGGCCTGCTGTTGTTTGCCCTCGCGGCCCACGAGAATGGCTATCGGGTGATTCCCCTGGGTGCGAATATGCCGCTGGCCGACCTGGAATCGGTCAGCCGACAAAAGAAACCCAGCGCTATAATTCTCGCCGGCGCCATCGAGCCATCGCGGCGGACGCTGAATGACGAGCTGCCGAAGCTGGTCAGCAAAGTGAGCGTACCGGTAACGGTCGGCGGGCTGTCCTCCGTGTACGCCTGCGACGCCATCGATAAGGCCGGCGCCGTGGCGCTGGGGCGCGACATCGACATTGGCCTGCAGCGGCTTTCCAAACTCCTGTCCTGACGGGCGCTGGGGTAGGGGCAAGGCGGCAAGTTCTTGATACAATACCGTTATGGATGAGAGAGAGAGACTCGTCCGCGCGACCGACGTGCTGACGGAGCGCGCCCTGACGGGCCTGTTTTCCCGTGCTTTTGCGCAACCGCTCAAGTTGCTGGGACAGACCGAGGCCTCGCTGTCCAGCTACGCGGTGTTCTGGTGCGTGGCCTTCAATGAAGGTAGCACTCAAGTGGAAATTGCGGGCCAGACCGGATTGTCCGCGAAAACTGTTTCGCGGGTCATCTCGCAGCTTGGCGAGGCGGCCGGCGGCCGTGGCTGGATTAAGCAATCCCATGATGCAAAGGACCGGCGGGTGCGGCGATTGACGCTCAGCCGCAAGGGGAAGTCCGTGCATCGACAACTGATGCGCGACCTCCAGCAGTTCGACTCGGAGCTGTCGCCCGGCTGAGACGAGCCCCGGCCGGACCGGACTGCAGGTCAAGCGTTTGTCGCCAACGGTCAAGCCGCAAAGTTCATCATTGTTTAGGGTATTCGCTTCCTGACACGGGCGCCGCGCGGCGCCGCGGAAGCGTGGACCATGAACACAACCGGATTGAGAGCCTGGAGAGAATCCTTGCTGGCGACCGCAGGCCTGGCGGCAGCGATCTTCGCGGCCACGCTGCTGTGGCAGTTCGGCCATCCGCAATGGGCGTTCGCTCTATCCTTCGCCGCCGCGTGGGCGCTGATCGCGGCCGTTCTCTCCTCGGTCCAGTTCACCGAGCAGTCCGGGCTGATTCTTGCCCACATTGTCGATTCAAACTTCGAGGACCTACACGAACGCGTCGTCGCGCTCGAGGCCGCGCTTGAAAAAACGCCCAACGCCCGACCCGGGGGCATTCGAAAAGCCCCCTGATTCGCTCAGCCCGGATGCGGATCCCTGATCAGGCCGCAAAAAAGCCCCCATGAAGAGGGGACCATGAGCCCTGCACCCGGTGCGCGAGACCACGCTGATTGTTTTCCGGCCACTTCCTTGGAAGCTCAAAGGCCATCCTGGGCCGTTACCGCGTGTTATCCCTTACGCACACCAACTCGGTGACTCCCCTCCATGGGAGCGATACAAGGCAAGGCCTACCAGGAGAGTGTAGAAAAAACCCAGGGGGAACCGGTGGGCTGCTAAAACATTGCACCGGCTGCAGAACGTCACATCCCTGTTCGCTTTTGCTCATCCTGAGCTTTGCTTTGCGACCCCTACGCTAATCTTTCGGGTAGTTTCCGTCAAGTTATGAAAGAGTAGGCGCGGGCGACTCGGGTTTTGGGCACCAAGTATTAATAATCGGGCTCTTTCTATTCAAAATATTAAGTTTCACAATGCTTGGGCTTCCGATAGATTAAATTCGCGGGAGTGACGCCCCGCGCATTTTTCCTGAATTTTCGCACAAGGAACGCCATTGCCCAGAGACCTCGCCAAGCTGCACGACGCCCTTAACGATTTCCACGACAGCTGCGGATTCGCGCTGCTGGCGCACATGGACGGCGAAAAAAGCCACTGGCTGGTCGAGACGACGCTGGAATCACTGGCCCGCCTGACCCATCGTGGCGCCGTCGCCTCGGACGGAAAATCCGGCGACGGCTGCGGCATCATGCTGCAATTTCCCGAGCCCTTCTTGCGCGAAATCGCGGCAGAGTGCGGTTTTCGACTGACCGAGCGGTTTGCTTCCGGACTGGTGTTCTTCTCGCCCGACCAGGCCCTGATCGAGCGAGGCCAGGAAATCCTCACCCGGCACCTGAGCCGTTCGGCCCTGCAGGTGGTGGGATGGCGCGAGGTTCCCACCAACCCCGACGTGGTCGGCAAGCAGGCGCTGGAAAGCATGCCGGCCATTTATCAGGTATTCGTCAACGCGCCGGCGGGTTGGCGTTCGCACGACATCGAGCGGCAGCTGTTCGCGGTCAGGCGCCTCGCCTTCGAGGAAGAAAAAGGGCTGGCGGAACCCGACCCGCTTTACTACGTCGCCACGCTGTCCAACCTGACCATGGTCTACAAGGGGCTCGTGCAGGCCGAGCACCTCGGCGATTTCTATCCTGACCTGCGCGACGAGCGCATGACTTCGGCAATCGGCATTTGTCATCAGCGGTTTTCAACCAACACCCTGCCGCGCTGGAATTATGCACAGCCCTTCCGTTACCTGGCCCACAACGGCGAGATCAACAGCGTCAACGCCAACCGCGACTGGGCAAATGCCCGCGGCGCGATTCTGAGTTCCCCGCTGCTGCCTCGCCTGGAGGAACTTTCGCACCTGGTGAACGAAACCGGGTCCGACTCGTCTTCGCTCGACAACCTGCTGGAGGTATTCCTGGCCGGGGGCATGGACATTTATCGGGCGATGCGTCTGCTGATGCCGCCCGCCATCCGCGAGGACATGGACCCGGATCTGAAGGCCTTTCTTGAATTCAATTCGATGCACCAGGAGCCCTGGGACGGACCGGCCGGCGTGGTTGCCACGAACGGCGACATCGCGAGCTGCAGCCTCGATCGAAACGGCCTGCGTCCGGCCCGCTACAGCCTGACGCACGACGGTGTTTTTACCATCGCCTCGGAAACGGGTGTCTGGGACTGCCCACCGGAACGTATCAAGCGCCGCGGGCGCCTCGGGCCGGGTGAAATGATTGCGGTCGACACCTCGAGTGGCCGCCTGTGGAAGAACAACGCCATCGACGACACCCTCAAGGCGACGCACGCCTACCGCGAATGGATGACCGAGAACGTGATCCGGGTGCGCACCAACGATGAGCAGGAACGCCGCGCCGCCGAGCGTTTCATGCGGGAATCGGCCCGTGATCTGCCGGCATTTCAGAAGATGTTCGGCCTGGGCGCCGAGGAAATCGAAACGATCATCAACCCCATGGCGCTGGAAGCCCAGGAACCCGTCGGTTCGATGGGCGATGACACGCCCTCGGCCGTGCTGTCTTCTCGCAACCGTTCGATCTACGACTACTTTCGGCAATCTTTTGCACAGGTGACGAATCCGCCGATCGACCCGCTTCGGGAATCGGCCGTGATGTCGCTGGATACCTGCATCGGGCGCGAACACAACGTCTTTCACGAGACGGCGTCGCACGCGAACCGGGTGCTGTTGCCCTGGCCCGTCCTCAATTACGTGAAATACCAGACGCTGCTGGGCCTGGACCAGCGCTATTACCGCAACGTGCACTTCAGCCTGAACTTCGACCCATCGATGACCGACCTGGAAAGCGCACTCACCAAGCTGGCCGACGACAGTGTCCGTGCCATCGAAGACGGCGCCACCATCATCGTGCTCAGCGATCGCGGAATCGCCAACGGGTTGCTGCCGATACCGGCGCCGCTGGCGGTGGGCGCAGTACACCAGGGCCTGATGCGCTGCGGACAGCGGCCCAATGCCAACATCGTCATCGAAACCGGTTCCGCGCGCGATCCCCATCAGTACGCGGTCCTACTGGGGCTCGGCGCCACGGCCATCTACCCTTACCTGGCCTTCCAGAGCATCAATCAGCAGATACAGAGCGGCGCGCTGGAGGGTGAACCGATCGCCTTGCGCAAGAATTATCGGCGCGGAATCCGCAAGGGCCTGCTCAAGATCCTGTCGAAAATGGGCATCTGCACAATGGCCAGTTACCGCGGATCGCAACTGTTTGAAGCCGTTGGCCTGGCGCCCGAAGTCATGGAGCTGTGTTGCCCGAAGGTGGCCTCGAAGATCCGCGGGGCGGGCTTTGCCGAATTGCAGGAAGATCTCCAGCGGGTCGCCGACCGGGCCTGGACCGAAACGACGCGGCCCTCACGCGACGGCCTCTACCGCTACATGCACGGTGGCGAGGAGCACGCCTACAACCCGGATGTCGTGATCAACCTGCAGGCCGCCGTCGCCAGCGGTGACTGGAACGATTACCGGACCTTCGCCGATGCGGTCGATCGCCGGCCACCCCTGGCGTTGCGCGACCTGCTTGCTCTGAAGCCGGCCAAGCAGCCGTTGCCGCTGAGCCGGGTGGAGCGGGAAGAACAGATATTCCCCCGCTTTGACACCGCCGCCATGTCGGTAGGCGCCCTGTCGCCCGAAGCTCACGAGTCCCTAGCGATCGCCATGAACCGCCTGGGCGGACGCTCCAACTCCGGTGAGGGCGGTGAAGACCCACACCGCTTCCGAACCGAGCGCAATTCGCGGATCAAGCAGGTGGCCTCCGGCCGTTTCGGGGTCAGCGCGCACTATCTGGTCAACGCCGATGTATTGCAAATCAAGGTCGCCCAGGGCGCCAAGCCCGGCGAGGGCGGGCAACTGCCGGGTCACAAGGTCACGGTGGAAATCGCCGCCCTGCGCTGCTCGACCCCTGGCGTGACGCTCATTTCACCCCCGCCGCACCACGATATCTACTCGATCGAAGACCTGTCGCAGCTGATTTTCGATCTCAAGATGGTCAATCCGGATGCGCTCGTGTCGGTCAAGCTCGTTTCCGGCAGCGGCGTGGGCACGATCGCCGTCGGCGTGGCCAAGGCTTATGCCGACCTGATCACGATCGCAGGCTTTGACGGTGGCACCGGTGCCAGCCCGCTCAGCTCGGTCAAGTATGCCGGCCTGCCGTGGGAAATCGGACTTGCCGACACCCACCAGGCACTGGTGGAGAACGCGTTGCGGCACAAGATTCGGCTGCAGGTGGACGGCGGGCTCAAGACCGGGCTGGATGTGGTCAAGGGCGCGATACTGGGCGCCGAGAGCTTCGGCTTCGGAACCGGCCCGATGGTCGCGCTGGGCTGCAAGTATCTGCGTATCTGCCATCTCAACAACTGCGCTACCGGGATCGCCACGCAGAATGAAAAGCTGCGTCGTGAACATTTCCACGGCCTGCCCGAACGGGTCATGAATTACTTCGGTTTCCTGGCCCGTGACGTCCGGGAAATCATGTCCGGGCTGGGCGTTGAGCGCTTCACCGACCTGATCGGGCGCAGCGACCTGCTCGAGCAGCTGCCCGGCGCGACCGCGAAGCAGCGCGCCCTAGACCTGGCGCCGATCCTGGCCTCAGCCGCCATGCGCAACGAGCACGCGCCCTTCTGCACCGAAGAGCGAAATCCGCCCTACGACACGGGCCGCCTGAATCGCGAAATCGTGGACGCCAGCGCCGCGGCCCTGGAAGCCGGCCAGAACTGGTCGGGGCATTTCGGTATCCGAAATTTCGACCGCTCCGTGGGCGCCATGCTGTCCGGCGCGGTGGCGCGAGCTCATGGTCGCGAGGGCATGGCCAACGAGCGGCTGAAGGTATACCTGACCGGAACGGCCGGGCAGAGCCTGGGTTGCTGGAATGCGCCGGGCGTGGCCCTGCACCTCGAGGGCGATGCCAACGACTACGTCGGCAAGGGCATGTCGGGTGGGCGCATCGTGCTCACCACGGCCGAGGTCGACCGTGATCGCGCCCGTCGCAACGTCATCTGCGGTAATGCCTGTCTTTACGGCGCAACCGGCGGCCAGCTGTTCGCCAACGGACAGGCAGGCGAGCGTTTTGCCGTCCGTAACTCGGGCGCCAGCGCCGTGATCGAGGGTGCCGGACATCACGCGTGCGAGTACATGACCGGCGGTACCGTCGTGATCATGGGGCCTGTAGGCCCGAACCTGGCCGCTGGCATGACCGGTGGAGAGCTGTTTTTCCTCGACACGTCGGGCCTTACCGAGCGCTTCCTCAACCGGGAGTTCGTGGACGTCACACGACTCGAGGAACAGTCCTTCAATGCGCCCGAACGCCGGCTCAAGGACCTGGTGGCGCGCCACGTCAGCCTGACCGGCAGCGAGTGGGGCAAGCGGGTGCTGGATACCTGGGAGATGATGTTGCCCCACTGGGTCTATATCGCACCCAAGAATCTGGCCGCCAGCAACGAAATTTCGCAACAGGACGTACCGTTGCGCCTGGTCAAGGCCTGAGGAGGACGAGGCATGAGCCACAGCAAAGACGTTTTCGCCTTCCTCGAGCACGAACGCCGCGACCCCGACGTCTACCCGATCGAGATTCGGCGCACGGAATTCCGCGAAATCTACAAGCCGTTCGACCAGGAAAACGCCGCCGAACAGGCCGATCGCTGCCTCGACTGCGGCAACCCGTACTGTGAGTGGAAGTGCCCGGTTCACAATTACATCCCCAACTGGCTCAAGCTGGCCGGCGAAGGGCGCATCATGGAAGCCGCCACGCTGTGCCATGAAACCAACAGCCTCCCCGAAGTGTGCGGCCGCATCTGCCCGCAGGACCGCCTGTGCGAGCAAGCCTGTACGCTGACCACCGGTTTCGGCGCGGTCACTATCGGCGCCATCGAGCGCTACATCGTCGACGAAGCGCTCAAGCAAGGCTGGCGACCGGACCTGTCGCGGGTCAAGCCGCGCCCCTGGAGCGTCGGAATCGTCGGAGCGGGGCCAGCCGGCCTGGCTTGCGCGGACGTGTTGTCGCGTAACGGGATTGCCGCGACCGTTTACGACCGATATCCCGAAATCGGCGGGCTGCTGACCTTTGGCATTCCGGACTTCAAGCTGGAGATGTCCGTCATGCAGCGCCGGCGCGAGGTGCTCGAGGATGCGGGCGTGCGCTTTCGCCTCGGCTGCGAGATCGGCAGCGACATACGGCCGGAGGAGTTGGAGCGCATGCACGACGCGTTGTTTTTCGGGCTGGGCACCTACCGTCCGGTGGAGGCCTCGCTGCCGGGCATGGAGAAAGGCGGCATCGTGCCCGCGCTGGAGTACCTGATTGGCCAGACCTGCAGCCTGTACGGCCTGGAATTGCCCGGCTATCCCCACATCGACCTGGCCGGTGAAGACGTGCTGGTCCTCGGTGGCGGCGACACCGCGATGGACTGCGTGCGTACGGCCGTGCGTCAAGGCGCAGCCTCGGTCACCTGCGTTTATCGCCGCGATAAAGAGAACATGCCGGGCTCACCGCGCGAGGTGAAACACGCGATGAGCGAAGGGGTGCGGTTCGAATTCAATACCTCGCCGTTGTCATTGCGGCACGAGGGACGGCAACTGACCGGCCTGGAAGTGGTCCGTACGCGGCTGGTCGCATCCGGGGAAGGGCGCGCGCGACCCGAACCGATCGAGGGCAGCGAAGCCGTTTTGCCCGCCAGCGCGCTGATATTCGCCTTTGGCTACCGGCCCAGCCCGCCCGACTGGCTGGGTGCGCTGGGCGTGGACACCGACGAGTGGGGACTGGTCCGGATGGAGGACCGCCTGCCCGGACAAACCAGCAACCCGGCCGTGTTCGCCGCCGGCGACATGGTGCGCGGATCCGACCTGGTCGTGACCGCGGTGGCCGACGCCCGCGAGGCCGCTTTCTCAATGGTCGAATACCTTGACGCTATGCAGGTTGCCCGGAAATCCGCCTGAAAAATACCGGGCGGCTCGGCCGGGCCGCCGTGCACCCACGGCTTTTCCGGTTGATGTAAGTCATTACTGAAAGCGGGTTCTTACCCGTACCATTCAGATGTCCTCATGCGAACCTGTGGATTCCTCCCGGGTGAACGGAACAATGAGCAAACTGACCGCAGATAGCGCCTCGACCGAGGCATTGATTCCCCTGATGCAGGAACTGGCCGGCGCGTACCAGGCCTTCTCGCTGTACGACGCCGAAGGGCTTCGGCAATCAGGTTCCGGGCTCACGCCCTCCCAGGCGCGCGTGGTGTTCACCATCGGCGGCACCGAGGGAATGACCTGCAAGGATATCGGTGACATTACGCTGATCACCAAGGGCACGCTGACCGGCGTCATCGACCGCCTCGAAGAGAAGGGCCTGGTCGAACGCTGGGCCGTGGAGGGCGATGGCCGCAAGACCATCGTCGCACTGACCCGGCGCGGTGAACGCGTGTACGAGAAGGAATATCCCCGGCACATCGAGTTCCTCAAGCAAAAGTTCGACAGGCTTTCGGCTAGAGACCGCAAGCAGGCGATTGCCCTGTTGGCAAAGATGCGCGCGCTGTTCTGATTCGCCGCACGTTTTGAAAACCCCCAGGCCGTTGCTATAGTGAGCCGGTTGCCGCCGTGCGCGGCAAAAACGGAAAGGCCGCATGGAATCCAAACAGACGTCGAATAACCGCTCCTTGGCACCCGGTGCTGCCCGTGACGGGCGCGCCGGGGAGTATGCCGCAGACGACATCTCCCGCATCCGGAAAGATCCTGAGGCGATCGGCGCCCTGTTCAAGGAAGGCGTTTATCCCTACAACGAGAAGGTTCTGCGCAGCGAGTACGAAAAAGAGAAAGCCCTGCTCCAGATCGAACTGCTGAAAGTCCAGAACTGGGTGAAGATGAGCGGACAGAAGATCGTCATCATTTTCGAGGGTCGCGACGCCGCCGGCAAAGGCGGCACCATAAAGCGCTTCATGGAGCACCTGAACCCTCGTGCGGCCAAGGTGGTCGCGTTGGAGAAGCCCACCGACCACGAGCGGGGTCAGTGGTACTTCCAGCGCTACGCGGTGCATTTACCGACCCAAGGCGAAATCCTGTTTCTCGACCGCTCCTGGTACAACCGGGCGGGCGTGGAACGGGTGATGGGGTTCTGTGACTCGGCCGAGTACCTGGAGTTCATGCGCCAATGCCCGGAGTTCGAGCGGATGCTGGTGAATTCGGGTATCCAATTGTTCAAATACTACTTTTCGGTGACCCAGGCCGAGCAGAAGCGGCGCTTCGCGGCGCGCATGCAAGACCCGCTCAAGCAATGGAAGCTGAGCCCGGTCGACAAGGCGTCCGTCGGGCTGTGGAATGAATACACCCGGGCGAAGGAAGCAATGTTTTTCTACACCGACACGGCGTCCTGCCCCTGGACGATCATCAAGTCCGACGACAAGAAGCGCGCGCGCCTCAACTGCATGCAGCACTTCCTGAGCAAGCTGGACTATCCGGACAAAGACCTGGACGCGGTGGGCGGCCCGGACCCGCTGATTGTCGGCTCGCCGTCGCAGGTCATCCGCAAGGACGTTCATCTCGATGCCTGGCCGCACGAATAACGCCAACCCTGCTTGAATTTCAGCCGAAAACGGCCAACTCCCGAAAACAGGCTTTCCAAGCCGGGTTGACTCTCGTCAGCGCCGAATTCGGGCCAATGGCCTAGACTTTACTTGTTGCCGGCAAGTATTCAGACCTGCTTCGTCGTGAGCGATCCTTGCCGGCGGACGAGGCACACATGAACAAAGAGATTCTTCTCGGCGACGAGGCCGTCGGCCTTGGCGCGATTCACGCCGGCCTGAGCGGGGTTTACGGCTATCCCGGCACCCCTTCAACCGAAATATTCGAATTCATTGAGCAACGCACCCGCAAGGGCGGCAACGTCCATGCCTTCTGGTCGACCAATGAAAAAGTCGCCTATGAAGAAGCCCTGGGCATGAGTTGGGCGGGTAAACGTTCCCTGGTTTGCATGAAGCACGTTGGCCTGAACGTCGCCGCCGATGCGTTCATGAATTCCGCGATCACCGGCACCAATGGCGGCCTGGTGCTCGCCGTGGCGGACGATCCGGGCATGCACTCGTCACAGAACGAGCAGGACAGTCGGTACTTTGCGGAATTCGCACTGATTCCTTGCCTCGAACCGGGTGACCAGCAGGAATGCTATGACATGATTTTCGACGCCTTCGAGCTCTCAGAGGCATTGCGTGTTCCGGTGATGGTGCGCCTGGTAACCCGCATCGCCCACAGCCGAACGGCGGTCGATACGCGCGAGCCCCGTGAACAGAACGAACTCAAACCCGACAAGCAAATCCGCAAGTGGACCCTGATCCCGGTCAACGCCCGTGTGCAGTACGCCGGCCTGACCGAAAAGCAGCCCGAACTCGTGCAACGCGCGGAGGAAAGCCCCGCCAATGCGCTCGATTTGCGCGGCGGTACCGGTGTGATCGCCTGCGGGCTCGCTGGCAACTACCTGTTCGAGAACCTGGAACCCGACCACGATTACTCGGTGCTGACGATCCGCCAATACCCGATTCCCCCGGAAAAGGTTCGCGCGCTCCTGGATCGCGTCGATGACCTGCTGATCCTGGAGGATGGCTATCCGCTGGTGGAGAACAGGGTGCGCGGACTGTTTGGCCTGGAGGGCGTCCACATCCGGGGCCGCATGACCGGTGAGGTGCCGCGTACGGGTGAACTCAACCCGGACATCGTGCGCAAGGCGCTGCGCCTGGAACCACTGCCCACTGCCTGCGACGCTGCCGGCGATTTGTCGAACCGCCCGCCGGCGCTGTGCAAGGGCTGCCCGCACACCGACAGCTTCAGGGCCCTGAACGACGCGCTGGAGGGTTTTGACGATCCACAGGTGTTCTCCGACATCGGCTGCTACGCGCTGGCCGCCCTGCCCCCCCTCGAAGCCGTGCACAGCTGCGTGGCGATGGGCGCCTCGATCGGCATGGCCGCCGGCGCAGCCCACGCCGGCTACTCGCCGGCCGTGGCCGCCATCGGCGACAGCACGTTTTCACACGGCGGCATCACCCCGCTGATGTCGGCGGTACAGCAAGGCGTCAACCTCAACGTGCTGGTCGTCGACAACAGCACGGTAGGAATGACCGGCACCCAGCGCTCGATGTCGACCGGCACGACCCTGGACAAGATCATCCTTGGAACCGGTGTCTCCGAGGATCACTTCCGGGTCATCGAGCCGATTCCCCGCAACCACGAGCAGAACGTGGCCGTACTGCAAGAGGAGTTGGCCTTCGACGGCCCGAGCGTCGTGGTTGCCCGCCGGCCGTGTATCGAGGCCCAGAAAAAACGCGCACATTGAGGACGGATGGATGGAGAAAAACATCATTCTTGCGGGCGTCGGCGGCCAGGGCATCCTGTCGATCGCCTTCGTCATCGACCACGCTGCGATGGACGCCGGTTATCACTTCAAGCAAGCGGAAGTCCACGGTATGGCCCAGCGCGGGGGCGCTGTCCAGTCCAACCTGCGGTACGCAGACCGGGAAATTTTCTCTGACCTCATCCCGGCAGGTAAAGCCGACCTGGTGCTTTCGGTCGAACCGCTAGAGGCCCTGCGCTACCGGCAGTACCTGCGGCCGGGCGGCTGGGTGGTGACCAGCACGACACCCTTCGTAAACATTCCGGACTATCCGGAATCGGATACGCTTCTCGGCAAGCTGGCAGCCCTCGAGCACGTCATCATGGTGGACACGGCCCACCTGGCCCGTGCGGCGGGTAACCGGCGCGCGCAGAACATGGTGGCTGTCGGAGCCGCCTCACCCATGCTCGATTTCGAAGAAACCCGCTTACTGGCCTTCGTCGAGCGGCTGTTTGCCCGCAAGGGAGAGAAACTCGTTGCCGTCAACCAGCGGGCGTTTCGCCTGGGGCGCGCTGCGGGCTTGTTTTTCCGGCACTCGGTCGCGGCTGGCCTGGCGAAACTGGATTCGCTTCGACTGCTCAGGAAGTTAGACCCGGACAGCATCGATCCCGCGCAGGCCGAGGCCTGGGCCGCGGCCATCGAGGACGATGCCGCGCTGCTCGACAGGGTGCTCGGCAGCGAGGGAACGGTGGCTTGCGACGACGTACCGCTGGTCGCCTGACATGACGATCGATACCGGAAGGATCTGCGAAATTCTGTCGTCCGCTCACGCTGCGGGGCGGCACAACCTGTTCGAGCATGAGTGCTACGAGGTCCTGCAGGCCATCGGCGCCGAAGCCGCGCCGTCCAGCCTGCTGATCGCCCGCGATGAGCGGCCGACCGCAGCTGACCTCGAACGACTGAGCGGTGACAAGGTGGTGCTCAAGATCATCTCGCCCGACATCACGCACAAGACCGAGGCGCGCGGGGTGCGTATCGTTGCGCGGGAGATCGGCGCGGTCGAGGCCGCGTTTGAACTGATGCTGCGCGAGGTGCCGGAAACCTACGCGAGGTACCTGGAAAACCACCGGGGCGAAATACCCCCCGGCCTGGCCGGTCGTCGCGGCAGGAGCCTGGAGCAACACCTGGCGGGGCGCCTCACGGGCGTCCTCCTGTGCTCCTTCGTCCCGCCGGATTCCCATGGGTTCGCAACCGAGTTGTTCGTCGGTATCCGCGCCACCTCGGAATTTGGACCCATCATCTCGGCCGGGCTGGGCGGCGTCGAGACGGAGCTTCTCGCGCAACAAACGCGCGAGGGCGCCGCGGTGGCCATTGCGCCGACCGGCACCGTAGACGGCGACGAGTTTTTCCAGCTGTTCCGCCGAACGCTGAGTTACGAGCGGCTGAGCGGTGCGATGCGCGGCTCACGGCGCCTGGTCGACGACGGCACCCTGGTGCGTTGTTTCCAGGCGTTCACCGACCTCGCCAACCACTTCTCGGTCATGGATCCGGAGACGAACTTCCATTTGCAGGAAGTAGAGGTCAATCCATTCGTGGCAACGGGCGGGCGCCTCGCGCCGCTGGACGGTGTATGCCGCTTCGAACCGGCCGCGACACGCCCCGCCTCGCGACCGATCCACAAGCTGGAGAATCTGTTGAAGCCTGACTCGGCAGCCGTGATCGGCGTGTCCGAACACAGCCGGAACCTGGGTCGCATCATCCTGGCCAACATGCTGTCGGCCGGCTTTCCGCCCGAGCAGGTGCACATCGTCCATCCCAAGGCCCACACGCTGGATGGCGTGAACTGCGTCGCCACCGTGCGTGACCTGCCCAAAAAAGTCGACCTGCTGGTGGCCGCGGTCGGTGCGTACGAGATCCCCGCGTTGGTCGATGACGTCATCGAGCACGACAAGGCGAACACGGTCATCCTGATTCCGGGCGGTATCGGCGAAAAGCAGGGTAGCGGCGCGCTGGAGAGCCGCTTGCGACGGCGTATCCGAGAGGCCCACGAACGCAGCGACGGCGGTCCCCTGGTAATGGGAGGAAACTCGCTCGGGGTCGTTTCAGAACCGGGACGCTACGACACGATGTTCATCCCGCAAAGCAAGCTTCCGAAAGCACGCACCGCACCCCCGCAGCCCCTGTGCTTCATCTCGCAGTCCGGCGCCTTTATCGTGTCCACGCTCAGCGACGAGCCCTGGCTCAACCCGGCCTATGCGCTGTCCATCGGCAACCAGATCGATCTGACCGCCGGCGACCTGCTGGCATATCTCCACGACGACCCCGGAATCGACGTCTTTGCCGTGTACATGGAAGGATTCCGGCCTTGCGATGGTTACGCCTTCGCGGCAGCCACCGAACGGGCCGTGGCCAACGGCAAGAAAGTGGTTTTCTACAAGGCGGGGCGCACGACCGAGGGACGCTCGGCAACCGCCGGGCACACCGCGTCGGTCGCCGGTGATTACGCGGTTTGCGAGAACGCCATGCGCCAGGCCGGCGCGTTGGTGGCGAAAGATTTCGGAGAATTTTCCGACCTTCTGCGCCTGGCCTTGACGCTGGGCGACAAGGTGGTCGACGGAAACCGCATCGCGGCGGTCTCGAACGCCGGTTTCGAAGCGGTCGGCATGGCCGATTCGATCCGCCCGAACGGCGCGGAACTCGAGTTGCCGGCGTTTTCGGCGCGGACCGAGGAAGCTCTGCTCAAGATACTGGCCGACAACCGCCTGGACGGCCTGGTCGACGTCAGGAACCCGTTGGATGTGACGCCCATGACCGGCGATACGGCCTTTGCCGACATCGTGGCGGAACTTCTCTCGGACCCCGGTATCGATGCCGCCATCGTGGGGATCGTCCCATTGACGCCATCCCTTCAAACGCTGCCCGCGGGGGAAGGCCACGCCGAGTCGATCCAGTCTCCTGACTCCATCGCCCAGCGATTGCCGCGCATCGCAGGCGCCAGCGGCAAGCCGGTGGTGGCCGTGGTCGACGCCGGCCCCCTGTTCGACCCGTTCGCCAAGGCTCTTCGCGCCGGCGGACTACCGGTATTCCGCTCCGCCGACCGCGCCGTGCGCACCGTGTGCAAGTGGTTGGACGTGAATTCTTACGGAGCCGACCGCGGGGTCTGACGCTTCGAACCCGGCCACGGAGTCGCACCCCTGCTCTCAGGGGATGGGCCCGAGCGTCCCCTGGAAAGGGGTATACCGCCCCGCGGCCGGGTTTTGAAAACCACTATCGAATCCCGGGATGGAATGACCCCTCATTGAACGGCGACCGTGCTTTTTGCGTTATCCTTCAGGCTCCTGATCGATAAATCGAAGATGCGCTGAAATGGACTGGTCCGTTTTGTTGTGGATTCTTGCCGCCCTGCTGGTCGTGGCCGGCCTGGCCGGCACCGTGTTGCCTGCATTACCCGGTGTGCCGCTGGTCTTCGTCGGTCTGTTTGTCGGCGCCTGGATCGGCAACTTCCAGGAGGTGGGTTGGGTAACCATTGGCATCCTGGGTGCGTTAGCGCTGGTCGCCTGGGTGGTCGACTTCCTGGCGGGCGCCGCCGGGGCCCGGTACCTCGGCGCATCTTCGCGCGCCTTCTGGGGCGCCACGCTGGGTGCGCTCGTGGGTATCTTCTTCGGTATACCCGGTTTGCTGCTGGGGCCTTTCTTCGGCGCCGTGATCGGCGAACTCAGCGCCGGGGCCAACCTCTACGGCTCGGGGCGCGCTGGCCTCGGCGCCTGGCTTGGCCTGGTCGTTGCGACCGCGGTCAAGCTGGCGCTGGTCTTCCTCATGATCGGGATTTTTGTTTTCGCAATTTTCGCCACAACGCCCGGCTGACGATCCGCAACTTGTTGCGCCGATCGAAGCGCTTGATATTGGTCTTGACGGTGCCGACCGTGAATTGCGTTTTTTTCGAGTAATCGATGCGCACGTCGACCACCACCGGAAACCCGTCCGCCATCATCGCCAGCGCCCGCTCTATGCCCTCGGCGATCGCCTCGTCGTTCTCGATGGCGACGAAGGCGCAACCCACGGACTCGGCGAACAAGCGGAAGTCGAGCGATCCCAGCGCGGTGCAGGTCGTTCGCTGGTAAGGCATCTCCTGCGCCTGCGCGATTTGCGACAGTTCACCGTCATTGAACACGAACCAGGCGACACCCAGGCGGTGGCTGACCGCGGTGACCGCCTCCATTGCCGTCATCAAGAACGCCCCGTCACCAACGATGCCAACCACCTGGCGTTCGGGCTGTACGAGCTTGGCGCCGATCGTGGCCGGTATGCAGTAGCCCATGCAGTTGAAGTCGGTGGGTGACAGGTAATCGCCGCCGTCGTGGATCGGCATCAGTTCCGCCGTCAAGAAGGTGTGGTTGCCGTCGTCGGCGACAATGATCGCGTCGTCTTCGAGATAGTCCCGCAGGGCCGCGAAAAACCGGCCCGGGTTGACCCGGTCACCCGAATCGTGAGCGAGCCATTCACTGCGCCAGGCAACCTTGTCGTCGGCAATTGCCTGGGCCAGTGGTTGCCAGCGCCCGTCGTCGGTATCGCCGTTGGATCTCTCGTCCGCCAGAGCGGCGGCCAGCGCCGGCACCGCATCGCGCGCATCGGCGTGAATCGCTATAGCCGCCGGGTAGTTCCTGCCGATAGCGTCGGGGTTGATGTCGATGTGAACCAGTCGTTCGGGCGGCACGGCGCCATAACTGCCGGTACAGATCTCCGCGAATCGTGTGCCCACGGCCAGCATGACGTCACAGTCTGCAAACGCCTTTCGGGCTGCCGGCACCGCGGAAGGGCCGAAGCCCATGCCGGTATGTAACGGATGATTGCCCGGAAAAGCGGCAAGGCCCTGCAGCGTGGTGGCAACCGGCGCGCCCAGGCGCTCGGCGATGCGCACCAGGTCGGCGGACACGTGCCGCGCGCCCCAACCGACGAACAGCCCGGGGTGTACGGCCGAACCCAGCAATCGCGCGGCTTCTTCAATGGCATCGGTATCGAGTTCCGGCCGCGGGATGCTGCGGTCAAAGTCAGGAATTGGGCCGCTTTCACCGGCGAGGAGCTGCAGGTTGGCGGGGATCTCCACGTAAACGGGGCCCGGCTCGCCCTCCAGAGCCACGCGCCAGGCCCGGTAGACCGTCGCCACCACCTCGTCGTAGCTTTCCACCCGGAAGGTGGCCTTGGTCAATGTGCGCATCAGGGCCTGCTGATCCACGTCGTGCAGCTGGAAGCCCTGCGTCATGTCGCTGCGCACGCCCCCCGAGATCACCAGCATGGGTATTCCGTCCAGGTACGCCTCTCCGACCCCGCTCATCGCGTGGGTCAGCCCGGCGGCGGGAACCACCACCAGGACACCCATTTGCCCGGAGGCCCGGTAGACGGCGTCGGCCATGAACGAGGCCCCGCCTTCGTGGGTCACGAGCAGGGGCAGTATGCTATCCGAGTCTCTGAGCTCATCGTACAACTCGATGTTGTGGACCCCCGGAATGCCGAAGGTGTAGGGAACGCCGATCTGCTCGAGCGCGTGTCGTACCAGCCAGGCAGCGGTTTTTTTCATGGATTACCCTTCTCGGTTTTCACTCCAGCAAAGCCCCTTTCAAGGCATCCATGCGGCCGGCGATAGTGCGGGAAAGGACCGGCTTGTCCCTGACAGCCTCGAGTTCGCCGGGGAGTTCCACCTTGATGTCGAGGGTCTCCTCGATCACTTCGAGAAACTTCGCCGGGTGGGCCGTGCACAGAAATACACCTTCCTCGTCCGGTTGAAGCGAGCGGTCCAGCGCCCGCCAGGCCAGGGCGGAGTGGGGGTCGGCCAGGTAGCCGCGATCATGCAGGGCGCGCAAGGCATCCCGCGTCTCTTCGTCACTGAGCGCCACTGAAGCGAGCAGGCCCGCCAGGTCAACGCCGTGTTCCGCCTCCAGCGCCAGCACGCGCGGAAAGTTGTTGGGCAGCGAGATGTCCATCGCGTTGGTGATGGTCGCAACGGTGGGATTCGGGTCCCATTGCCCTGAGGCCAGGAACCTGGGCACTGTGTCGTTAATGTTGGTGGCGGCGATGATGCGCTTGTAGGGCAGGCCAATACGGTGAGCGATCAGGCCGGCCGTGACGTTGCCGAAATTGCCGCTGGGCACCGACAGCACCAGGCGCTCGACGTCCTCCACGGACGCCGCGGCCTCGAAGTAATAGCAGACCTGCGCCAGCAGGCGGGCGATGTTGATCGAGTTGGCCGAGTTCAGTCCCAGCCCGTGTTTCAGTTCGGGGTCCTCGAATGACTGCTTCACCAGCTGCTGGCAGGTATCGAAATCGGAATCCACCGCGATCGTGCGCACGTTGCCCCCCAGGGTGCAGAACAGCTTTTCCTGCAGGGGCGAGATTTTGCCCTTCGGATAGAGGATGACCACGTCGATACCCGGTTGGCCATGGTAGGCGTGGGCCACGGCTGCGCCGGTGTCGCCCGAGGTGGCAGTGAGGATGGTCATCGGGCCGCCGTCGTGGAACTCGGCCAGGCAGCGCGCCATGAAACGGGCGCCGAAATCCTTGAAGGCCAGCGACGGGCCATGGAACAGCTCCAGCGCCCGCTCGTTCGGTTTCAGCGCGGGGCATTCGAGGGGGAAGTCGAACGCGGTAGAGACCATGCCCTCGAGCGCGGCGGTTTCGATTTCGTCACCGACCAGGTGGCCCAGAACGGCCGCACTGCGCTCGACGAAAGGCGCCTCCAGCAGGTCGGGTACGTTGTCGAGCCGTTGGAATTTCTGCGGAAAAAAAAGCCCCTGGTCACGGCCCAGGCCTTGCAGCACGGCCTCGCGAAAGCCTACCTGCTCGTCAGGGTGCTTGATATTGATGAGTTTCATGCCTTGGTCCCGTTGTTCAATCGATGCAGCGCGTGCCGCCAAGGTCGGCACGGCAGACGTGCACGAAACCGCGCTCATTCTTGCGGTAATGGCGATCGAGCCAGTAGGCCACCCGGTTCGCCACGTCCCAGTCATCGACCAGCGCGAAGACCGTGGGGCCCGAGCCGGAAATGCCCACAGCCAGTGCCCCCAGGGCCGCGAGTTCGGTTCGCGCTTCGTCGAAGCCCGGCAGCAGCGACCGGCGATAAGGTTCGGCAATGTGGTCCACCACACATTGCGCGGCGAGACCGGCATTGCCGGAATGCAAGGCGTGCACGAACTGCGCGAACTGGGCCCCGTGCCGCACCGCGGTTTTGCGGGGCACCTCTTCGGGCAACACCGAGCGCGCCTCGCGCGTCTCCAGGCGGGTACCCGGCCAACACACGACCGCACGCCAGGCGGCCGGCCAGGGCAACGCGTATTCCTGCTGGCTGCCCGGCGGGCACAGGCGCAGCCCGCCGTAAAGGCAGGGTGCAACGTTGTCGAGATGGACTTCACCGCTGATCGAACCCTCCATGCGCGCCATCAGCGCAAACAGCTCCTGCGCGGGGAGCAGGTTGGCGTGCCAGCGATTGAGCGCCTCCAGAGCGGCCACGATGGAGCTCGCGCTGGAGCCGAGACCGCTGCCGATCGGCAGGCGCTTTTCCAGTCGCGCCCGCAGCGGGTTGAGCGTGTACCCCCGCGCTTCCGCGGCCTGCTGATAGACACGGCAGCAGGCCAGTACGATGTTGTCCTCAGCATCGGCGGGAAGCGCATCGGCAAAGGCGCCCTCGGTTTCGAGCTCCCAGTCTTCGGCCGTGCCGGGCAGGCGCTCGAGGGTTACGACGTCGCCCAGCAGCGAGCCGTCGATGGGCGCCAGCGCCAGGCCGAGGGCATCGAAACCAACAGACATGTTGCCCACCGATGCGGGGGCGTATACCGCCAAGGGATCCTTCCTGAAATTCTGGTTCATTTCGTTCATGTTTTATCTGGCGTTTGATTGTCCTGGAGTCAGTGTTCCCGGATTCAGTTGTCCAGCGGCCGCCACACGGTCTTGAGCAGATCGCCGAACACGCCGGCCGCGGTAACCGCAGCCCCGGCACCGTAACCGCGCAGCACCATGGGGATGGGTTGATAGTACCGCGAGTGGATGACGAGGGCATTCTCACCGTCGCGGATGGCCCCCAGTGGGCCGTCTTGCGCCACGGCCTCGATCGACACGCGGCAGGCGCCGTCCTCGATGCGAGCCACGTAACGCAGCACCTTGCGCTCGCCTGCTGCCGCGGCGATGCGCTGTCCGAATTCGGCGTCGTGGCCCCGCAGTGCCTCGATCAGGCCCTCCTGCGCGACCTGTCCCACGGCGTCCATGGGCACCACCGGCTCCACTGCGATGTCGTCCAGCTCCAGCCGCAGACCCACCTCGCGAGCGATAATCAGCAGTTTTCGCGCAACATCCATGCCGGACAGGTCGTCGCGTGGATCGGGCTCGGTGTAGCCCAGTTCCATGGCCCGGGCGACTGCCTGCGAGAGCGGCACACCGTCCTCGAGCAGGCCGAAAATCATCGATAAGGATCCCGACAGGATTCCCTCGAAGGTATTAAGCTCATCGCCGGACCGGATCAGGCTTTGCAGAGTATCGATAAAAGGCAGGCCCGCGGCGACGTTGGTTTCATAGAGGAATTTTCGGAAGTTCCGTTTCTCGGCGTCCCGCATTGCCAGGTAGTACTCGTAGTCGCGGGTGTTGGCCTTCTTGTTGGCTGCAACGATGTTGTACCCGGCATCCAGGAAACGCACGTACTGGCTGGCCACCTCGCCGTCGGTCGTGCAGTCGATCAGCGTGGGGCTGAGCAGCCCCAGGCGCTTGCGAATCGCGACGATATCGTCCAGGCCGTAAGGCCGGCCCTCGCGCTCCAGCGCCTCGCGCCAATGGGCAAGGCCGATTGTGTCATCGGCCAGCAACAGCCTGTCGCTGCTGGCGATGGCGCGCACCCGGAGGTCCATGTGGTGGGAGGCGAGCGCCTCCTCCTGGCGCTGGAACTGCGCGAGCAACTCGCCGCCCACGTTGCCGCAGCCGAGCAACACGACGTCAAAGTGCGTCGAGCGGCCAAAAAACGCAGTGTGGCAGGAACGGGCGGCCGCCTGGGCGTCCTCGCCCATGACCACCACGGAAATCGAAAACTCGGTAGAACCCTGCGCGATCACCTCGACATTCACCCCGGCGGTTGAAATCGCGGTCAGGAACCGCGCCGCGATGCCACGCGCGTGTTTCATCCCCTCGCCGACCAGCGAGATGACCGCCCGGTCGCTGAGCACGTTGATGTCTTCGAGCAGGTCGTGCAGCAACTCGAAATGGAATTCCTCGCGCAGCGCCCGCAGCGCCTTTTTCTCGTCCACCTGCCGCACGCACAGCGTCAGGCTGTACTCGGACGAGGAATGGACGATCAGCAAGGTAGAAACAGAAACCCCCGCCAGCGTGCCCATGACGCGCTGGGCCACACCGACGCGCCCGCGCAGAAATCCACCCTGCAAGGTGACGGTCGAAACGCCGTGCAGGTGGGAGATGCCCCGAACCGTCTCTGCGCGTTTGGCCTCGCCGTGCACCAGGGTGCCCGGAAGTTCCGGCGCATAAGTATTGCGAACCTGGCAGGGAATGCCCTTGGCGGCGAGCGGCATCAGCGCCTTGGCCGAAATCACGTTGGCGCCGTAATAGGTGAGCTCCATCGCTTCCTCGTAACTGACTTCCTCGAGGCAGCGGGCGTTCTTGACGATGCGCGGATCGGCGGTGAAAAACCCGTCGACTTCCTTCCATATCTGGCACAGGCCGGCGCCCGAAGCCGCCGCCATGACGGCCGCGGAATAATCGGTGCCGTTGCGGCCGAGCAACTGGATGTCGCCGTTACTGTTGCGCCCGTAAAAGCCGGGCAACACTACCACCTGGCTGTCGCCGGCCAGGCGCTCGCGAACGCGCGGCACGGCCGCGTCGATGTCGATCAGGGTGTCGAGCCAGTCGTCGTTGGCCGGCGGCAGGATGTCGGTATCGGACCACTCGGCGCGGTAACCGCGACCTTCGAGCAGGTCCACCATCAGCCGGCTGGAAAAGCCTTCGCCGGTCGCCAGGATGCGCGCTCGGGTTTCCTCAGGGCACTGGCCCAGCAGGCGAATGCCCTCGACCATTCGCGACAGCACTTCATCCTGCTCGGAAAGGTATTTGCCGGCCCGGGGGGCGGCGATTCCTTCGGCGGCCAGGGCCTCGAGAATAGCGCGCTCCCGCCGGATGGCCTCGGCCAGGTGAACGGTGCCGTCTTCACCTTCCATCGAGGTGTCGATTGCAGCCAGCAACAGGTCGGTCACACCCTTGACGGCCGACAACACCACGATCACGCGGTACTCGTCGGTATAACCCCCGATGACCGAGGCGCTGGCGTCAAAGCCGCGCAGGTCGGCAAGCGAGGTGCCGCCGAATTTCTGGACCAGGAGTTGTCTGGGCGTGTTGCTCATCAGTAGGCATCCTTGTGAACACTGCGCATCGCGCGGCCGGACGGATCGTTCATTTCCTGCAGGGCCTTGTCCCAGAGAACGGCCTCGGGTGTGCTGCAGGCCACGGTCGGCCCGCCGGGCACGCACTGCGCCGCCGAGGCCAGCGGGAAGTGCTGTTCGAAAACGCTGCGGAACCAGTACGCCTCCTTGGAGGCCGGCGGATTATGGGGAAACCGTCCCCCGGCCCGCGACATCTCGGCGTCGCTGACCTGCTCCTCGGTGAAATCCCGTACCGCGTCGATCCAGCCGTAGCCCACCCCGTCGGAGAACTGTTCCTTCTGACGCCAGGCGATTTCTTCGGGCAGCAGATCGCTGAACGCCTCGCGCAGCACGTGCTTCTCGATGCGGCCGTCGACGATCATTTTATCGGCCGGGTTGATGCGCATGGCGGCATCGAGAAATTCCTTGTCCAGGAACGGCACGCGCGCCTCGATGCCCCAGGCGGCCATGGCCTTGTTCGCGCGCAGGCAGTCGTAACTGTGCAGCCGCGACAGTTTGCGCACCGTCTCTTCGTGGAAGGCGCGTGCGTCCGGGGCCTTGTGGAAATACAGGTAGCCGCCGAAAATCTCGTCCGCGCCCTCGCCCGACAACACCATCTTGATGCCCATCGCGCGAATTTTGCGCGCCATCAGGAACATCGGGGTCGCGGCCCGGATGGTCGTGACATCGTAGGTTTCCAGGTGGTAGATCACCTCCTCCAGCGCATCCAGGCCCTCCTGGACGGTGAAGGTGAACCCGTGGTGGACCGTGCCGATGTGATCGGCGGCGCGCCGGGCGGCGGCCAGGTCGGGCGAGCCTTCCAGGCCGATCGCGAACGAGTGCAGCCGCGGCCACCAGGCCGGGGCTTCTTCGTGCTCCTCGACCCGCATCGCGGCGTGCCTGGCGGCCAGCGCCGCGGTGATGGACGAATCCAGCCCCCCTGACAGCAACACGCCGTAGGGCACATCGGTCATCAGGTGGCTGACCACCGCGTCCTCGAGGGCCAGGCGCAGCGCATCGCGGTCCGTGGTGGCCTCGCGCACGTTCTCGAAATCTTCCCAGTCGCGCCGGTACCAGCGGAGAGGCGCTTCCTGGCCGCTGCACCAGTAGTGCCCCGGGGGAAACTCGTGGACCTGGTTGCAGACCTCCATCAGGGCCTTCATCTCGGACGCCACATACAACTGGCCGTTGGCGTCGTGGCCGTAATACAACGGAATGATGCCGATCGGATCGCGCGCCATCATCCAGAAATCGGCGTCCTCGTCGTAGAGGCAGAAGGCGTACATGCCGCTCAACTGGTCAAGAAAATCCGTACCCATCTCGCGGTACAGCGGCAGGATCACCTCGCAGTCGGATTGCGTGCGGAACGCGTAGCGGCCCTCGAAACGGTCGCGAATGGCCTGGTGGTTGTAGATTTCGCCGTTGACGGCCAGGGACTGGCGCCCGTCTTCCGACAACAGGGGCTGGGCGCCGGTATTGACATCCACGATTGACAGGCGCTCGTGCGCGAGCACCGCCGACCCGGCCACGTGCACGCCGCTCCAGTCGGGGCCTCGGTGACGCAGCAGGCGTGACTGGCGCAACGCCATCTTGCGGACCGTTTCCAGGTCCTGGCGTATTTCCAATACGCCGAAAATCGAACACATGCGGGGTCGTCTCCTTTAATCCGGGCGGTGCATCGCGTGGTGCCCCGTTACACGCTGTACGTCCGCGGAGCGCTGCCCTCTTGAGACCGCGCCCAAACCGCCAATACTACGTGCTATGCAGGCCCCCGCCAAGACCTCTGCAGGCGCCCCGTGCCGGGTTGCCCACCGGCGGATTTGACCTCGCTCAACCCGCCCCGTGCGCCCGGTACTCGAAGGCGTAATACACCACCGGGATGACGATGAGCGTGAGCAGCGTGGAAACCAGGATGCCAAAAATCAGGCTGACCGCCAAGCCGCTGAAGATCGGATCGTCCAGGATGAAAAATGCGCCCGCCATGGCGGCAATACCGGTCAGGGCGATCGGCCGGGTCCGGACCGCGCCGGCCTTGACCACCGCGTCGGCCAGGTTAGAGCCGGCGTCGACCTCCTGGCGGATGAAATCCACCAGCAGGATCGAATTGCGCACGATGATTCCGGCCAGCGCGATCATGCCGATCATCGAGGTGGCCGTGAACTGCGCCCCCAGCAGCGCATGGCCCGGAAGGATACCGATCAGAGTCAGCGGGATGGGCGCCATGATCACCAGCGGCACCCGGTAGGAATGAAACTGCGCGACCACCAGAAGATAGATCAGGATCAGGCCGACCGCGTAGGCCAGCCCCATATCGCGAAACGTCTCGTACGTGATCTGCCACTCCCCGTCCCACTTGAGGCTGGGCAGCCACGGCTCCGGCGGCTGGCGGATGAAGAACTGCGTGATGCCGTCGGGTTCGCCGGCCTCGGGCAGGGCGCCCGCAATGGCCGCCATGCCGTACAGCGGGCTGTCGAGGTCGCCGCTGAGATCGCCCGTCACCATCACCATCGGCAGCAGGTCCTTGTGGTAAATCGCCTGTTCACGGGTGGTCTGGCTGAACCGGGCCACCTCGGACAGCGGCACCAGTTCGCCACTGGCGTTGCGGACGCGCAGATGGGCAATCACGTCGGGATCGGCCTTTTCGCCCTCGTCCAGTTCCAGGCGTATCGGCACGGGGCGGCGGCTGGTTTCGGTGTGCAGGTAAGACACGTCCTCGCCACCGATGGCCGTGGCGATGGCGCTGGCGATATGGGACTGGCTGACGCCGAGGCGGGCGGCGCGAGCCCGGTCCACTGACACCAGCAGGCGCGGTTGCGGCGCTTCGAGCGTGTCGTCGACGTCAACAATGTCCTCGGTGCTCTCGAACATCGCCCGAACCTGGCGCGCGGTTTGCTCGCGTTCATCGGGGGTCGCACCGTAAATCTCGGCCACCAATGGCGCGATTACCGGCGGACCCGGCGGCACTTCGACGACCTTCACGTTGGCCCCAAAGCGCTCACCGATGGCCTGCAGGGGGGCACGGACCGCCATTGCGATCTCGTGGCTCTTGCGATCGCGCTCGGACTTATCGACCAGGTTGACCTGGATGTCACCTTGGTGCGGTTCGGAGCGCAGGTAGTACTGGCGCACGAGGCCGTTGAAATTGATGGGCGCCGAAGCTCCGGCGTAGGTCTGATAGTCGCTGACCTCCAGCACCTCGGTCAGGGCCAGCCCCAACTCGTCCAGCACCCGCTGGGTGCGTTCCACCGGCGTGCCCTCGGGCATGTCGACAATCACCTGGAATTCAGACTTGTTGTCGAAGGGCAGCATCTTGAGCACCACCCACTGCACGCCAACCAGGGCGATCGACAGGGTAATCAGCGCCAGCACCACGGCCAGCATGGCCAGGCGGCGGCCCCGGCCCTCGCGACCATTCAGGAAGGGCCGCAACTGCGTGTCGAACCGGCGGTAGAGCCATTGGTAGAGCCTGTCGTCCTGTTCACCATCGTGTGTAGCATCATGATTGGCCTGCCCGGCCTGGCGCTGGAACGCCCGGTAAAACAGCCAGGGTGTGAACACGAAGGCCACGAACAGGGAAATCAGCATACCCATGCTGGCGTTGATCGGGATCGGCGCCATGTAGGGACCCATCAGCCCACTGACGAAGGCCATCGGTAATAGTGCAGCGATGACCGTGAAAGTGGCCAATATCGTCGGGCCACCGACTTCGTCGACCGCGATCGGGATTGATTTGAGCAGCGGCAGCCTGGAGATGTGCATGTGCCGATGGGCGTTTTCCACCACCACGATGGCGTCGTCCACCAGGATGCCGATTGAGAAGATCAGCGCAAACAACGACACGCGGTTGAGCGTGAAACCGTAGGCCCAGGAGGCGAACAGGGTGACGGCGAGGGTGATGATCACGGCCGCGCCGACCACCGCGGCTTCGCGCCGGCCGAGCGCCAGCCAGACCAGCGCGATCACCGACAGGGTGGCGAAAATCAGCTTCTTGATCAGGGTTTTCGCCTTGTCGTCGGCGGTGGCGCCGTAATTTCGTGTAATGGTCGCATACATGCCGTCGGGGACCAGTGCGCCCTGCAACTGCTCGAAGCGGGCGATAACCGCGTCGGCCACGTCCACCGCGTTGGTGCCGGGCTTCTTGGCCACGGCCATGGTTACGGCCGGATGGACCGTGCCGGCCGGCAGGCCGGCTTCGTTGGCCGGACCCAGCCCGAAGCTGACCCGGGATTCGGGCAGGTCGGGGCCGAGGCTGACGATTGCGACGTCGCGCAGGAAGACCGGCCGGCCCTCGTCCTTTATCCCGACGACCAGCTCCGCCACCTCCTCGGGTGTGGTCAGGAAGGTTCCGGCCTGCACCAGGATCTCCTCGTTGCCGGAGGCGAACGAGCCGGCGTCGAACGAGGCGTTGGCGCTGGCCAGCGCGCCGCGCAACTGCTGCAGGTCGATGTCGTAACCCGATAGCTTGCCGGGATCGAGCCGCACGCTGACCACGCGGTCCGGCCCTCCAACGGTGTCGATGTCCCGCGTGCCGGGCACGCGCTGCAGCTCAGTCTCGATGGTGTGGGCGACGCGACGCAACTCGTGCGCCCCGACGGTGGGGTTCTCGCTCCACAGGGTGCCGGTCACGATAGGCACGTCATCGATGCCGCGCGGCTTGATCAGGGCCGGCATCACGCCGATGTTCTGTGGCATCCAGTCCTGGTTGGAGTAAACGGCGTTGTACAGACGCACGATGGCCTCGTCGCGCGGCTCGCCGACCTCGAACTGGACGGTCAGGATGCTGTTGCCGGGGCGTGAAACCGAATAGATGTGCTCCACGCCGTCGATCTCCGAGAGAATGCGCTCCATCGGCGTGCTGACCAGCTGCTCCACCTCCGGTGCCGAAGCGCCCGGATAGGCGATGAAGACATTGGCGAAGGTCACGTCGATTTGCGGCTCTTCCTCGCGCGGAGTGACCAGCACCGCGAACAGCCCCAGCAACAGGCCGACCAGCGCCAGAAGCGGCGTAATCTCGGTCTGCAGGAATCGGCGGGCCAGCGAGCCCGAAACGCCTAGTGGCGGGCCCGAGTCCGGCTTGCGATCGCTCATCTTCGTCTCCACTCAGCCGCGAGAACCCAAAAGGGCCCGGCGTGCCGCGTCGCCGTCGCTTACCACCTCCTCGCCCGGCTCCAGCCCGGCCAGCACCATCAGGCGTCCATCGGGCAGTTGGCGCCCCAGCCTGACCTGGCGCAAACGGGGCGTACCGTCCTCGCGCCGCACGTAGACGCCGGTCAACTCGCTGCGCCGAACGACCGCCGTTGCGGGCACCAGCAGCGCCTCTTCCTTGTCGGTCAGGAAGCGCACCTTCACCCACATGCCCGGGTAGATTCCATGCTGGCCCTCGGGCAGCCCCAGGCGCGCGCGAAAGGTGTGGGTCGTCGCCTCGGCATACGGGAAGATCCGGATGTCCTGCGCTGCGATGCTGTCGCCATCGGGCAGGTCAATCCAGGCCTCACCGCCGCTGCGTAAGGCGCCGATGTCCTGCTGCGGCACGTCCAGCACTATCCGCAGGTGCTCCAGCGACAGCCCGGTCATCAACGGCGTGCCCGGCGTCGCCATCTCACCGAGCTCCACGTGCCGCTCCACGACGATTCCGGCAAACGGGGCTCGCACAATCGTGTTCTCGAAACGCTCGCGCGTCCCCAGTAAGGCGCCCCCGGTGGATTCGACGCGCGCACGGGCGGACTGCAGGTCGGCTGTGGATCCGTCCATGTCAGCCTGGGAAATACGTTCCTGGCTGTGCAACTGGCGAATACGCTCGTGGTTGGCCTCAGCTTGCTCGAGTCTTGCCCGCGCTTCGCGGTCCGCCGCCTCGGCCTGCTTCAGGTCCGCCGCGGCCTGCTGATCGCGAAAGCGCACGATGAGGTCACCCCGCTCGACATAATCGTCGACGTCGAATGGAAGTTCCTCGATACGGGCCGCGACCTGCGAGGACACGGTGGAACGGCGCTCGGCTTCGACGAGGCCGTCGAAGACGCGTTCGCGCGGCACCCATTCGGTGTTGACGGTCAGGGTGGAAAGATCACTGGCACAGGCTCCGCCGGCCACGAAGACCGCGATCCAAACCAGCACGAACGACGCCCTCACCACCGGACGGCGGTGATCAGACGCTGAAAAGCTGCCGTTGCGCATAGCGCTCCCATTCTTGCTCGAAAACTTACATGAATCCATCATCGGAGAGTCAGGCTGAATGAACCGAGCCCACAGAATTAGAACATTCTAATATATGTGGGCCCGGGCGAACAAGCATTGCCCGCGATCATGGGGCAAAGGGGAGTCGCTGGCGAACGTGTGATCCGAACCCTACTGCTTGGATTCGTCCAGGGCGTCACGCAGCGTTTCTGCCCATCTTCTCAGGATACGTTTAGAGGCGGCCGCGTTGGAAGCCGGGTTGGACCACATGAACATGTGCGATGACGACCCATCGCTCTGTCGATCCAGCGCCTTCGCGATCAGGTCGCCGGTAAGGGAATCGTAGAGCTCTATGTACAGCGACATAGCGCCCGCAGATTGCGTGTAGGTCTGGGTGTTACTGGGCGTGGAGATATCCGGCGCATTGGGATCGAGGTCGATGATGGCCGGCCTGACCAGCAATACGCTTTCGCCCGTATCCTCGGTGACCTGGTAACCGCCGTCCGTGAGCACCTGGGAGAAAACGGCTCCGAACTCCTTGGCCATCTTGGTTTTCATCCTCTCGATGTCCCGTTTTTTCACACTCATCGACAGTGAAGAGGCAGAGCGACGCTGATCTCTCGCCCAGTTCTTCTTGAAGGCAACGTAGGGTTCCATCAGATTGACGCTGTCGTAGACCGACAGGTCAGCGCCGGGTTCTGCATACACGATGGCCAGCTTGGAATCTTTTACCCGCTGCAACCCCTCCACGGTAACCTCGGGAAGCGTTTCGGTTTTGGCGAGCGCGCTCGTTGCACCCACGCAAGCGATTAAAGTGAGGACGATAAGCCTGAATGTTGTTTTCATCTTCGAATGCTCCATGGTTAAAACTTGTAGGCGACGGATGAATTGATACCGTAGTCGATCGACTCGGCATCATCGGTCACCGGTTCGCTGTCGTAACTTGTGTAAAACTCGAGGTCCCAGAAAAAATCATTGACGATCTCGATATCGAAATTGGTGTTGAATTCGGCCCGGACTCGTCCGGATTCTGACAGACTAGGATAAACCACCAGGTCGCTGGTTAACGACTTCTTGGGTGTCGGGTACTTGAAGTACTCATAGGTCGCACCGATCACGCCCTCGAGATTAGAAGCCTCCCTGCCGTCCACTGGCCGCTCCCGGTTTACCGCCAACCCGACCATCGTCGAGAACCAGGTTCGATTCGTTCTCACCGGGATCCATCCGTAACCCAGTCCCAACAGTGTTCTGAGTTGCAGTCCCAGTGCCTCGTTGTGGTCGAAATTGCCGAAGTAAGTCCTGAACCGCCGCTGTTCATTAAACACCAGGTGGCTGAGGTTCGCCGACGCGCGTGTTGTTGTACTGCGGCTTGATTGGGTGGTGAATTCGGCCGATGCCCCCGCCCGGCTAATGAAATCAGGGTGACGGTAAACGGCGTCCACCCCCAGGTTGTACTTACCCACGTCACTGGACTTGTCCCAGTTGAAGCCCACCTTGAAACTCACGTCGACCCGCTCCCACCAGGTCGCTTTCACCGGGTACATGTTCGTGACATCCGTCACCGACAGCCCGACCGGGCCCTTCTCGGTTGACACCACCATCATGTCCGAGGTGTCCGGTTTCTCCAGCGGGCCGTAGAACCGCTGGCCGTTGGTGAGTTCGACCGATTGGCCTGTGTCGCTGGCGATCCGCTGGATATCCTCCCAATCGATCAACAAGGTGCCCATGTGATCGGTTTTGAACTCGAGGCGGCCCCGGAACAGGGATTTGATTTCGCCCGTCACCCGGTCGCCGTTGCGTAAATGCACGACATCGGTTT